>NZ_JBIAIN010000003.1:0-510740 GCF_042871445.1 Streptomyces sp. NPDC005794
GCGCCCCCCCCCGCCGGCCCCCCCCCCCCCCCGCCCCCCCCCCCCCCCCCCCCCCCCCCCCCCCCCCCCCCCCCCCCCCCCCCCCCCCCCCCCGCCCCGCCCCCCCCCCCCCCCCCCCCCCCCCCCCCCCCCCCCCCCCACCTGTCTGTCCGCATACGGTCGTCCCGCTGCGAGTCGCCGGGCAAAGGCGGCTGACCACAAGGGAGATCGGGGGTGTGCTCGTGCGGATCGGACTCCTCACGGACGGTGGTTATCCGTATGCGACCGGTGAGTCCAGACTCTGGTGCGACCGTCTGGTACGCGGTCTTCCCTCACACGAGTTCGACCTCTTCGCGCTCAGCCGCTCCGCCGACCAGGAGCAACAGGGCTGGGTCAGGCTCCCCGACCGGGTCGAGCGGGTGCGGACGGCGCCGATGTGGACGCACGAGGAGGACGCCCGCCGCTCGGGCCGGTCCCGAGGCCTGACGGGCAGACTCGCCACCGGCCTCGGGCGCTCGTACGGGCGGCGGGACCGACGGCGCTTCACGGCGCATGTGACGGCGCTCGTCGGCGCGGTGTGCGTCGGCACCGAGACCGGGCCGGATTCCGGCGGCGCGGACGCGGAGGCGGCGGCCGGACGCTTCACGGACGGCCTCTACGGCCTCGCCGACCTGGCCCGGGAGCGCGGTGGGCTGCACGAGGCCCTGCGCTCCGAGACGACCGTACGCATCGTGGAGTCGGCCTGCCGTGCCCCGGGCACGGGGCGGACCGTCCACGCTGCCACCGTCCCCGACTACCTCGACTTCGTGGCCGAGCTTGAGCGCGCACTGCGCCCCCTCTCCGTCGACTGGTACGACGAGGACGGTCTCGGCGCGGTCGACCTCTGCCATGCGGCGTCGGGCGGTGCGTCGGCTCTGCCGGGGCTGCTGGCCAAACGCTTCTTCGGTGTGCCGCTGCTGGTGACGGAGCACGGAGTGCCGCTGCGGGCCCACTACCTCGCGGCGCCCGAAGCCCCGCGCGGTGCGCCGGTGCGCGCCCTGCTGGCCAACTTCCACGGGCTGCTCGCCTCCGAGGTCTACCGGCAGGCCGCGCTCATCACCCCCGGCAACACCCATGTCCGCCGCTGGCAGGAGCGGTTCGGCGCCGACCGGAGCAAGCTGCGCACGGTCTACCCGGGCATGGAGGCGGAGCGGTTCGGGGCCGTGGGGGAAGGCGACGACGGGGGCGGTCCCGGCACGCTCGTGTGGATCGGGCGGATCGAACCCGCCAAGGACCTGGTCGCCCTGCTCCACGCCTTCGCCGAAGTGCACAGGTCCGAGCCGGACGCCCGGCTGCGGATCTTCGGCGCGCCGGTCCAGGGGAGCGAGGGGGACACCTACCTCGCCCAGTGCCGGGCACTCGCCGCGCAGCTCTTCCCCGACGAGGCCGCGGACGCGCACGCCGTCGGCGACAACCCGGTCACCTTCGAGGAGATCGGCGGCCCCGAGGTGCCCGACCTCGCGGAGGCCTATGCCGCGGGCGGCGTCGTCGTGCTGTCCAGCGTCGTCGAGGGCTTTCCCATCAGCCTGGTCGAAGCGATGTTCTGCGGCCGCGCCACGGTCTCGACGGATGTGGGCGCCGTGGTCGAAGTCGTCGGCGGTACGGGGCTGGTGGTGCCCCCGCGCAATCCGCGGGCGCTCGCCGACGCCTGCGTCGCGCTCCTGCGTGACCCGGAGCGCCGCGCACGCCTGGGAGCGGCGGCGCGCGCCAGAGCGCTCGAACTCTTCACCGTCGAGCAGAACCTCGAGGCATATCGCGGCATCTACCTGGACCTGGCGGGGCACGCCCCGGCCCGTTGGGGAACGCCGTCGGACCCTCGGGACCCGGGTGGCCCGCCGCGCCCCTTCGCCATGCCCCCGGAGGCCCATGTGCTGGGTGCCCTGCCACCCGAGCCGGTCGCCGCCGGTGTCTCCCGGGTACCGAGCTGGGCCATGGGTGCGGAGAGTGTGTGCGCGGGCGTACACGGGGCGGGGGACCGCGATGTGTGACGACACGAGCGGCCACGGCCACGGAGGAGCCCCGATGGGCAGACCGACCGACACCCCGTCCCCGGACAGCCCGTCCCCGGACGCCGCGTGCGCGCCGGCTGACGAGGGACCGGCCGCGGTTCGTTCCGCGGTCCGGGCGCCCGAGGTCGCCTACCACCCCGCCCGCAGGTCCGTGGTCCGGCGTGGACCCGCGGACCCGGTCAAGGCGCTCATGCACCGGCACCGGGACCTCTGCGAGCGCGCCGTCGACCCCCTGGAGATCGCCGCCGGCCTGGAGGCGCACGGGCTCACCGACCGGACCGCCGCGCGCTATCGGCATCGCGACGTCTTCTCGCTCGCGGAGGAGCTCTACGCCCGTGTGCCCGGCGCGGGCGGGCGCGCCCCTCACGCCTCCCGGCCGAGGACGGACCCCGGCAGGAACGAGGACGTGCGGGCCGGATGGGCCCTCCCTGCGCTGCTGCCCGGTGCCGCCTGTCTCGCGACCGCAGGGGCGCTCAGGGTCACCGAGGGGGTGCTCGGCGCTGAAGCCCGGTTCGCGGTGACCGCCGTCGGAGCGCTGCTCGTCCTGCTCGGACTGCGGCTCTGTCTGCGCGGCGGTCCGCTGCGCGCCCCGGGCGGCACCGGCGGCGTCACGTTGTACGTCTGCTGGCTCCTCGGCTACGTCGTGTACGGCGACGACCTGCTCGTCCAGGTCATCAGCGGCGGCCCGGACGGCCACTGGACCGCCACGCCCACCCCCCTGCTCGGGCTGACCCTGGCCCTGACCCCTGCGGCCTGGTGCGCCCGCCTGTTCGCCGTACGGTCCCGTCACCGGCTGGCCGCGTCCCACGGCCTGTCGGAGTTCGGCGCCGGCGTGCGCCCCCTGCTCTTCGGCGTCGTCGCGCTCTTCCTGTGCGCGCTGACCGCGCTGCTGTTCCTCGCCGACCTCGGCCGGCCCGGCGCGGGCGGCAGCCTCGTGGCCCCGGCCGCCCTCGGTGCCCTGCTCTTCCTGGCCCGCCTGCTGGCCGTCCACGGCTTCCCGGAGCCCGCCGCCACCGGGCTCGCCGCCGCCTGCGCCGTCGAAGTGGCGGCCCCCTTCCTGGTCCTCGCCGGCCGGCTGCCCGGCCTCGGCGTCCTCGCCCGGCCCGTCGACGCCGTCGTCGTCGCGGCCGGCCCCGGCGGTGTACCCGCCCTCGCCTGCGGCATCGCCGCGTTCGGGCTGCTGGTCCACGCCTCGGTCACCCTCACTCGGGCATCCGCCCACGCCCGCTAGGGCCTGCCCCACCCCCGCGGAGCCGACGCCGCGGGTCTTCCGTACCGCCCACACCTTTTCAAGGAGATACCAGACATGACCCCCCAATCCCCCGCACCGGCAGCACGCCGTCGGCACCGAAAGGGTGCGCGATGAGGGTTCTGCTGCTCGGAGCGAACGGATTCCTCGGCCGCTTCGTCGCCGACCGCCTGCTCGCCGACCCCGCCGTGCACCTCACGGCACTCGGCCGCGGCGACGACGCCGATGTGCGCTTCGACCTCGCGGGCGGCAGCCCCGGAGCGCTCACCCGCTTCCTGGACGCCGTCCACCCCGGGGTCGTGGTGAACTGCGCCGGCGCCACCCGCGGTGGTGCCAGGGACCTGACCCGCCACAACACCGTCGCCGTGGCGACCGTCTGCGAGGCGATGCGCCGCAGTGGTTGCAGCGCGCGGCTCGTCCAGGTCGGCTGCGCCTCCGAGTACGGGCCCTCGCAGCCCGGCTCGTCCACCGCAGAGGACGCGGTGCCCCGGCCGGGAGGCCCGTACGGCGTCAGCAAGCTCGCCGCCACCGAGCTGGTCCTCGGCTCCGGTCTGGACGCGGTCGTGCTGCGCGTCTTCTCCCCGGTGGGGCCCGGCACACCGGCCGGCTCCCCGCTCGGCAGGCTCGCCGAGACCATGCGCCGCGCCATGCAGACCGGCGACCCCGAGCTCAAGCTCAGCGGCCTCGGGGTGCAGCGCGACTTCGTCGACGTACGCGACGTGGCGCGCGCCGTGCACGCCGCCTCGCTCTCCGCCGCCCAGGGCGTCGTCAACATCGGCACCGGCCGGGCCGTACGGCTGCGCGACGCGGCGGCGGTCCTCGCCAGGGTCGCCGGATACGCGGGCGCACTCCACGAGCTCGACATGCCCCCCGCCCGGCTTCCCCTCCACGCCCCCCGCGCCTCCACGGAATCGGCCGTGGAGCATCTCGCGGCGACCCCGTCCCCTTACCCCGACGGCTGCGGTGCCTGGCAGCAGGCCGATGTGCGCACCGCCCGGGACCGGCTCGGCTGGCGTCCCCGTATCAATCTGGAGGAGTCCCTCGCGGACATCTGGATGGAGGCGGCATGCCGCATCTGACCAGCACCGGCTCCACCCTGCGGACCGGCGCCTCGGAACAGCTCGGTGTCGGCGTGCCCGGATACGCCCATCCGCTCCTCGCGCCCTCCGAGTGGGCGGAGCTCGACCGGCCGGGCACCCCGCTGCACTGGGCCGTCCTCAACATCGACGACGGGCCGGGCGCCCGGCCCGACCCGCACTGCCTGGAGGTCGCGGGCCGACTGCGTAACGCACGCGAGCGGGCTCTGCGCGGCGAGGTTCCCGAGGACACCGTCCGGGCCGCGGGCGGCAGGCTGCTGGGCCACCTCGACCTGGCCTGGGGCAGCCGTCCCGTCGGCGAGCTGGTCGCCGAGGCCCGGACCTACCTCGACTGGTACCGCGTCGGCGGTTTCTACCTGGACCACTGCCCGGCGGAACGCGACGGGCTCCCCACGGTCCGCCGGCTGACCAGCACCCTCTCCGCGCTCGTGGCGGACAGCGACAGCGCGGACGAGGAAGCCGGCCGGGTGGTCCTGGGCCACGGCATCCACCCGCATCCGGGCTATGCCGAGGCCGCCGACCAGTTGGTCACCTTCCGTGGGCCGTGGGCCGACTACCGCTGGTCGCAGGCGGCCGAGTGGACCGCCGCGTACGAACCGGGCCGTTTCGTGCACCTCGTCCACGGGGTCCCGCGCACGCACCTGGAGGAGGCCATGCGCGTCGCCCGCTGGCAGGGTGCGGGCACGATCTTCTTCACGGACCGGGACAGCGCGAACGGGCAAACCGACCCATTTGCGGCACCGCCCAGCTACTGGGACGAATTCGTCTCGCGGATCGGACCGGGTATCTCGGAATGAGGAGCGGCGTGGCAGTGTTACGGGAGAACAACCGTACGTAGATGAAGTACGTAGAAACCGACCACCTGCATTGTTGAGGTTCCTGTGTCGCTGCCACCCTTGGTCGAGCCAGCTGCTGAGCTCACCGTCGATGAGGTCCGCAGGTACTCCCGCCATCTGATCATCCCGGATGTCGGGATGGACGGACAGAAGCGGCTGAAGAACGCGAAGGTGCTCTGTGTCGGAGCCGGTGGCCTCGGCTCACCGGCTCTGATGTACATGGCCGCGGCCGGCGTCGGCACGCTCGGCATCGTCGAGTTCGACGAGGTCGACGAGTCGAACCTGCAGCGTCAGGTCATCCACAGCCAGGCCGACATCGGCAAGTCCAAGGCCCAGTCGGCCAAGGAGACCGTGCAGGGGATCAACCCCCTGGTGAACGTGGTCCTTCACGAAGAGCGGCTCGAAGCCGAGAACGTGATGGACATCTTCGCCCAGTACGACCTGATCGTGGACGGCACGGACAACTTCGCCACCCGCTATCTCGTCAACGACGCCGCGGTCCTGCTGAACAAGCCGTACGTCTGGGGCTCGATCTACCGCTTCGACGGCCAGGCGTCCGTCTTCTGGTCCGAGCACGGTCCCTGCTACCGCTGCCTCTACCCGGAGCCGCCGCCCCCCGGCATGGTTCCCTCCTGCGCCGAGGGCGGTGTCCTGGGTGTGCTCTGCGCGTCCATCGGCTCCATCCAGGTCAACGAGGCCATCAAGCTGCTCGCCGGCATCGGTGACCCGCTGGTCGGCCGTCTGATGATCTACGACGCGCTGGAGATGCAGTACCGCCAGGTCAAGGTCCGCAAGGACCCCGACTGCGCGGTCTGCGGCGAGAACCCCACCGTCACCGAGCTCATCGACTACGAGGCCTTCTGCGGCGTCGTCTCCGAGGAGGCCCAGGAGGCGGCGGCCGGTTCCACGATCACTCCCAAGCAGCTCAAGGAGTGGATCGACGGCGACGAGAAGATCGAGATCATCGACGTCCGTGAGCCGAACGAGTACGAGATCGTCTCGATCCCGGGCTCCCGGCTGGTCCCGAAGAACGAGTTCCTGATGGGCAGCGCCCTCCAGGACCTTCCGCAGGACAGGCGCATCGTCCTGAACTGCAAGACCGGTGTCCGCAGCGCCGAGGTCCTCGCGGTCCTCAAGTCGGCGGGCTTCGCCGACGCGGTGCACGTCGGCGGCGGCGTGATCGGCTGGGTCCACCAGATCGAGCCCGAGAAGCCGGTCTACTAGGGCCACGGCAGTACGTAGGAAGGGGTCGGCTCCGCACCGCGGCCGGCCCCTTCGTCGTGGGGACCGTCAGGACCGGGTCCGTCCGTCCGCCGTCCGCGGGCGCCCTCGGTGTCACCGATGGCCGGTCGCCCGAGGCGTGGTCACCGGCAGACCGTTCCCGACTTCGGGACCTTCCCTTCGAGCAGATAGCCGTCCACGGCCTTCTGCACGCAGGTGCTGCCGCCGTTGTACGCCCCGTGGCCCTCACCCTCGTACGTGAGCTCGATCCCGACCCCCTTGCCGAGCTCGGCGGCCATCGCCTTCGCGCCGGGGTACGGCGTCGCCGGGTCCCCCGTGTTGCCGATGACCAGGATCGGGGCCGACCCCGGCGCGCTGACGTCCGGGGTGTCCCAGGCGCCCGCGACGGGCCAGCCGGTGCAGGACATCAGCCCCCAGCCCAGGTAGTCGCCGAACACGGGGGAGGCCTTGCGGAATTCGGGGAGCGCCTTCCTGGTCTGTTCCAGGGTGAACCGCTGCTGGGAGTCCGCGCAGTTGATGGCCGCGTTGGCCGCGTTCGAGTTGTCGTAGTGCCCGTCCTCGGAGCGGCCGTTCAGCGAGTCGGCGAGCGCGAGCAGCAGTCCTCCGTTGTTGCCGTCCGCCTCGTCGAGGCCCTGTTCGAGCAACGGCCAGGTCTCCTTGGAGTAGAGGGCGGACGCGATGCCGGTGGTGGCCTGGGTCTGGGTCAGCTCCCGTTCGCCGAGCCCCGGGACGGGCTTCTTCTCCAACTGGGCGAGCAGATCGGCGATCCAGTCCTGGACCTCTCGCGACGTAGCCCCCGGGAGCTTGCACGCGTCGCGCTCGGCGCAGTCGGCGGTGAAGTTGTCCAGGGCGAGCTGGAAGCCCTTGGCCTGGCCGAGCGAGGAGTCCAGGGAGTCCTCCGTCGGGTCGACGACCGCGTCCAGGACGGCCCGGCCGACGTTCCCGGGATACAGGTGGGCGTAGACACCGCCCAGTTCCGTGCCGTACGAGATCCCGAAGTAGTGCAGCTTGTCGTCGCCGAGGACCTGGCGCAGCAGATCCATGTCCCGGGCCGCGTTCGTGGTGCCGACGTAGGGCAGTTCGTCCCCGGAGTTCTCCTTGCAGTCCGCGATGTAGGACTTCTGGTCGGCGACGAACGACTTCTCCTCCTCCGCGTCGTCAGGGGTGCCGTCCTGCTCGTACCGGACGTCGAGCGTCTTGTCGTCCGAGCACTCGACGCCCTCGCTGCGGCCGACCCCGCGTGGGTCGAAGCTCACCAGGTCGTAGCGGGTGCGGAGCGTGTCGTACGCGGAGCCGAAGGACGGCAGCGTGGCGACGCCGGAGGCGCCCGGCCCGCCGAAGTTGAAGATCAGCGAGCCGATGCGCCGGTCCTGGTTCCTGGCGGCGGCGCGGATGAGCGCCAGTTCGACGGTCCGGCCTTCCGGGTCCGCGTAGTCGAGGGGTACGTCCATGAAGGAGCACTTCCAGGACCCTCCGCCCGGCAGCGGCGAGGGGGACGTGCCGCTGCCCTGGGCCTGGCTGGGAGCCGGACAGGGCTCCCAGTCGAGCTTCTGGGAGGACAGCTTCTCCGCGGTCGCGGTGGGCGACGCCGTCGAGGCCGTCTTCGGCGTCGACCTCTCCGTACCCCCGTCGTCGCCGTCGTCCGAACAGGCCGTCAGCGGCAGCAGCACGGTGACGGTGGCGGCGAGGGCGGCGGCACGCAGAGCGGGAGAGGTCCTCATGACCCCATCGTGCGGCGGGGCGCGGGGGAACGCGCGGGGCGCGGTCCATGCGAGTGGCCCCCCTCGCACGTGTGTTCCAGGGCGGGTTTCGAAAGTCCCGCCTGTCCGAAACACGTCCTAGAGCTCTCCCTTACGGGTCAGCTGGTTGAAGCAGATCCAGCCGGGAAGCACCGGCAGCCACAGGGTCATCACGCGGTACAGCAGCACGGCCGGCGCCGCGACCTCCTTGGGCAGGCCCACCGCGATCAGACCCAGGGTCAGCGCACCCTCGACCGCCCCCATACCGCCCGGGGTGGGCGCCGCGGACCCCAGGGCGTTGCCCGCGAGGAAGACCACCGCGATGCTGGCGTAGCTGAGCTGGGGGACGTCGGGACCGCTGAACGCGCGGATCGACGCGTCGAGGCACAGGACGAACAGCCCGGTCAACAGCACCATGCCGCCGATGCCGGTGACCAGCTTCTGCGGGCGCTGCACCACGTCGAGCATGCGAGGCACGACGCCGGCGAACAGCGAGCGCACCCGGGTGGCGACGAACTTCCGCATGAACGGGATCGCGGTCACCACCAGCACGAGCACGGCGACCGTGAGGAGGCCCGCGATGACCGTCCTCGACGGGGTGAGCGAGTCCGGGGTCTTCTCCGTGCCGGTCAGGTAGCCGAACAGGGCGAGCAGCAGGATGTGGCAGCCGAGCCCGAACAGCTGGGACGCGCCGACGCTCGCGACGGCGAGCCCGGGACGCACCCCGGCGCGTTGCAGGAAGCGCGTGTTCAGCGCCACACCGCCGACCGCCGCCGGTGCCACGATCTTCACGAACGACCCGGCCACCTGCGCCAGCACGGTCTTCCCGAAGGCCACCCGCTCCGGTACGAAGCCGAGCAGGCTCATGGCCGCGGCGACATAGCTCAGGGCCGAGAAGCCCAGCGCGGCCGCCACCCAGCCCCACTCCGCCTGCTCCACGACCGTGCCGAAGTCGGCCTCGGTGACCTGTGAGATCAGGAAGTAGGCGGCGATGGAACCCGCGATGAAGCTGAACAGGGTGCGCGGTTTGATGCGCTCCAGCCGGACCGGCTCGACCGGTGCCTGCGGCCTGATCAGCAGCACCTGGCCACGGATCTGGGCCAGCATGTCCTCCTCGCGGGCCTCGTCCAGGGCATCGTCCATCGCCCGTTTCTCGGCCTGCTTCTCCGTGCGCAGCGACTTGCGGACCGCCTTGCGGTCGCCGGCCTCCGAGCCCTGTTCCTCCGCCTTGCTCTGTTTCGCCGCCTGCGAGGCCTCCAGCACCGCCTCACGCTCGCGCTGCGAACGTTCCCGGGCGAGTCTGCGCAGTGTCGCCCGGGTGGAGCGGCTCAGCGCGATCGGCTGGAGCAGCGGCAGGCAGTCGGCGACGGCGTCGGGCCCGAGCACGGCGAGCGCGCCGGCGACGGCCCGTTCGGCGCCCACGCGCAGCCCGGTGGTGGTGAGCAGCTGGGCGACGTCCATGCGCAGGACGAGGTCACCGGCCGCGATCTCACCGCCCCGCAGATCGGTGACGAACACCGTGCCGGAACTGTCCACCAGGATGGCGTCACCGGTGAGCCTGCGGTGCGCGATCCGCCGCGACTGGAGTGCCTTGACCTGCCGCCAGGCGCCCCGCACCAGGTCGTCGGTGATCTCCTCGTCCTCCATCGCGTCCAGCGAGCGCCCGCCGATGTGCTCGTACACGAGCATCACGGCGTCGGGCCCCAGCTCGGACGTGGCGATCAGCTTGGGTGCGTTGGCCCCGGCGGCGATCGCCGCGTACGCGAGGAGCGCCTCCTGCTCCAGGGCCTGGCGCAGCGACTGGATCGAGCGGCGCTGGGTGATGCTGCGCAAGGTGAGCCTGCGCCATACCCGGTAGAAGAAGCCCTGGGCCTGCTGTTCACGGTCGACGACCGTCACGTCCAGCGGTGGGCCGTCCTCCAGGGTGACCAGATAGCGGCGCCCCCGGTCGCTCTGGTCGACGTTGTCGGGAGCGTCCTCGGTGCGCATCGCGGCGACCGGACGGAAGCCGACGTGGCGCAGACCGGCCATCAGGTGCTGGCCGGTCGGACGGACGTTCGGCGAGCCGACCGTGTACAGCGTGCCGTACGCCACGGTCCAGCCGATCAGCACGGTGAGGCCGATCGAGAACGGGGTGGTGTACCCGCCGACCAGCATCGCGAAGGCGTCCAGGAGCAGCACCACCCACAGCACGACCCGCCAGCGCGGTCTGCGGGCCATCCCGACCGCCGTCATATAGGCGATGACGGGCGCGAGGTATCCGTGCACCGGGTCGGTGAGCGCGTCACCCGGCTGGGGCTGGGTCAGGGCCTCGCGGATCGTCCCGGGGGCCGACCGGGCGACCCAGAGATCGGTGGCCAGGGTCACCCCGTGGGCCAGCACGGCGGCGAGCACCCCGTCCGCGATCCGCAGCCCGTCGCGTTTCACCAGCCGCTCGATCGCGAAAGCGACCGGCACGAGGAGCACGGCGATGCTGGACACCAGGCCCGCGATCTTGATCAGCAGATCGGGGGCCTGGTCGGTGCCCTTGGAGATGTCGTCCTCGAGGCCGGTGGTGGTCCCCTGGGCGAAGGCGGCGATGGAGAGCAGCAGAGCGATCGCGAGGACCCCGACGAGGAGCCGCAGCAGATCGGAGGGGCGGTGGACCCGGGCGGCCAGCAGAGGCTCGTCGCCCGATACACGGTCGGTCAGGTCGGCGCCGGCCGACGCGAGTGTCGAGCCCGAGAGGTGTTCCGGGGACGACCCGGGGGTTTCTCCGGCGTCCGGGCCATCGGGTGCGTCCGGGCGCGGCTCCGCATCAGAGGCGTCCGCCGCCTTCGGTGGCTGCACGCCCTGCTCCTTAGCCTCTGACGAATCTTCGTGTTCTCGTTTCACCGGTCACCGCCCGCACGATGGTGGCACGGCCTGCAGACAGAGGGGGGCATCAGGGTGCATTGCGCGGGCGCGATGGGCAACATACGCTGCTTCGCCCGCCTGTGCACGGTGTGTGACCAGGACGACTCCGGGCAGGGCTGGTTGTCGGTGGCGTACGGCAGGATGGGACGGATGAGCGAAGACCGGACGAGCGGCAGCCGGGCGGGGGCCCCGCCCGTCGGCCCCGTGACCACCGAGCTGCCTGTCTACGCCGAGCGGGTGCTGGATGTGGCGGACCTCATTCCACCCGGCCGTGTCATGACGTACGGCGATGTCGCGGAGTGGCTCGGTGACGGCGGGCCCAGACAGGTCGGCCGGGTGATGGCGTTGTACGGCTCCATGGCGCCCTGGTGGCGTGTGGTGCGCGCCGACGGGGCACTGCTGCCGGGCCATGAGCTGCGGGCGCTCGGCCACTACCGCGAGGAGGGCACGCCGCTGCGCGCGGCCCCGCGCGACGCGGACGGGCACGTTCCGCGCCTCGACATGAAGCGCGCCCGATGGGACGGCGTGACCGGTGGTCCGGGCGACGAAGCTCACATCTGACAGCTTCCGCCAACCTGCCCCGCCGGGGCGGGAGCCGGGCCGGTGAACGGGACGCACCGGCGCGTCGGTGGCCCCCACGTGTGACGGGGGACGCGGCCCGGAGCCTGATTTCCGCCTCGTCGCTGGCGTAGCGTCGTCCACACGCGGCACGCTCCGCTCCCTCATCCGTTTCCGTCACGACCGGCCTTCGCACCGGCCTTCAGCACAGTCCGTCACCAGCAGATGTCACACCCGGGCCGTCACCCCCATGGCCGGCCACCGCGCAGACCGAGTACACCCACCAGGACCGGCGATCCACGTGAGCTCCCCTTTCACCACCCGGAACGGCCCGCACCGTCAGGCACGGCGGCGGGCCCCGGGCGCGTACCGGCTGGTGCGCACACCGCCGGGCTCCGTGGAACCCCCTCTTCTGGACGCACCGCAGCGCGCGGTGGTTGACCACCGGGACGGCCCGTTGCTGGTCCTCGCCGGACCCGGTACCGGCAAGAGCACGACCCTGGTGGAGGCGGTCGCCCAGCGCGTGGCCCGGGGGACCGACCCCGCCCGCATCCTGGTCCTCACCTTCAGCCGCAAGGCGGCGGTCGAACTGCGCGACCGGATGGCCGCCCGGCTCGGCGGCACCCGGGGCCCGCAGGCCACCACCTTCCACTCGTACTGCTACGCCCTGGTCCGTGCCCACCAGGACGCCGACCTCTTCGCGGATCCGCTGCGCCTGCTCTCCGGGCCCGAGCAGGACGTCACCGTCCGCGAACTCCTGGCCGGCCAGCTCGGCCTGGAGCGGGCAGGGCTGGCACACGTCCGCTGGCCCGACGAGCTCCGGGCCTGTCTGACCACCCGTGGCTTCGCCGACGAGGTGCGGGCGGTGCTGGCCCGCAGCCGTGAACTGGGCCTCGGCCCGGACGCGCTGGCCGCCTTCGCCCGCCGCACCGGGCGCCCGGACTGGAGCGCCGCCGCCCAGTTCCTCGCCGAGTACCTGGACGTCCTCGACGCCCAAGGGGTCCTCGACTACGCGGAACTGGTCCACCGGGCGGTCCTGCTCGCCGAACGGCCGGAGGTGGCGGCGGCGCTGGCCCGGAGCTACGACGCGGTCCTCGTCGACGAGTACCAGGACACGGACCCCGCCCAGGTACGGCTGCTGCACGCCCTGGCCGGGAACCAGGGGAGTTCCGCGCCGGGCACCGGCGGCGGCCGGACGCTGATCGCCTTCGGCGACCCCGACCAGTCGATCTACGCCTTCCGGGGCGCCGACGTGAACGGCATCCTCGACTTCCCCGACACCTTCCGCCGGGCCGACGGCGCGCCCACCCCCGTCGGGGTCCTCACCACCTCACGCCGCTCCGGCGCACACCTGCTCGAAGCGACCCGGCTGCTCACCCGCCGGATGCCGCTCACCCGCCTGCCCTCGGACAAGGTCCGCGCCCACCGCGAGCTGTCCGCCGTGCGCCCGGGCGGCCGCGTCGAGACCTACACCTATCCGACTCCGTCCACCGAGCTGGAGAACATCGCCGATCTGCTCCGGCGCGCGCACCTGGAAGAGGGGGTGCCCTGGCGGGACATGGCGGTCCTCGTACGCGCCGGCGGCCGTTCGATCCCAGCTGTGCGCCGGGCGCTCACCTCCGCCGGAGTCCCTCTGGAGGTCGACGGCGACGATCTCCCACTGCGCCACGAACCGGCGGTCGCCCCGCTCCTGACCGCCCTGCGCGCCGTCGCCACGGCGGCCCTGTACACCACCGCGGCCGAGGACGCCGAGGAGGTCCTCCCCTCCGTGCCCGAGGAAACGGGGGACGAGGAAGCAGAGGACGAGGAAGCAGAGGACGAGGAAGCAGAGGAACACGTGGAGGAGAGGAGGGGAAGCGACACGGCAGCACCAGGCCGGCTCGACACCGAGACCGCACTCGCCCTGCTCACCTCCCCCCTCGGCTCCATGGACGCCGCCGACCTGCGCCGTCTGGGCCGCGCCCTGCGCGACGAGGAGCGGGCCGCCGGGAACCGCGTACCGCCGCCGTCCGGGGAACTGCTGGCCCGCGCACTCTCCGAGCCCGAGCGCCTGGTCACGCACGATCCGGCGTACGCCCGCGGAGCCCAGCGGCTCGGCGCGCTCCTGCGTGACGCCCGTGAACTCCTCGAGGGCGGGGGGACCGCCGAAGAGGCCCTGTGGACCCTGTGGAAGGGCACCCCCTGGCCCGGCCGTCTCGAGCGGGCGGCACTGCGCGGCGGCGCGGGCGGCCGGAACGCCGACCGGGACCTCGACGCCGTATGCGCCCTCTTCGACAGTGCGGCACGGGCCGAGGACCGCACCGGGGGACGCGGCGCGCTCAACTTCCTGGAGGAGGTCGACGCCCAGGACATCGCCGCCGACACCCTGTCCCGGCGCGCCGTACGCCCCGACGCCGTACGTCTGATGACCGCGCACCGCTCCAAGGGCCTCGAATGGCGCCTGGTGGTCGTCGCCGGGGTGCAGGAGGGCCTCTGGCCCGACCTGCGCCGCCGGGGATCGCTCCTGGAGGCGGACCGGATCGGGCGCGACGGCCTGGCGGAACCGCTCACCCCGGGGGCGCTCCTGGCCGAGGAACGCCGCCTGTTCTACGTCGCCGCGACCCGGGCCCGTGAACGTCTCGTCGTCACCGCCGTCAAGGCCCCCGCCGACGACGGCGACCAGCCCTCCCGCTTCCTCACCGAGCTCGGTGTCGAGCCCCGGGACGTCACCGGACGCCCCCGCCGCCCGCTCGCGGTGGCCTCGCTCGTCGCCGAGCTCCGGGCGACGACCGTCGACCCCGCCGCCTCGGAAGCCCTGCGCGACGCCGCCGCACGCCGGCTCGCCCGGCTCGCGGCGCTCACCGACGACGAAGGCCGGCCGCTGGTTCCCGCGGCGCACCCGTACCGCTGGTGGGGGCTGAACGAACCGACCCGCTCCGAGGTCCCGCTGCGTGACCGGGACCATCCCGTCGCGCTCTCCGGGAGCGCGCTCGACCAGCTCGCCAACAGCTGCGCCCTCCAGTGGTTCCTGGGCCGCGAGGTGAAGGCCGATGCCCCGGCGACGGCGGCACAGGGCTTCGGCAACGTGGTCCATGTGCTCGCCGACGAGGTGGCGTCCGGGCGTACCCCCGCCGACCTGGACGTCCTGATGGAACGCCTCGACTCCGTGTGGGACGGCCTGGTCTTCGACGCCCCGTGGAAGTCACAGCAGGAGAAGGACCAGGCACGCGTCGCCCTGGAGCGCTTCCTGCGCTGGCACGTCATGGACCGCACCGGCCGCACCCCCGCCGCCAGCGAGCACGACTTCGACGTCACCCTCGAAGCCGGCGAGTACGCCGTGCGCATCCGGGGCTCCATGGACCGCGTCGAACAGGACGCAGAGGGCCGGGCGTACGTCGTCGACTTCAAGACCGGCAAGGGAGCGCCCACCAAGGACGAGGTGGCCTCCCACCCCCAGCTCGCCGTGTACCAGCTGGCCGTCAGGGAAGGCGCCGTCGACGAGGTCTTCGACGGCCACCGTCCGGAACCGGGAGGCGCCGAACTCGTACAGCTGCGCCAGCCCGCCCCGAAGAAGGAGGGCGGCGAAGCCCTTCCCAAGGTGCAGGCGCAGGAACCCCTCTCCGGGGAATGGGTCTCGGACCTGCTGGCCACGGCGGCCGGCCGGGTCCTGGACGAACGGTTTACCCCGACGACCGGCCAGCACTGCACCCACTGCGCCTTCAAGGCATCGTGCAGCGCGCAGCCCGAAGGCCGTCAGATCATCGAATGACCGTTAGGGGGGAATCCGTGGGGGACCGCGTTGTCGGTGCGTCCGGTTAGCCTCTTTGGAGTGTCCTCCCGTATCGACGATCCCGAGCAGCTCAAGGAGCTCCTCGGGATCCCCTTCACCCCGGAGCAGACGGCCTGCATCACCGCGCCGCCCGCTCCGCAGGTGATCGTGGCCGGAGCCGGCTCGGGGAAGACCACCGTGATGGCCGCCCGGGTGGTGTGGCTGGTCGGGACCGGACAGGTGGCCCCGGAGCAGGTCCTCGGCCTGACGTTCACGAACAAGGCCGCCGGTGAGCTGGCCGAGCGAGTCCGCAAGGCCCTCGTCGCGGCCGGGGTCACCGACCCGGACGTCATCGACCCGGACAACCCCCCGGGCGAGCCCAGCATCTCCACCTACCACGCCTTCGCCGGGCGGCTCCTCACCGACCACGGACTGCGGATCGGCCTCGAACCCACCACCCGGCTCCTCGCCGACGCCACCCGCTACCAGCTCGCCGCCCGGGTGCTGCGCGAGGCGCCCGGCCCCTATCCGGCGCTGACCCGGTCCTTCCCCACCCTCGTCAGCGACCTGCTGGCCCTGGACGCGGAGCTCGCCGAACACCTCGTACGGCCCGAACAGCTCGCGGAGCACGACACCGAGCTGCTCCACACGCTGGAGACGGCCAGGCTCACCAACGCCGAGCTGCGCAAGCTCCCCGAGACGGCGGGGGCCCGCCGCGAGCTCCTCGAGCTGACCCGGCGCTACCGGGCGGCCAAGCGCAGCCGCGACCTCCTCGACTTCGGCGACCAGATCGCGCTCTCCGCCGAGCTGGCCCTCACCCGGCCCGAGGTCGGCACCATCCTGCGCGACGAATTCCGGGTCGTCCTGCTCGACGAGTACCAGGACACCTCCGTGGCCCAGCGGCTGCTCCTGGCCGCCCTGTTCGGCGGGGGAGGAGGGAAAGGCACGGCAGGCGGGAGCGGCACGGCAGGCGGGAGCGGTACGGCAGGCCACGCGGTCACCGCGGTCGGCGACCCCTGCCAGGCGATCTACGGGTGGCGCGGCGCCTCCGTGGCCAACCTCGACGACTTCCCGCACCACTTCCCGCACGCCGACGGCACCCCGGCCACCCGCTACTCCCTCAGCGAGAACCGCCGCAGCGGAGGCCGTCTCCTCCATCTCGCCAACGGCCTCGCGGAACCCCTGCGTGCCATGCACGAGGGAGTCGAGGCACTGCGCCCCGCGCCCGGAGCCGAGAGGGACGGCGCGGTCCGGTGCGCCCTCCTGCGCACACACGCCGAGGAGATCGACTGGCTCGGCGACTCGCTCGCCCACCTCGTACGGACCGGCACGGCGCCCGGGGAGATCGCCGTCCTGTGCCGGACAGCGGGTGATTTCCCCCGCATCCAGGCCGCCCTCGTCGCCCGGGACATCCCGGTCGAGGTCGTCGGCCTGTCCGGCCTGCTGCACCTCCCCGAGGTCGCCGACCTCGTCGCCGTCTGCGAGGTCCTCCAGGACCCCGGGGCCAACGCCTCCCTGGTCCGGCTGCTCACCGGACCACGCTGGCGCATCGGCCCCCGGGACCTCGCACTCCTGGGACGTCGCGCCCGCCTGCTCGTCCACCGCTCCGCCCCCGGTGACGACGACGTCGACCCGGACCGGCGTCTGGCCGAAGCGGTCGAGGGCATCGACCCCGCCGAGGTGATCTCGCTCGCCGACGCCCTCGACACCTTCCTGGAGTCCGGCGGGTCAGAGGACGACCAGCTGCCCTTCTCCGCCGAGGCGCGCGTCCGGTTCGCCCGCCTCGCCACCGAGCTCCGCGACCTCCGCCGCTCACTGGCCGACCCCCTCATGGACGTACTGCACCGCGTCCTCGCGACCACCGGCCTCGAAGTGGAACTCTCCGCGTCGCCGCACGCCCTGGCCGCACGCCGCCGCGAGACCCTCGCCAACTTCCTGGACGTCGCGGCCGGCTTCGCCGCAGTGGACGGGGAGGCGAGCCTGCTCGCCTTCCTCGGCTTCCTGCGCACCGCCGCGCAGTACGAGAAGGGCCTGGACAACGCCCTGCCCGGCGGCGAGAACACGGTGAAGGTCCTCACCGCCCACAAGTCCAAGGGCCTGGAATGGGACGTCGTCGCCGTCCCGGGCCTCGTCGGCGGCCAGTTCCCCAGTACGCAGTCCCGGGACGCGTGGACCTCGCAGTCACAGGTCCTCCCGCACGCCCTGCGCGGCGACGCGGCCACGCTCCCCACGCTCCACTCCTTCGACGCCAAGGGCATCAAGGCGTTCAAGGAGGAGATGAAGGGGCATCAGCACACCGAGGAACTCCGTCTCGGCTACGTCACCTTCACCCGCCCCCGCAGCCTGCTGCTCGGCTCCGGCCACTGGTGGGGCCCGTCCCAGAAGAAGCCCCGCGGCCCGTCCGCCTTCCTGGACGCGCTGTACGAGCACTGCGCGGCGGGGTACGGCGAGATCGAGGTCTGGGAGGACGCGCCCGGGGAGGACGAGGAGAACCCGGCACTCGAGGAGAACGACGCCGACCAGGCATGGCCCCTCCCGCTCGACGACGCGGCCATGGCCCGCCGCCGCGCAGCCCGGGACACGGTGCTGGCCCACCTGGAGGCCCTCGCGGCCACGCCTGTGCCCGACGCGTACGAGGAGCCCTCGCACGCCCCGGAGCCTCCGTTCGACGAGGAGCCGCCGTACGAGGACGAGCCGCCGTACGGCGACGAGCCTGAGGCGCCTGAGGAGCCGTCCTACGCGGAGACCGACGCCCCGTACGATGATCCGTTCCCGGACGGCGAGCCCGGCCCGCACGCCGGTCCGGCCGCTCCCGTCCCGCACGCTCCCGTCCCGCACGCTCCCGTCCCGCACGCTCCCGTCCCGCACGTTCCCGCCGCCCGCCTCCCGGCGGACGCGGACCTCACCCCGGAGGAGTCCCGCACCCTCGCCTCCTGGGACCGTGACCTCGACGCCCTCGCCGGTGAGCTGCGCCGCGCCCGCGCGACCGTCCGGGACGTCGTCGTACCCGCCACGCTCTCCGCCACCCAGCTGCTGCACCTCGCCGACGACCCGGAGGGGTTCGCGCGGGAGCTCGCCCGTCCCATGCCCCGCCCCCCGCAGCCCGCCGCCCGCAGGGGGACCCGCTTCCACGCCTGGGTGGAATCCCGGTTCGAGGAGCTCCCGCTGCCCATGCTCGGCCCGGACGAACTCCCCGGGGGCGACGGGAGCGACGCGGACATCGCTGACGAACGCGACCTCGCCGAGCTCAAGGAGGCCTTCGAGCGCACCGCGTACGCCCGGCGCACTCCGTACCGCGTCGAGACCCCGTTCCAGATCACGCTCGGGGGCCGGGTGATCCGCGGCCGGATCGACGCGGTCTACCGCACGGGCGACACGTACGAGATCGTCGACTGGAAGACCAGCCGGCACCGCACGGCTGACCCTCTCCAGCTCGCCGTCTACCGCCTGGCCTGGGCCGAACTGCACGGTCTGCCTCTGGAAGCGGTCACCGCGACCTTTCTGTACGTACGCACCGGGGAGACGTCCCACCCCGCCGGGCTGCCGGGCAGGGAGGAGCTGGAAAAGCTCCTGCTGGACGATCCACCTCCGCAGGGCCGATAGGCTCATAAGCATGAGCGACACCCCGGACAGCGCCGTCCGTACGTACACCGGGCAGCACCGCGCGGCCTTCCTCGAGGACCTCGCCGAGTGGCTGCGCATCCCGTCCGTCTCCGCCCAGCCGGAGCACGACGGAGACGTACGGCGCAGCGCCGAATGGCTGTCCGGCAAGCTGGCCGAGACCGGGTTCCCCGTCACCGAGATCTGGGAGACACCCGGCGCCCCCGCCGTCTTCGCCGAGTGGCCGTCGGACGATCCGGACGCCCCCGTCGTCCTGGTCTACGGCCACCACGACGTGCAGCCCGCCGCCCCCGAGGACGGCTGGAGCAGCGACCCGTTCGAACCGGTCATCCGCGACGGCAGGATGTACGGACGCGGCGCGGCCGACGACAAGGGCCAGGTGTTCTTCCACACGCTCGGCGTCCGTGCCCATCTCGCCGCGACCGGTCGCGTGACCCCCGCCGTACACCTCAAGCTCCTGGTCGAGGGTGAGGAGGAGTCCGGCTCGCCGCACTTCCGCGCACTGGCCGAAGAGCGGGCAGCCCGCCTCGCGGCCGACGTCGTGATCGTGTCCGACACCGGCATGTGGGACGAGAACACCCCCACCGTCTGCACCGGCATGCGCGGCCTCGCCGAATGCGAGATCGAGCTGCACGGCCCGGCCCAGGACATCCATTCCGGGTCCTTCGGCGGCGCCGTCCCCAACCCCGCGACCGCCCTCGCCCGCCTCGTCGCCGCTCTCCACGACACGGACGGCAGGGTCGCGGTCCCCGGCTTCTACGACGGGGTCACCGAACTCACCGAGACCGAACGGGCCCTCTTCGCCGAACTGCCCTTCGACGAGGACACCTGGCTGCGCACGGCCGCCTCGCAGGCCACCGCGGGCGAGGCCGGCTACTCCACGCTGGAGCGCGTCTGGGCCCGCCCCACCGCCGAGGTCAACGGCATCGGCGGCGGCTACCAGGGCGCGGGCAGCAAGACCGTCATCCCCTCGTCCGCCCTGGTGAAGCTGAGCTTCCGGCTGGTCGCGGGCCAGGACCCGGAGCGGATCCAGGAAGCGGTACGCACCTGGGCCGAGGCCCGGATCCCGGCCGGTGTGCGCCACCGGATCACCTTCGCGCCCGCAACGCGCCCCTGTCTGACGCCTCTGGACCATCCCGCCCTCCAGGCGGTGGCCCGTGCCATGGGACGGGCCTTCGGGACGAAGATCCTCTTCACCCGTGAGGGAGGCTCGGGCCCCGCCGCCGACCTGCAGGACGTGCTCGGCGCACCCGTTCTCTTCCTCGGCATCTCCGTACCGTCCGACGGCTGGCACGGCCCCGACGAGAAGGTCGAGCTCGACCTCCTCCTCAAGGGCGTGGAGACCACCGCCCATCTGTGGGGCGAGCTGGCCGACGCACTGCGCTGAATCTCTGTACGCCCGATCCACCCCCGGGGGAGTAGGAAGCACCTGTGAGCACCTTCGACAACGCCACCGCAGACCGTCCGATCGGTCTCACCGCGCCCAGCGGCATCGACCGCGCCGCGCACCACCGGCTCGACGAGGCCTGGCTCGCCGCGGCCTGGAGCCACCCGACGACCAGAGTCTTCGTCGTCTCCGGGGGCCAGGCACTCATCGACGACACCCCCGACGGCGGTACCGAGCTCGTCATGACGCCCGCCTTCGAGGCGCCGGTCACCGAGACCCACCGCTACTTCCTGGGCACCGACGAGGACGGCGTACGCTACTTCGCGCTCCAGAAGGACTCCCTTCCGGGCCGCATGGACCAGTCCGCACGGCCCGCCGGCCTGCGCGAGGCCGGCCTGCTCCTCGGCCCGCGCGACGCCGGTCTGATGGTGCACGCCGTGGCCCTGGAGAACTGGCAGCGGCTGCACCGCTTCTGCTCACGCTGCGGTGAGCGCACCGTCATCGCGGCGGCCGGGCACATCCGCCGCTGCCAGGCCTGCGGGGCGGAGCACTACCCGCGGACCGACCCCGCGGTGATCATGCTGGTCACGGACGACCAGGACCGTGCCCTGCTGGGACGCCAGGTCCACTGGCCCGAGGGCCGCTTCTCGACCCTCGCCGGTTTCGTCGAGCCGGGGGAGTCGATCGAGCAGTCCGTGGCCCGCGAGGTGTTCGAGGAGGCGGGAGTAACCGTCGGCGAGGTCGAGTACATCGCCAGCCAGCCCTGGCCGTTCCCGTCCAGCCTGATGCTCGGATTCATGGCGCGCGCCACGTCCTTCGAGATCAACGTGGACGGCGAGGAGATCGAGGAGGCCCGCTGGTTCTCCCGCGAGGACCTGACGGCCGCCTTCGACTCGGGCGAGGTGCTGCCACCGTTCGGCGTCTCGATCGCGGCACGCCTCATCGAGCTCTGGTACGGCAAGCCGCTCCCGAGGCCGGGCAACGCCGGCTGACGGGAGCGGCCTCCTGGTTCAACGACCTGGTCGACTCCACGCCCGACGCCGAGGTCATCAGGCAGTACCTCGTGACGGTGGCGGAGGTGACGCGCTACGACCTGGGCGCGTTCACGCTGCGGACCGAGTTGTGCGAACCGTGATGAGCAGATGAGCAGATGAGCGCCGAGAAGCTCCTCACGACGGACTTCGCCGACGGGTGAACCGTCCTCGGTGACCTGGGTGTCGCGGTGATGCCCACGGCCGGGCCGCATGCCCGGACGCCACCATGCCCGAGGGATGTGCCGGTGCTCCCGTCTTCATGGGGGACGAAGCTCGGCGGCGGATCCGGACACGGATCAGCGGCGGAGCCGGGCCCGTCCCGGGAAGCGGAACCACGCACGAGCTGGTGGCGAAGGGCCCCCGTAAGCACTGACGACACGACGGCGACGGCCCCGGAGCTCTCCGCCCAGGGCCGTCGCCGTACGTATCCGTGGTTCCGGGTCAGGCGCCGATCTTCTGCTTGACCTGAGCCAGCGAGGGGTTGGTCAGCGTCGAACCGTCGGCGAAGAGCACGGTCGGAACTGTCTGATTTCCGCCATTGGCCTTCTCGACGAAAGCTGCCGAGTCCGGGTCGTGCTCGATGTTGACCTCGGTGTACGCGATGCCTTCGCGGTCCATCTGCCCCTTGAGCCGGCGGCAGTAGCCGCACCACGTGGTGCTGTACATCGTCACAGTGCCCGGCATGTTGTCGGCGCTCCTTAGTTTTCGTCGGTCTCGCTGAATGCGGGGCCGTACGCACGCGCACGCTCCCGCATGGAAGGAACGTACGAGAGCTGACCACCATTCCCCGCGGTCTCCCCGCCGGTATGACGAACGGCACCCCCTGTGGACAACCGCCGCGGCGGTCCCTCGCGACCTGGCAGCATGGCAGGGTGACAGCAGCAACGCATTCCACCCTCTTCCCACAGGTCCCTGACTCCGCGGACGCCGTGCTCGACGGGCTCGACCCGGAGCAGCGCGAGGTCGCGCTGGCTCTCGGCGGACCTGTGTGCGTGCTGGCCGGAGCGGGGACGGGCAAGACGCGGGCGATCACCCACCGCATCGCCTACGGGGTGCGTGCCGGGATCCTCCAGCCGACGACCGTGCTCGCCGTCACGTTCACCAACCGGGCGGCCGGGGAGATGCGGGGCCGGCTCCGTCAGCTCGGTGCGACCGGTGTCCAGGCCCGGACCTTCCACTCCGCCGCCCTGCGCCAACTCCAGTACTTCTGGCCGAAAGCAGTCGGCGGTGAGCTGCCGCGTCTGGTGGAGCGCAAGGTCCAGCTGGTCGCCGAGGCCGCGGCCCGTTGCGGGATCCGGCTCGACCGCAACGAGCTGCGCGACGCCACCAGCGAGATCGAATGGGCCAAGGTCACCCAGACCGTGCCCGCCGACTATCCGGCGGCGGTCGTGAAGACCCAGCGTGACGCGCCGCGCGACCCGGCCGAGCTCTCGCAGATCTACGCGATGTACGAGCAGCTGAAGCGTGACAGGGCGGTGATCGACTTCGAGGACGTGCTGCTGCTCACCGTCGGCATCCTCCAGGACCGGCACGACATCGCCGATCATGTGCGCCGTCAGTACCAGCACTTCGTCGTCGACGAGTACCAGGACGTCAGCCCGCTCCAGCAGCGGCTCCTCGATCTCTGGCTCGGCGACCGGGACGATCTCTGCGTCGTCGGCGACGCCGGCCAGACGATCTACTCCTTCACCGGTGCCACCCCCGACCACCTGCTCAACTTCCGCACCCGTCATCCAGGTGCGACGGTGGTCAAGCTGGTGCGGGACTACCGCTCGACACCCCAGGTCGTCCACCTTGCCAACGGTCTGCTGAGCCAGGCGCGGGGCAAGGCTGCCGAACACCGGCTGGAGCTGCTCTCGCAGCGGGACAAGGGCCCCGAGCCCGTCTACACGGAGTATCCGGACGAGCCCGCGGAGGCGGAGGGCACCGCACGCAGGATCCGCGACCTGATCGCCGCCGGGGTCCCGGCCGGTGAGATCGCCGTGCTGTACCGCGTCAATTCACAGTCCGAGGTCTACGAGCAGGCACTCGCGGACGCGGGCGTCCCCTACCAGCTCCGCGGTGCCGAGCGCTTCTTCGACCGGCCCGAGGTGCGGGAGGCGGGCGTCGCCCTGCGCGGTGCAGCCCGCGCGGGAGGTAACGACCCGCTGCTCGACGGCGCCGACGACCTTCCCTCCGAGGTGCGGGCGGTGCTCTCCACGAAGGGTTGGACGTCCAAGCCGCCCGCCGGCTCAGGAGCGGTGCGGGACCGCTGGGAGTCCCTCGCCGCGCTGGTGCGACTGGCCGAGGACTTCGAACAGGCCAGGCCGGGTGCCACGCTCTCCGATCTGGTGGCCGAGCTCGACGAGCGGGCCGCCGCCCAGCACGCCCCCACGGTTCAGGGCGTCACCCTGGCATCACTGCACTCGGCGAAGGGCCTGGAGTGGGATGCCGCGTTCCTCGTCGGTCTCACCGAGGGCATGATGCCGATCGCCTACGCCAAGACGGACGAACAGGTCGAGGAGGAACGCAGGCTGCTGTACGTCGGAGTCACCCGGGCCCGCTTCCACCTTTCTCTGTCCTGGGCTCTGTCCCGGTCGCCGGGCGGCCGGGGGAACCGCCGGGCGACCCGCTTCCTGAACGGGCTGCGGCCCGGCTCGGCCGCGCTCGGCACGCGTGGCAGCACCGGAGGAGGAGGCGGCATCGACCGAGGCTCCCGGGCGGGTACGGGCAGCGCAGGCCCGGAGAGGCCGGCGCGGCCCGGCCGGAGGGGCCCGGTGCGGTGCCGGGTCTGCGGCAAGACACTCACCGAAGCCGGTGAGATGAAACTGATGCGCTGCGAGGACTGTCCTTCGGACATGGACGAAGGGTTGTACGAGCGGCTGCGCGAGTGGCGCGCGGACCGGGCGAAGGAGATCAGCCAGCCCGCCTACTGCGTCTTCACGGACAAGACCCTGATGGCGATCGCCGAGGCGGCGCCGGGCAGCGAGGGCGAGCTCGTCGTCATCGCCGGTGTCGGCAACCGGAAGCTGACCAGGTTCGGGACCGACGTGTTGGCCATCTGCGCAGGTCGGGCAGTGGGTCAGGAGCCGGAGGAGGGCGACGGCGACGTGTGAGGAAAACTCGTCGAAAAAATAGTTTGCGCCCGCAGCAGCAAGCACCATAGGTTCTTAACCACGGGAACAGCGACTTCTCTGAAGCCCTGACTCCGTGCTGTACTTATCCGAATACCGCAGGATCGGCCCCGGCCGGTCCCTTGAGACGCCGAGAGGAGGCGATTGTCGTGATCAGCATCATCAACACCATCAAAATGACCGATCCGTCGGTCGTCTCCACCTGCTCGCTCGGCCTCACGCGCTCTTCGGAGCTCTCGCTTCGTGGCACCGGTGCGTCCGGTATCTCCGGGGTCAGCCCTCTGTCCCTGGCGAGCCTGCCCGTCCGGGAGCGCAATGAGCGACCGACCGGGGCATCGGAAGCAGCAGTAGCGAAGGGACAGGCCTCGGCCTATGCCTTTGCGGCAGCCGGTGCCGGAGCCAAGAAGCAGACGACGCAGCAGCACCACACGATGTGGGCCTTCCGTGGGCCTGAACCCTGGAGTGATCCAGCCTGATCGGAATCAGGCCGGCGCCTTCAGGGCCGCGGAACCCCACTCGGGATCCGCGGCCCTTTTGTTTTGTCCGAACGGATGAGACGAGACGAAGGAGCCTCGGGACAGCAGGACCTGGTACCAGCCGCCAACCGGCCAACAGGCCGGCACGACCAGACGAGGACAACGCCACCGTGCAACTCGAGACGCACGCCCCGTCCGTACCGCCTTCCGACACGATCTCCCCGCCCGGCCTCACGGAGGACTCCACCTTGCTCCCCCTCACCACGCTCACCGCGCTCGACGACGCCATCGAGAACCTCGGCGTGCCCGTCCCCTGCCGTTCCTACGACCCGGAGGTCTTCTTCGCCGAGTCGCCGGCCGATGTCGAGTACGCCAAGTCCCTCTGCCGGGCCTGCCCGCTGATCGAGGCCTGCCTCGCCGGAGCCAAGGAGCGTCGCGAGCCGTGGGGCGTCTGGGGCGGCGAGCTCTTCGTCCAGGGCGTCGTCGTCGCCCGCAAGCGGCCGCGTGGCCGTCCGCGCAAGAACCCGGTCGCGGCGTGACCGCCGGCCTGGGGGTCATGTCCCCCACACGAACGAAGCGCATCGGAACCATCGACCGTCCCCAGACCCATGACCCCCGGAATCAGGCACCAATGACCACCACCACGAGGGAGCCCGTCGGCTCTGCGACCCCGGACGTCACCATCATCGGCGCGAACGACTCGCGTCAGAACAGGACCCGCGAGATGCAACTCATCCCAGAAGCCTTGGCTCGTGCGCATATGCACGACCGAATGAGGGAGGCCGAGGAGGGGCGCCATGCAGTGCGCCTGGTGGCCGCCCGGCGGATGCAGCGCCGTGCGGAGCGTGCCTCGATGCGTGCCCGCCGTGCGCTGGCCATGGCCGTCATGCACTGACAGTCCCACCAGCAGTACGGCGCACCACGGCTGCCGGGCCACCGCTCGGCCTCGCAGGCAGCCGCCCTCCCCTTCCGACAGGGCCGGCCCGGACGGGCCGGCCTTGTCGGCGTACGGGTGAAGGTGCACGTACGCCGGCCCGCCGGCCACCGGTACGGAGGTCCATCTCGCCCAGGAGCCGAACGATGGCCTTGAGGTTCTGCGGGGCTTCCTGTCCGGGGGTTCCCCGGTCCGCCATTCATCCGGTCGGATGGAGGCTGAACTCGTCCTCCCCGACGACGGTGGCAGCCCGCACCACCCGGTGCTCGCCGGTCCATGACCGTTGATCGGACGTGGCAGCAGTGAGGAACGCCGGCGAGGGAATGATCCTGCGCTTCCGGTGATCGCTGTCGAGGCTCATGCGGCAAGGTCGCACCGAACTACCTCCTGCCTACCGGTACCCACCCGCCGGTGCCCCTGCGGGGACAGCGCCTGCTCCTCTGTCCGGGCGGTCGAGAGCCGGCGCGACTCCGGCTGGTGAGGACCGGAGGGTGGCGGGGGGCCTGGGCAGGCCCCTATACCTCGACCGCTTCACCCTCCTCGGCGCTGCCGTCGGCACTCTCCTCGTCCGGCTCGTACTCCAGGAGGAAGCCCGGCAGCCAGGACTCCAGTTCGTCCCGCAGACGGACGGTCGCGCCCAACTGGCACAGCACCCCGATCGTGCTCAGCGTCACGCGGTGTATCAGCAGGTAGGACGGGGGCAGATTCAGCTGCTTGCCCAACTGATGCGCAGGGGAGCGCGGATCGGCGATCCTTGCGGCCTGACTGCGCAGCCAGGAGCGGGTGAAGGTGAACTCGTCCACCTGGGCCGGCTCGATGATGGGAAGCAGATAGCCGAGTACGGCGTCCGGTTCGAGATCGATCGACTCCTTGACGAAGCCGGCCTCGCGCAGCATGGAGTAGACGGCGTCGGCGTCCCTGTCCAGCGTCATCCGCAGGGCGTCTCCGATGGTCTGTGGCAGACCGCCCGGAAGGCGGTCCACCGTGCCGAAGTCCAGAACTCCCAGGCGCCACAGGCCGGGATCGCCGTCGGGCCCGTCCACCTCCCCATCCGTCGCTTCTGCCGGGGAAAGCAGCCGGAAGTTGCCCGGATGGGGATCCGCGTGCAGCAGACCGGTGCGCGCGGGCCCCGAGAACAGGAAACGTGCCAGCAACTGGCCGGCCCGGTCCCGCTGTTCCGTCGTACCGTCGGCGATCACCTCCGACAGCGGAATTCCCTCGATCCACTCCGTCACCAGCACCTGCTCGGACTGATGCACCACCGCCGGGATCACGACATCCGGATCGTCCTCGAACTCCGCCGCGTGCTCCTGCTGGGCCCGGGCCTCGAGCTCGTAGTCCAGCTCCTCGGACACCCGGTCGCGCAGTTCCGTGATGAGCGGCTTGATGTCCATCCCGGGGACCAGCGGACCGAGCAGCCGTGCGAAGCGGCTGAGTTGGGTGAGATCCGAAAGCAACGCCTCACCGGCGCCCGGGTACTGCACCTTCACGGCGACGTCGCGCCCGTCATGCCATACGGCGCGGTGGACCTGCCCGATCGAGGCCGCGGCAGCGGGCCGGTCGTCGAACTCGGTGAACAGATCACGCCAGTCCTCGCCCAACCGCTCCGCCAGCACCCCGTGGACGGTGCGGGCAGGCATGGGAGGTGCGGCCTCCTGCAGCTTGGTCAGCGCCGCCCGGTAGGGGCCCGCGACATCTTCGGGCAGTGCGGATTCGAAGACGGACAGGGCCTGCCCGAGTTTCATCGCACCGCCCTTCAACTCGCCCAGGACTTTGAAGAGCTGATCGGCCGTGCGCTGCTGGACCTCACGGGCCACTATCTCGGCGGACTTCCCGCCGATCCGCTTGCCCAGACCCCATGTGGCACGCCCGGCGAAGCCGAGCGGCAGTGCTGCCAGCTTCGCGGTACGGGTAACCGCCTTCCGGGGAAGATCAGACATGTGCCCCTCCAGTTCCCAGACTGCCGTGTCGCGTGCGTATCCGGCTGCGCTCCGTCGGCGGCGGTCACCCGGCCATTGTGTCCTGTGTGGTGCCGGCCGCCGAGGTGAGCTCCACCTCAGTGTGCCCGGCGGCCCCACAGACGCAGTCGAGGTGTGGGCCCAGCCGTTCCGACCGCCAGTCCAGCATCGGCATGGCGGCCTCCCATCGTGCCCCCGTGCTGGCGGGGAGCTCTCCGTCGAGAAAGGACAGGGCGTGGGCCGAGGCGAGACCGGCCACCGCCGTCGCCAGGCCGAGATCGCAGGCCTGGACGCATGTGCGCCGTCCGGACCTCCACTGCGCGAGCATCCGCGGCCACTGAGGGTCGGCCTCCGCGCGATGCAGCGCCAGACAGCCCGCGCAGCCGGTGCCTCCGGGCAGCACCAGCGGCCCGACCACTCCGGTGGCTTCGATCAGCCCCGCGTAGAGATGCGGGGTACCCGAGGCGATCCATGGTGCGGCGGTATCCGGATCGGGGGCGTAGACGGAGAGGCCGTCCCTGGGGGCCACCACGATCAGGGACAGCGCCGGTTCGCCGCACGCCGGAGCCGCGCCGGCCCCGCCCGACCGTGGAGGTCCACCGACGGCGGACCTGCGCACCAACTGCCGGGCCGCCGTGTCCCGGCGCTCTCCGACCGACGAGGCCGGGAGTCCGCCCGGCGCGACGTCCCAGGGTTCGGCGCGGCCTCCGTCGAGCACCTCGACGTGGCCCACCCCCGATGCGGACAGCACCGCGGCGATCGCTGCGCCCACCCTGCCCGCGCCGCGCACCTGCACCCGCATCGCGCGCCGGGCCGCGAGTCTGCGCAGCCCGCTGCCGGGCGCCGGATGGACCACGGAGAGGGCTGCCGCGTCGGGGCGCTGTCGCTCGAGGGTCTCGGCCCGACGGCGTAAGGCGTCCGCCTCCGGGCCGCCCGCATCCGGATCGTCCAGCAGACCGGCCTCGGAGAGGCGCGACAGGAGAATGTCCACATGACGGTCAGACAGGTCCAGGGCCCTGGCTTCTTCGCGGAGCAGTGGAAGTCCCCGTGTCCCGTCGAGCAGTTCCAGAAAGCTGCCGGTGGCGATATCCATCGGCCCCAGCGTTACCGCGTGTGCGGGTGTCACACCGAATTGCACGGTGTTCCGTCCACGCCAGGCCCGGCGGAGTGCGGGCTTCAGCATCGGATGCATGACTTCTCCCAGGTCGGTGTCGAGGTCTGTTGCCAGAATGCAACGTGGCGACGAAACGGGCCGAAAGTTATCCACAGGCGGGGGCGTTAGTCGTTTAAATAGTGCAAGCAGAGAGGTGGATCAATGCCGAACCGTCGCGGAGGCGGGACTTCCCGCACCGGCAACGGGTAACGTCGTGGCGTGCCCGCCGACTCCTCTCCCGGTCTCGCCGGGGAGCCCTCTGCGCGCAGCGCCCGACGCCGGCAGCGCAGCGCAGCCACCCAGCAACCCCGCGCATCGGTGACGAGCGCGGTCGAGGTCCGCAGGAGTACCCGGCGCAGCAGAACGGTCTCCGCGTACCGGGAGGGCGATCGCACCATCGTGCTCATCCCGGCCCGGATGTCGGAGGCCGAGGAGCAGCGCTGGATCGGTGTGATGCTCGACAAGCTCGCCGCACAGGAGAGCAAGCGCGTCATCGGTGACAGCGAGCTCGCCGATCGAGGCGAGCGGCTCTCCGGTCAGTACCTCGAGGGCCGGGCGCGGCCCGCCTCCGTGCGATGGGTGACCAATCAGAACACCCGCTGGGGCTCCTGCACCCCGGCCGAGGGCAGCATCCGTCTTTCACACCGGCTGCAGGGCATGCCGGAGTACGTCGTCGACTACGTCCTCCTCCACGAGCTGGCTCATCTGCTGGTCCCGGGGCACGGGCCGCGTTTCTGGCGGCTCCTGGAGGCGTACCCCCGTACCGAGCGCGCGCGTGGCTATCTCGAAGGAGTCGTGGCCGCCGACCGGCTTCCACAGTTGCCCGCCGCCCGCGAAGAGTGAGGTTGCCGATTCTGTACCGGGTCTGTACCGACTTGGCTGGTTGTCGAGGTTTGCGGTTAGCCTGACGCGACGCATTCACCTTCGGGATGGGGGACGGTCGTTACGCATGGCCAGGGAATTTCAACGCGGCCACAAGGCCAAGATCAGTGATCTCACGGCAGGGACGGATCTGTACGTAGGTGTGCAGATCGCAGGCCCGGGCCTGACGTTCGACATCAGCTGCTTCGGTCTCGATGCCAACGAGCAGCTCTCCGACGACCGGTATTTCATCTTCTTCAATCAGCCGAAATCGCCCGAGGAGTCCATTCAGCTCCTCGGCGCCCAGGCCGGTGACACCGAGTCGTTCCGCGTCACCCTCGACCGCATTCCGGCCAAGATCCACAAGCTGTCCTTCACCGCGACTCTCGACGGTGCCGGTCAGATGTCGCAGGTCGGCCCCGGATACATCCGGATCGTCGCGGGCGGCGAGGAAGTGGTGAAGTACGCCTTCACAGGTTCGGAGTTCACCACCGAGCGCGCGGTCATGCTCGGCGACTTCTACCTGAAGGACGTCTGGCGGTTCGCCGCGGTCGGTCAGGGCTTCGACGGCGGACTCGACGCGCTCCTCAAGAATTTCGGTGGGGAGGTCGCCGAGGAAGCTCCCGAGGCAGCGCCCCAGGGAGCCGCCCCCTCGTTCGCACCGCCCGCCCAGTCCTCCGCACCTCCTGCCTTCGGTGCTCCGGCCGCCCCGCAGGCTCCGCAGCCCGCGCCGGCATTCGGCGCTCCGGCAGCGCCGGCTCCCGCGCCGCCGCAGCAGCCGATGCACGCCGCGCCGACCATCGCGGCACCTGTGGCACCGGCGCCCCAGGCACCCGCTCCGTACGGACAGCCGCCTCAGCAGCCGCAGTTCGGACAGGTCCCGGGCCAGGGTGCCGCGCCCGCTGCCCCGCCCGCTGCCCCGTCGTACGGTCAGCAGCCCCCGGCGGCCCCGCCGTTCGGCCAGCAGCCCCCGGCACCGTTCGGCCAGCAGCCCCCGGGGACGCAGCCAGGTATGCCGCAGGGCGTGCCCCAGGGTGTTCCGGCCGCCGGCGCAGGCCTGCAGGCAGCCCTGCAGCCGTACAAGGAGGCGCCCACCGGGCAGCGCTGGACCTCGCAGAACCAGCAGCTCATGCGCGTCGACCTGACGATGGGCGGTAACCCGGTGCTCGCCCGCCAGGGCAGCATGGTGATGTACCAGGGCAAGGTCGACTTCGGCTACAAGGGCGCCGGTTTCGCGGGCCGCATGGTCGGCAACGCGACGGGCCAGGAGATGCAGCTGATGCGCTGCACCGGCCGTGGCCAGGTCTTCTTCGCCGAGGAAGGTGCGCATCTGCATCCCATCGAGCTGCAGGGTGACGGCATCTGCGTCTCCGCGGAGAGCGTTCTCGCGTTCGACGAGTCCCTGCAGTACGAGGTCCGCAGGATCGAGGGGCACGGAATTCCCGGCGGCGCCCTGTTCACCATGCAGTTCCAGGGCGCCGGCACCGTCGTGATCAAGACCCACGGCGTCCCGGTCGTCCTGCCGGTCACCCCGACCACCTTCGCGGACTGCAACGCCGTGGTGGCCTGGTCGTCCGCCTCCCAGGTGATCCTGTCCAGCCAGGTCCGGCTGCGCCGCAACGCGTACCCGGGACACAGCGGGGAGACCGTGAACCTCCAGTTCCGGGGAGCTCCCGGCAACTTCATCGTCGTCCAGCCCTACGAGGTCTGAGGGAGCCCGTCATGAAACAGCAACTCGCGGGCTTCGCCCCGACCCCCGTCACGGCCCGCATGGAGAATCACGGCCGCACGATGCTCAAGGTCGCCATGGCCACCGGCCAGGACCTCTACGCGCGCACCGGCTCGATGGTGGCCTACGAGGGCTTCATCCAGTACGAGCCCAACCCGCCCGCCGTCCGCCAGATCGCCTCGCAGTGGATCTCCGGCGAGGGCGCACCTCTGATGAAGTGCGCCGGCGACGGTCTGCTCTACCTCGCCGACTACGGCGCCGACGTGGTCGTCATCAATCTCGACAACGACTCGCTCTCGGTCAACGGCACCAACCTCCTGGCCTTCGACGGCCACCTCACCTGGGGTGTGGAACGGGTCAAGGGGCTGGCAAAGTTCACCGGCCAGGGCCTGTGGAACGTCGGGATCCAGGGCACGGGATGGGTCGCCATCACCTCGCGCGGCACACCGATCGTCGTCGACTGCGGCAGGGGCGAGGACGAGACGTATGTCGACCCCGACGCCCTGGTCGCGTGGTCCCCGAACCTCAAGGTGAAGGGCAAGCGCAGCTTCAAGGCGAGCTCGCTCATCGGGCGGGGCAGCGGTGAGGCGTACCAGATGGCCTTCTCGGGCCAGGGCATCGTCGTCGTCCAGCCGAGCGAGGACAGTACGGACCGCCTGCGGATCCGGCACTGAGCGGGGGGAGAAACACATCATGCAGAGTCCGCTTTTCAGCCACACCGAACAGCAGTCGCAGGACCGGTACACCGTCCAGAATCCGCAGCTCCTGCGGGTCTCGCTGACCGGCCACGACGACGTCCTCGCCCGCAAGGGCGCCATGGTCGCCTACCAGGGGCTCATGGAGTTCGACGGCGAGTACCAGTCGCAGGGCCAGCGCCGCGCCCGCGGGAACACCGGCGAGGGTCTCGACCTCATGCGCTGCTCGGGCCAGGGCACGGTCTATCTGGCCAACCTCGCCCAGTACATCCACCTGGTCGACGTCGACCACGAGGGCATGACGGTCGACAGCGCCTACGTCCTCGCGCTGGACTCCTCGCTGCACACCGAGGTCATCGCGGTGGACAGCCAGTACGGGATCTCCGGCACCGGCAAGTACCAGCTCAACATCTCGGGGAACGGCAAGGTCGCGCTGATGACCTCCGGCCAGCCACTGATGATGCAGGTCACCCCCGACAAGTACGTCAATGCCGACGCCGACGCGATCGTCGCCTGGTCGAGCGGGCTGAGGGTGCAGATGCAGGCCCAGACCCACTCCTCGGGCGTCATCCGACGCCGTGGCAACACGGGGGAGGGCTGGGAGCTGAGCTTCCTGGGACAGGGCTTCGCCCTCGTCCAGCCGAGTGAGGTGCTTCCGCCGCAGAACGCGCAGATCGGCCAGGGGGCCGCGGCCCAGCTCGGCGTGGGTCAGCAGGGTTCCCGTGGCCAGAACCAGAACAACGCCTGGAACTGAGCCGTATGTACAGCGGTGAGGGGCGGTCTCCGCGGGAGACCGCCCCTCAGCAGGTTCTAGCCGTTCTGCTCCAGCCGTGCGCGGGTGCTCTCCAGCAGCCGTGTGACCGAGGTGTCCGCCACCCTCGTCACCTCGTCGTAGGGGAACCAGCGCAGGTCCAGGGACTCGTCGCTGATCTGCTCCACCGCCCCGGCCGACGCCGTCGCGGCGTACTGCACGTCGAGGTGCCAGTGGCAGGGCGCCGGGATGGGGTGCCGGTCCAGCCGCACGGGCCCGCCGGGCAGCAGGGCGAGCCCGGAGATCCCCGATTCCTCCGTGGCCTCGCGGAGGGCCGCCGCCGCCAGGGTCGTGTCCTGGGGTTCGCAGTGCCCGCCCATCTGCAGCCACATGCGCAGCTTCCTGTGCAATGTCAGCAGGACCCTGCCGCGCTCCGGGTCGATCACCAGCGCGCTGGCCGTCAGGTGCCCGGCTCCGCACGCCTTCCACATACCGTCGGGGTGCCCGGCCAGATGGCCCAGGTACGTCTGGCGCAACTCCGACTGCTGTGGGTCACCCGCGTCGTAGTTCTTGAGTACCGAAACCGCGTCGTCGTGCAGGCTCACTTGCCGGAGTCGTCCTTGCCGTCGTTCTTCGGTTCGTCCCCGGGCTCGTCCTCGCCCTGGCCGTCGGCGACGGGCTTCTGCGGGCCCTTCGCCGCTTCGCCGAGCATCTTGTCCAGCTCGGAGAAGTCCAGCTGCTCGTGGTGGACGAAGCCGTCCGGGTCGTCCAGATCCCGGGCCGTCGGCAGCATGTCCGGGTGCTCCCACAGGCCGTCACGGCCGTCGACGCCCCGGGCGTCCGTGAGCGAGGCCCACAGCCGTGACGCGTCCCGCAGCCGGCGCGGCCGCAGCTGGAGCCCGATGAGCGTGGCGAATGTCTGCTCGGCGGGACCGCCGGAAGCCCGGCGCCTGCGCATCGTCTCGCGCAGCGCGTCCGCAGAGGTCAGCCGGGACTTCGCGGCTTCGTGCACCACCGCGTCCACCCAGCCTTCGACGAGGGCGAGGGCGGTCTCCAGACGGGCCAACGACGCCTTCTGCTCCGGGGTGTCCTCCGGCTGGAACATGCCCTGCTGAAGAGCGTCCTGCAGTTGCTCGGGCTGCGACGGGTCGAACTGACCGACGACGTCCTCGAGCTTGCTGGTGTCGACCTTGATGCCACGCGCATAGGCCTCGACGGCGCCGAACAGATGCGAGCGCAACCACGGAACGTGGGCGAAGAGCCGCTGGTGGGCCGCCTCACGCAGCGCCAGGTACAACCGCACCTCGTCCTGCGGCACGCTCAGGTCCTTGCCGAACCGCTCGACGTTCAGCGGGAGCAGCGCCGCCTTACCGGCCGGCGCCAGCGGAAGGCCGATGTCGGTCGAGCCGACGACCTCGCCGGCGAGCACGCCCACGGCCTGCCCGATCTGCTGGCCGAACATGGCACCGCCCATGGACCGCATCATGCCGATCAGCGGGCCGGCCATGGCCTGCATCTCCTCCGGCAGTACGTCGCCCATGGCCAGGCCGACACGCTCGGCCACCGGGTCGACCAGCTGTTGCCAGGCGGGCAGCGAGGCCTCGACCCACTCGGCGCGGCTCCATGCCACCGTCGAGACGGAACCCGAGGGGAGCGATGTCACGCCGTCCAGCCAGAGGTCAGCGAGACGCAGCGCCTCGTCGACGGAAGCCCGCTCCGTGGGGCCGACGCTCGCGTCCTTGCTGCCGTCCGTGGTGCCCTGCGACACCGTCTGGCGGGCGATCTGCTTGGCCATGTCCCAGTTGACCGGACCGCCCTCGTAGCTCAGCATCTGGCCGAGCTGCTGGAAGGCGGCGCCCAGGTCGTTCGGGTTCATCGAGCCGAACATCGCGGCGAACGGGTTGTCCCCGCCCGCGCCGGGCCCGAAGCCGAACGGGTTCGCCGGCCCGCCCGAGCCCTGCCCACCACCGGTGGGGTCCTTCTTCTTGCCTTCGTCGCCGTCTTCCGGCTCCTCCGGCGGAAAGCCGAATCCGAATGGGGTGTCACTCACGGGTTTCCTCGGCTCGTAGGGCCGCCGGCTCGAACCGACGGCGACTGCCCGACATCACCATCCAGCGTAGACACCAAAGACCGCTCGGGCCCTCGGTGCTCCGCCGGCTCCCGGCCTGCGGCAGGATGGACGCCACCTGGTACGTACGCGTCATTCGGGTACGTACTGAAGACAACCGCTGGAGACGCCCGGTGAGTTCCCCAGATCCGCAGGTTCGCGCAGCGCGAAACCTGGCCGACCCCTCGCCCGAAAGCAAGCCCACGAAAAATTCTTCCCGAAGCCGCGGCCCCGTCGTCGCGGTCACCGGTGCCGCGACCGGCGTCGGTGAGCTGCTCACCGCCCACCTCGCCGCATCCGACGAGATCAAGCAGGTCATCGCCATCGACGAGCGCCGGGGCGACGTCTCCGAGGCCACGTGGCACATCCTGGACGTACGCGACCCCGCCATCGCCGAGAAGCTCCGCGGCGCGGACGTCGTCGTGCACATGGCCCTCGACCTCGACCTGGAGACCGATCCCGCCGCCCGTACCGCGTACAACGTGCGCGGTACCCAGACCGTGCTGACCGCGGCGGCGGCCGTGGGCGTCCACCGGGTCGTGCTGTGCACCTCGGCGATGGTCTACGGGGCTCTGCCCGACAACGACATCCCGCTCTCCGAGGACGCGGAACTGCGGGCCACCGCGGAGGCCACCGGTGTCGGCGACCTGCTGGAGATCGAAAGGCTCGGCCGCCGCGCACCCCGCGCCCACCCCGGCCTCAACGTCACGGTGGTGCGTCCGACGGTCCTGGTCGGCGGTACGGACACGGCGCTCACCCGGTACTTCGAGTCCCCCAGGCTCCTCGTCGTCGCGGGCTCACGCCCGGCCTGGCAGTTCTGCCACGTCGACGACCTGGTGAGCGCCCTGGAGTACGCGGCTCTCGAAAAGATCGAGGGGGAGTTCGCGGTCGGCTGCGACGGCTGGCTCGAGCAGGAAGAGGTGGAGGAGCTCTCCGGAGTGCGCCGTATGGAGCTGCCGTCCGCCGTCGCCCTCGGCGCTGCTGCCCGGCTGCACCGGATCGGTCTCACACCGTCACCGGCGGGCGATCTCGCCTACACCATGCACCCCTGGGTGGTCAGTGTGAGCCGGCTGCACGACGCGGGCTGGCGCCCCCGGTGGACCAACGAGGAGGTCCTGGCAGCGCTCCTGGAAGAGGTCGAGGGGCGGCACACGGTCGCCGGCCGGCGGCTCGGCCGCAAGGACGCCACCGCGGCGGGTGCCGCGGGGGCGACTGTCGCGCTGCTCGGCACGGCGGCGCTGGTGCGACGGGCCCGCAAGGCGCGCCGTCGTTTCTAGGCGGACGGCGGTCCGGCCTCCCCGCCTGGTAGGAGGCTCCAAGCCGGACGGCCCGCCACCGGTCGAACACGCTGTTCCAGGATGTCGGTGCCGTGCGGCACCATGGCTCTATGGCACGCACCCACACCCACCCCGGCGAGCAGGCGGCCCAGGATCCCATCCGGCTCCTGGACATCCGTGACACCCCTCTTTCCGTCGACGAGATCTTCCGCGCGGTCGGGGACGACGCGGCGGGAGGCATGGCGCTCTTCGTCGGCACGGTGCGCAATCACGACGACGGGCAGGACGTCGGCGCCCTCGGATACTCCTGTCATCCGACGGCCGTCGACGAGCTCCGCAGAGTGGCCGAGAAGGTGGTGGCGGAGTTCCCGGTGCGGGCGCTGGCCGCCGTCCACCGAGTGGGTGAACTGGGTGTAGGCGATCTGGCAGTGGTCGTCGCCGTCTCCTGCGCCCATCGGGGTGAGGCCTTCGACGCCTGCCGCAAGCTGATCGACGACCTCAAGCACGAGGTCCCGATCTGGAAGCACCAGCGTTTCTCCGACGGCACGGAGGAGTGGGTCGGCGCCTGCTGAGCGCAAACCGCCCCCCGGGGCATCAGCCCCGATTTGCGTAACCGCACCCCTGCCACGAGCGTTGCTCCTGCAGGTGGTTAATCTTCTGATCGTCAGTTGCGGTCGCTCATGGGGTAGGGAGGTCGTGATGGCAGCACTCGCTTGGCTGTTGATTCCGCTTATAGCTGCTCTCGGCGCAGCGATATGGGGAGGGTGGGCAGCCCGCAATCGAACGACCGGTGATGTCACCGAACTCGCCGGCTACGCCAGGTTCCGTGATGCGATGGAGAAATCGCACTCCGGTTCCGAGGCCGTCTGAGACTCCGCAGCTGTACGCAGTCGCGAATTCCGCACCGCACGGCTTCCCGCACGAACCGGCCCCGACGGTGCACCGACAGGCCGTTCCCGTACTGTCGTTCCATGCCACGCCGCACCGCGACGATGCTCGCCTCCACCCTCATCCTCATCGCGCTGCTCTGCGCAGGCGTGCTGATTCGCGTTCCGTATTCGGAGATGTCTCCCGGACCGACGGTGAACACGCTCGGCGATGCCCGTGGCGAGCCGGTTCTGCACATCAGCGGTCACAAGACCTATCCGACCTCCGGCAACCTCAATATGACGACGGTTCGTGTCACCGGCGCGGACTACGACATGAACATCGCCGAGGCCGTCTACGGCTGGCTGGCCCATGACAGCGTGGTCGTGCCGCACGACACCCTCTACCCGGACGGCAAGACCGAAGAGGAATCGACACAGGAGAACGCCGAGGAGTTCAGCCAGTCCCAGGAGAGCGCCAAGGTCGCCGCCCTGGAGGAGCTGAAGATCCCCGTCACCGCCCGTGTGGTGGTCTCCACGGTCGTCAAGGACAGCGCCGCCGAGGGTGTGCTGCACGCGGGCGATGTGATCAAGGCCGTCGACGGCGCGGAGGTCGAGAAGCCGGAGGACGTCGCGAAGTTCGTCACGAAGCACGAGCCCGGCGAGGACGTCGTCTTCACGGTCATCCCCGCCAAGACCGCGGCTGCCGCCGAGAAGGCGGGGAAGGAGCCCAAGGGCTCCCAGGACGTCACCCTCACCACGCGGAAGGCGCCCGAGGACCCGTCGAACCCCTCGGAGGGCCGGGCGATCGTCGGGATCCAGGCAGGGACGGACCACACGTTCCCGTTCGAGATCGACATCAAGCTGGCCGACGTCGGCGGCCCGAGCGCCGGGCTGATGTTCTCGCTGGGCATCATCGACAAGCTCACGCCCGGAAAGCTGACGGGCGGCGAGTTCATCGCCGGCACCGGCACCATCGACGACCACGGCAAGGTCGGCCCCATCGGCGGGATCAACATGAAGCTGGTCGGCGCACGCGACGAGGGCGCCGAGTACTTCCTGACCCCGGACGACAACTGCGCCGCTGCGGCCTCCGACACCCCGAGCGGCCTCACCCTGGTGAGGGTGAAGACCCTCGACGACGCCAAGAAGTCCCTGGAGAAGATCCGGGCGGGGGACACGGCCGGCCTGCCGAGCTGCTCGGCGAGCTGAGGCCGGCCCCCGCCGGAGGGATCAGGACTCGAAGGTCGCCGCGAGTGCCTCGGCCAGCCCCGGGACAAGTCCCGCACCGGTCAGGACCTCGGTCGGGGAGTCCTTCTCCCGCAGTCGCACGGCGGAGTCCCGCGCCCCGTCCCGCAGCACCGCCACGGTCATGCGCACCTCCTGCCGGTCCGGGTGCTCGGCCACCCACTTGGTCAGCTGGGCATCGGTCAGGCCGTCCGGCACGGACGCCTCCGCGGACGGCGGCAGCATCATCCGCTCCACGGTCATGGCGCAACCGACCACGGCGTCGGGCCAGGCGATCGTGGCGAGGAATTCGTCCAGAGCGGTGCCGGCGGGAAGCTCCTCCTGCTCGACGGGGGTGAGAGTGGCGGTCGTGGAAGCGGTGTCGTCGAGGCCCAGCTGAGCGGCGAGGCCCGGCTCGTGGGCACGCAGCCGGGCGGTGTCGACCAGGGCGAACAGCCTGGCCGGCTGGTCCCAGCCGAGACCTGCGGCATAGGCGTCGATTTCGAGGACGGCGACGGTGAGTGGACTCGCGGCCATCGGAGGGCCTGAGGGGGAAACGTTGGGCATGCTCAATATCCTGCCTCCTTATGCCCCGGGAACGGGAACTAGGTAAAGCCTCAGTAAGTTGCATAGGTGGGCTCTACGATCGCTGGGCCTGCTTCACACGACCGCGAACTTCGAGGTGCGCACGTTGGCTTTCCAGATGCCGGACCGCGGCGGAGGCCCGACCGGGCCACGGATCAGAGTCGGCCGCCCGTCCCGGCGCGTCCGTACCCTGCTCATGACATTGGGTGTCCTGGCGGTTCTCGCCATGGCCTTCGTCATGTTCGCCGGGTTCTGGACGGACTGGCTCTGGTACAGGTCGGTCGCGTTTTCGTCTGTCTTCACCACCACTCTGTGGACCAAGATCGGACTGTTCCTCGTCTTCGGACTGCTGATGGCCGTCGCCATCGGTGTGAACATCTGGCTCGCGCACCGGCTCCGGCCGCCGCTGAGCGCGATGTCGCTGGAGCAGCAGAGCCTGGACCGCTACCGGATGAGCGTCGCCCCGTACAAGAAGTGGGTGCTGCTCGCGGTCACCGCGCTCGTCGGGCTGATCGCAGGCGCCTCCGCGTCGGGCCAGTGGCGTACCTGGCTGATGTACGTCAACGGCGTGGCGTTCGGGCAGAAGGATCCCCAGTTCAAGCTGGACGTCTCCTTCTACGCCTTCGACCTGCCGTGGTACCGCTTCCTGCTCGGATTCGGCTTCGCCGCGGTGGTGCTGTCGCTGATCGCGGCGGCGCTGACCCACTACCTCTACGGCGGGCTGCGGATCACGAGCCCCGGCGCGCGGGCGACGGGTGCGGCCACCGGTCATCTCTCGGTGCTGCTCGGCATCTTCGTCGCGCTGAAGGCCGTGGCGTACTGGCTCGACCGGTACGGCCTGGCCGTGAAGTCCAGTGACTTCAAGGCCACGGACAACTGGACCGGCCTGCGGTACGTCGACGCCAACGCCTATCTGCCGGCGAAGACGATCCTGTTCTGCATCGCCGTGATCTGCGCGCTGCTCTTCTTCGCGACCCTCTGGCGGCGCACCTGGCAGCTGCCGGTGATCGGCTTCGGCCTGATGGTGCTGTCGGCGATCCTGATCGGCGGCCTCTATCCGGCGATCGTGCAGAAGTTCCAGGTCCAGCCCAACGAGCAGGCCAAGGAAGCGCCGTTCATCCGGAAGAACATCGACGCGACACGAGATGCCTACGACATCGACGACGCGAAGGTGGACGACTACTCCGGCAAGAGCACGACCACGGACGACGCCAAGCTCCGGGCCGGCGCGGACGCGGCTGCCAGCTACCGGGTGATGGACCCCAACGTCGTTTCCCCGGCCTTCCAGCAGCTCCAGCAGAAGAGGAACTACTACCAGTTCCCCAAGACGCTGGACGTCGACCGCTACAAGGGCGAGGACGGCAAGGAGCAGGACACCGTCATCGGCCTGCGCGAGCTGAACCTCGACGGGCTCCCCAAGCGGAACTGGATCAACGACCACTTCACCTACACCCACGGCTACGGCGCCATCGCGGCCCGGGGCACCACGACGGGCACCAACCCGACGGGCTCCCCGGACTTCACCGAGTCGGGCCTGCCGACCTCCGGCGAGCTGCCGAAGCACGAGCAGCGGATCTACTACGGCGAGAAGACCGAGCAGTACTCCATCGTCGGAGGGCCCCAGAAGGAGCTCGACTACGAGGAGGACGGCGAGAAGACCACCAGCTACAAGGGCGACAGCGGGGTCAGTCTCTCCAACGCCTTCAATCGCGCTGCCTACGCCGTGTCGTTCAGCGAGCCGCAGATACTGTATTCGGGAGCCATCGGCGACGGTTCACGGATTCTGTACAACCGCACCCCCAAGGAACGGGTCGAGGCGGTGGCGCCCTGGCTCACGATCGACGGTGACGCCTATCCGGCGGTCGTGGACGGGCGGATCCAGTGGGTCGTCGACGCCTACACCACGACCAACGGCTATCCGTACGCCTCGCGTACGACGCTCGGTGACACCACGGCCGACTCGCTGACCACCAACCAGCGCGCGGTCGTCGCCCAGCAGAACCAGGTCAACTACATCCGCAACTCGGTGAAGGCCACTGTCGACGCGTACGACGGCAAGGTGAAGCTCTACGAGTGGGACACCAAGGACCCGGTGCTCAAGACGTGGCGCAAGGCTTTCCCCGGGACGGTGAAGGCCAAGGACGACATCCCGCAGGAGCTGATGGAGCACCTGCGCTACCCGCAGGACCTGTTCAAGGTCCAGCGTGAGCTGCTCACGCGGTACCACGTGCAGGATCCCGCGCAGTTCTACAGCGGCAGTGACGCCTGGCAGGTGCCGGACGACCCCACGAACAAGGAGCCCGGGGCCGTTCCGCCGTACTACCTGAGCATGAAGATGCCGGGCCAGGACGAGCAGAAGTTCTCGCTCACCACGACGTTCACACCGAAGGGACGGCCCGACCTGGGGGCGTTCATGGCGGTGGACGCGGACGCGGCCAGCGAGGACTACGGCACGATCAGACTGCTGAGAGTCACCACCACCGTGAAGGGCCCAGGCCAGGTACAGAGTGAGCTCAACGGCAACGACGACGTCGCCGAGTTCGTGAGAAACCTCAAGGGCACCGACTCGGACATCGAGTACGGCAATCTGCTGACCGTGCCGCTCGACGGAGGCTTCCTCTACATCGAACCGGTCTACACGCGCGGTGGCACGCAGAACTATCCGCTGCTGCGCAAGGTGGCCGCCTCGTACGGGTCGAAGATCGTCTTCGAGAACAGTCTCGGGGAGGCGCTCAACGCGGTCTTCGGGGTCGAGGGCGATACGACCACGCCGCCGACGGAGCCGACCGAGCCACCGGGCGACACCACAGAGCCCCCGGCCACCGGGGAAGCGGCTCTGAAGAAGGCCATCGCGGACGCCCAGAAGGCGTACACGGCGGGTGAGGCGGCTCTCAAGGAGCAGGACTGGGAGGCCTACGGCAAGGCCCAGTCGGACCTTCAGGACGCTCTCGAGAGGGCCGCGGCGGCACAGCCCGAGGGAGCCGGCGGAGCCTCGGGTACCGAAGGTGCCGAGGGTGCCACGAAGCCGGAGGGCGACGACCAGGGCAGCTGAGAAAGGTCCACCCCGCGTCGTGGTACTGTTTGAACACAACGACGCGGGGTGGAGCAGCTCGGTAGCTCGCTGGGCTCATAACCCAGAGGTCGCAGGTTCAAATCCTGTCCCCGCTACTGAAAGGTGAAGGCCCGGATCCTTTGGGATCCGGGCCTTCGTCATGCCGTGAGGCGTTTTCTCAAGTTGTCGGAGTGAAGTGCGGTTCGCAGGGCATGAGTTGGGCTCGATCGTGTTTCACTTGTCTCTCTGTGGGCATGTCGACAAAACGCTGAAGTGACCTCACTGGTCGCGGTTTTACCAGGTGTACGCGGGTTGCGGGTGGTGCGACGATGGTATTTATGGGGGACAGGGCAACTCTGTTGGAGACAGGGCGGTTTGTGCAGCGACGCGGCCGGACGACGGAAAACGTGGCAGATATGGCATTCGCCGCTGCCCTGGCCGGGACCGCTGCCATCGCCGACGGCGCTCGCGAGGCCGCCGTCTTCGCTGTGGATGTCGTTGACACGGCCGACGCCGCCGAGAGCTCCGACACCGGCGCGGACGACGTCGGGAGCACGGACACCACGGAGACCCCGGACCACGCCGACGAGACCGAGGCGCGGCACCGGCGTGCCGCGGAAGCCGGTGACCCGGTGTCGATGAGCGTCCTCGGCGCTCTCCTGCTGCGCCGCGGCGACCTGGACGGCGCCGAGGCCCACCTGCGCGCGGCTACGGCCGAGGGGGACCGGGCCGCGGCCAACAACCTCGGGGTGCTCCTCCATCAGAGGGGGTACGCGGACGAGGCGGCCGGGTGGTGGCGCATCGCCGCCGTGGCAGGGTCCGCCGCCGCCGCGCACGCCCTCGGGCGCCACTTCCGTGAGCGCGGGGACGAGCCGGGCGCCGAGTACTGGCTGCGGCAGTCCGCGGAGCAGGGGCACGCGCTGGGCGCGTACGCACTGGCCGATCTGCTGGAGCACCGCGGTGACGGCGGTGCCGCGCGCTGGCTGCGCGCCGCCGCGGAGCAGGGACACCGGGAGGCCGCGTACCGCTTGGCGCGGACGATCGAGCGCAACGCCGTGGGCGACGCGCACGACGCCTTCGGCCTGGGGCGCGTCGTGGGCGAAGGCCGACGAGGGCTGGACCCCGGTATGCCGGCGAGGCGGGACAGCCCCGTCGCGGGGCCCGATGCCGGACGGATGGGCGAGGCCGAGCAGTGGTACCGCCAGGCCGCAGCGCGCGGGCACCGTCGTGCCGCCCTGCATCTCGGAGCCATCCTCGAGCAGCGCGGCGAGCTGAAGGAGGCCGGCCGCTGGTATCTCACCGCCGCCAAGGAAGGCGAGCCCCGGGCGGCCTGCGCCCTCGGTTTCCTGCTGCGCGACGCGGGGGACGAGGAGAGCGCGGCCGTGTGGTGGCTGCGGGCCGCCCAGGACGGTGACGGTAATGCCGCCAACGCGCTGGGCGCCCTGCACGCGGCCAGGGGTGAGCAGCAGACCGCCGAACGCTGGTACCGCGCCGCCATGGACGCCGGTGACGTCAACGGCGCGTACAACCTCGGTCTGCTCTGCGCCGCCCAGGAGCGGATCGCTCAGGCCGAGCAGTGGTACCGCCGGGCCGCTTACGCCGGGCACCGTGAAGCGGCGAACGCCCTGGCCGTTCTCCTGCTCCAGGCGGGGGACGCGACCGGCGCCGAGCCCTGGTTCTCCAAGGCCGCGGAGGCGGGCAGCGTGGACGCCGCGTTCAATCTCGGCATCCTGCACGCCGGACGGGACGAGGACCGCACGGCGCTCGGCTGGTACCAGCGGGCAGCGGCGGCCGGGCACACCGATGCCGCGCTCCAGGTCGGTATGGCTCTGCTGCGGGACGGCGACGAGCGGGAGGCCGAGCGCCACCTGCGCTGCGCCGCGGGCGGCGGCAGCGCCGAGGCCGCCTTCCGCCTGGCCGGCGTCCTCGACCTGCGTCAGCCGGCGCCCGGACCTCCCGCGCTGGGAGAGGCGATGCCGGAGAAGACCGAGTGCGAGGAGTGGTACGAGAGGGCGGCCGGGCAGGGCCACCGCCGTGCCCAGGTCAGGGCCGGAATGCTCGCGGCCGCACGCGGCGACATGGCGAGCGCGGCGCGCTGGTACCGAGAGGCCGCCGAGTCGGGCAGCCGCAACGGCGCATTCAACCTCGGCCTGCTGCTCGCCCGCGAGGGCAGTGAGCGCGAAGCGGCCCTGTGGTGGAGCCGCGCCGCCAACGACGGGCACGGCCGGGCCGCTCTGCGCCTCGCGCTGCTCGCCGCCCGCCGCGGTGAGCTCACCGAGGGGCAGCGCTGGTGCGCCCGCGCGGTCGAGCTGGGGCCGGCGGAGGTGGCCGAGCGTGCCGCACGGCTGCTGGAGGCGCTGCACCAGGAGCTCACCGCGTGACCGCGCACTGGTCGGCTCAGGGCTGGGCACGGGTGGCCGGGGAATGAGTTTGCGCTGGTCGGCAGGGTCCCGTAGAGTTGCAATCACAACGACGCGGGGTGGAGCAGCTCGGTAGCTCGCTGGGCTCATAACCCAGAGGTCGCAGGTTCAAATCCTGTCCCCGCTACTGAAAGACAGAGGCCCGGATCCTTGCAAGGATCCGGGCCTCTGTCGTATGCCGACGTGTGCCGACTGTCGTACGCCGGTTACCGAGGGGCCGTCCGCGTCAGACGTGCGGGCGGCCCGGTGCGTGGCGCATCCTCAGGCCGTGGCGGCGCAGTTCGGGCAGATCCCGCGGTAGGTCACCTCGACGTCGGAGACGGTGAAACCGAAGCGCTCGTCGTCCGGCAGGTCCGCCAGCGGGTTGCCGGACGGGTGCACGTCCCGGATCGCACCGCAGCGCCCGCACACCAGGTGCTGGTGGGGGCGGTGGGCGTTCGGGTCGTACCTCTTCGCCCGGCGGTCGGTGGAGACCTCGATGACCTCCCCGAGGGAGACCATCTCGCCCAGTGTGTTGTAGACGGTGGCCCGCGAGATCTCGGGCAGCCGGTCGACGGCCCTCGCGTGGACCTCGTCCGCCGTCAGATGCACGTGGTCCCCTTCGAGAACCTCGGCCACCACGCGCCGCTGTGCCGTCATGCGCCAGCCGCGTCCACGGAGTCGTTCCAGGAGGTCACTCATGGGCCCCAGCCTAACAGTGGGAAGGTCGAGTTCCGAGTAGGTGTGACTTTAGATGACTGTTTGACTTGGACAAAGTCCATTGTAGGATCGGTGACGTATTGGCCAAGGACAGGCTGCGGCCGAGAACAGGCTGCACAGGGAACGACGCTGTGCAGGACACCGACGCAGGAGGCGCGCGTGACTCAGGGACCGCTCACCACGGAGGCCGGCGCTCCGGTAGCCGACAATCAGAACAGTGAGACCGCCGGCCCGGGTGGACCGGTTCTCGTTCAGGACCAGGCGCTTCTCGAGAAGCTCGCCCACTTCAACCGCGAGCGCATCCCGGAGCGCGTCGTGCACGCCCGCGGTGCCGGTGCCTACGGCACCTTCACGCTGACCCGCGACGTCTCGCAGTGGACCAGGGCCGCGTTCCTCTCGGAGGTCGGCAAGCAGACGGAGACCTTCCTGCGCTTCTCCACCGTTGCGGGCAACCTCGGCTCCGCCGACGCGGCCCGGGACCCCCGTGGCTGGGCGCTGAAGTTCTACACCGAAGAGGGCAACTACGACCTGGTCGGCAACAACACCCCGGTCTTCTTCATCAGGGACGCCATCAAGTTCCCCGACTTCATCCACACCCAGAAGCGCGACCCGTACACCGGCTCGCAGGAGGCGGACAACGTCTGGGACTTCTGGGGTCTGTCGCCCGAGTCCACGCACCAGGTGACCTGGCTCTTCGGTGACCGGGGCATTCCCGCCTCGTACCGTCACATGGACGGCTTCGGCTCGCACACGTTCCAGTGGAACAACGAGGCCGGTGAGGTCTTCTGGGTCAAGTACCACTTCAAGACCGACCAGGGCATCGAGAACCTCACCGCCGAGGAGGCCGTGCGCCTCTCCGGTGTGGACCCGGACAGCCACCAGCGCGACCTGCGTGAGTCCATCGAGCGGGGAGAGTTCCCGAGCTGGACCGTGCAGGTCCAGATCATGCCGGCGGCCGATGCGGCGACCTACCGCTTCAACCCGTTCGACCTCACCAAGGTGTGGCCGCACGCGGACTACCCGCCGATCGAGATCGGCAAGCTGGAGCTCAACCGCAACCCGGAGAACGTCTTCGCCGAGGTAGAGCAGTCGATCTTCAGTCCGGCGCACTTCGTGCCCGGCATCGGCCCGTCCCCCGACAAGATGCTGCAGGGGCGCCTCTTCGCGTACGGCGACGCCCACCGCTACCGCGTCGGCGTCAACGCCGACCACCTGCCGGTGAACCGCCCGCACGCCACCGAGGCGCGCACCAACAGCCGTGACGGCTACCTGTACGACGGCCGTCACAAGGGTGCGAAGAACTACGAGCCGAACAGCTTCGGCGGCCCGGCCCAGACGGACCGGCCGCTCTGGCAGCCCCTCCCGGTCACGGGCGGCACGGGTAACCACGAGACGCCGGTCCACTCCGAGGACAACGACTTCGTGCAGGCCGGCAACCTCTACCGGCTGATGTCCGAGGACGAGAAGGCCCGGCTGATCGACAACCTCTCCGGGTTCATCTCCAAGGTCTCGCGCGACGACATCGCCGAGCGCGCGATCAACAACTTCCGTCAGGCCGACGGAGACTTCGGCAAGCGGCTGGAGGTCGCGGTCCAGGCCCTGCGCGGCCAGTAGCCCTTGCCGTCGGTGGTGGGCCGGATTCCCCGGGAGGTTCTCCGGGGGTCCGGCCCGCTGTCGTTCGCGGTCGGGACCCGCCGGGGCCTGGAGCGCCGGTCAGAGGGCCATTTCGGCGCGGGACCGCCGGGCGGGCGCCCAGCACCTGATGATGTCGCGCACCGAGACGATGCCGACGGGGCCGTCGCCGTCCAGCACGATCAGATGCCGGAAGCCGCCGTGCGTCATGGCTTCCGCGGCCTCATCGAGGGTCCAGCCGGGAGAGGCGAAGACCACGTCGGTGGTGGTGTGGGTGGACGCGGTCTCGACGTCGGGGCTCAGTCCGGCGCCGACCGCGTCGAGGATGTCGCGCTCGGTGGTGATGCCGAGACCACAGGTGTCCGGGTCGTGGACGACAGCCGCTCCGATACGGCGGGCCGACATCAGCCGGGCCGCCTGCCGGAGCGTGTGGGCCGGGCCGATGGTGAGGACCAGGGTGCTCATGGCGTCACGGACAAGCATGTAAGGAGCCACCTCCTTCGAGAAGTGCCGTGCGAAGCGGCCTTCGTGAGGCACTTCACAAGTTCACAAGTGGGGGACTCTCGGAGTCGCACCCGGAAGGGGACTCAACAAGGGGGCGGGCGCCCGCCTTCGGCGTACCTCTGCCCCGGGTGGCTAGTAGCGCTGGTTGAGGTAGCCGAGCAGTTCGTGGTGCAGCAGTCCGTTGGACGCCGCCGCGTTGCCGCCGCCCGGGCCGGAGACCCCGTCCAGGCTGGTGAACTGCCCGCCCGCCTCCTGGACGATGATCGCGTTCGCCGCCATGTCCCAGAGGGAGAGCTCCGGCTCCGCGCAGATGTCCACCGAACCCTCGGCGACCATCATGTACGGCCAGAAGTCCCCGTACCCACGCGTGCGCCAGACCGCCCGCGTCAGATCCATGAAGCCGTCGAGCCGGCCCTGCTCCTCCCAGCCGGTCATCGAGGCGTACGCGAACGACGCGTCCGCGATCCGCTCGACCTTCGACACGTGCAGCCGCGTCGCGGACGTCAGGCTGCGGCCGGAGAAGGCGCCGGCGCCCTTCGCGGCCCACCAGCGGCGGTTCAGGGCGGGGGCCGACACCACGCCGACCACCGGCTGGAAGCCGTTCTCGCCCGCCTCCATCAAGGAGATCAGCGTCGCCCAGACGGGGACACCGCGGACGTAGTTCTTGGTGCCGTCGATCGGGTCGACGACCCAGCGCCGGGGGCCGGTGCCCTCGATCCCGTACTCCTCGCCCAGGATCGCGTCGCGTGGTCGCGCCCGGTGAAGATGCCCGCGGATCAGCTCCTCCGCGTGTTTGTCGGCCTCGCTCACCGGCGTCATGTCCGGCTTGGTCTCGACCTTGAGGTCCAGAGCCTTGAACCGGTCCATCGTCGCCGCGTCGGCGGCGTCCGCCAGTACGTGGGCCAGGCGCAGATCATCGTGGTAGTCGGGCATGCCGTCACAGTATCCACCGCCACCCGGCCGGGCTACACGGCCCCGTGCGGGGGCGGGCCGTTCCCGGGCCGTGCCGGCGGTGCGCGGACCTTGACAGTTCCCTGCGAGATCGCGCTCCGGCTCGCCCTCTCGTACACGCTGGTGCCGGCGGACTCCGTGACGGGCCCCGTCGCTCAGTGCGCCGAACCGGACAGCTGCAGACCGATCACACCGATGATCACCAGCGAGATGGACACCAGCTTGAGCGTGGAGACGACGTCGTCGAGGAAGATCATCCCGTAGATCGCCGTTCCCGCCGCTCCGATGCCCGTCCACACCGCGTACGCCGGGCCGACGTCGAGCTTCTTGAGTGCCATCGTGAGCAGACCGAAACTGCCGAGGGCGAACGCACAGAAGGCGATCGTCGGCCAGAGGCGGGTGAATCCGTGCGAAAGCTTCAGACACACGGCGAAGCCGGTCTCCAGCAGTCCAGCGACCACGACCAGCAACCACGCCATCGTCCGGTGCCTCCCACGTAGGTGACGCTTCGTCTCGCTTGCGCGATTATGCCCTTACCAGCCATGGGGGCACGCAAACGTGCGCGAGTCGGGCAGTCCGGCGTCCGGCGCCCTCCTCAGTCCCCCTCGCGCCGCTCCCGGGTCGCGAGCAGCCTCCGCAGCGAATCGAGCCGCGCCGGATCGGCGTGCCCTTCGGTGACCCACGCGTCCAGGGCGCACTCCGGCTCCTGGCCGTCATGGGTACAGCCACGCGGGCAGTTCTCCGTGCCCGGCTGAAGATCGGGGAAGGCGTTGATGACCCGGGAGGGGTCGACGTGGTGCAGTCCGAACGACCGCACACCCGGGGTGTCGACCACCCAGCCGAGGCCGTCCGGCAGTGGCAGGGCGAGCGCCGAGGTGGTGGTGTGCCGGCCGCGTCCCGTGACGGCGTTGACCACCCCGGTGGTCCGCCGTCGGTCCTTGGGCACCAGGGCGTTGACCAGCGTCGTCTTGCCGACCCCGGAATGTCCGACGAAGGCGGTCACCCGGTCGTTCAGCAGCTCTCGCACCTGGTCGGCGGCGTCGCCGTTCTCCAGCTCCTCGCGGCTGGTGACGACGTAGGGGACGCCCAGCGGGGTGTACGCCTCCAGGAGCTTGTCCGCCGACGCCAGATCGGACTTGGTCAGCACCAGGAGGGGGGTGAGCCCGCCGTCGTACGCCGCGACCAGGCAGCGGTCGATCATGCGCGGGCGGGGTTCGGGATCGGCGAGCGCGGTGACGATGGCCAGTTGGTCGGCGTTGGCGACGACCACCCGCTCGAACGGATCGTCGTCGTCCGCCGTGCGGCGGAGCACCGAGGTACGCGCGCCGATCCGCACGATGCGCGCCAGGGTGTCCTTGGCGCCGGAGAGGTCACCCACCAGGGAGACCCGGTCGCCCACCACGGCGGCCTTGCGGCCCAGTTCGCGGGCCTTCATGGCCATCACCGTACGGTCGTCGACCAGGCAGGTCAGCCTGCCCCGGTCGACGGTCAGGACCATGCCGTCCTGGGCGTCCTCGTGCTTGGGACGTGTGTGGGTACGGGGCCGGTTGCCCTTGGGGTTGGGGCGGACGCGGATGTCGTCCTCGTCGGGGTTCTTCCCGTAGCGGCGCATGTCCTCAGACCCCACGCCTTCCCGGTGCGGCACCGAGTGACCCGGGGGTGACGCCGACGGCGCCGGAGGGTTCCCCGAGCATGCCGGTCCACATGTCCGGGAAGTCCGGCAGGGTCTTGGCCGTCGTGCCGACGTTCTCGATCTCCACCCCCGCCACGGCGAGGCCGATGATCGCGCCCGCGGTCGCCATCCGGTGGTCGTCGTACGTGTGGAAGGTGCCGCCGTGCAGCGGGCGCGGATTGATCCGCAGGCCGTCGGCGGTCTCCGTGACGTCACCGCCGAGAGCGTTGATCTCCTTGGTGAGTGCCGCCAGCCGGTCCGTCTCGTGCAGCCGCAGGTGGGCGACTCCGCTCAGGGTGGACGGGGAGTCCGCGAGCGCGGCGAGGGCCGCGATGCCCGGCGTCAGCTCACCGACCTCGCCCAGGTCGACGTCGACGCCGTGGATCGTGCCCGATCCCGTGAACGTGAGGCCTCGCTCGGTCAGCTCGCACGTGCCACCCATTGCGGTGAAGATCTCGCGCAGCGCGTCACCCGGCTGGGTGGTCCGCAGGGGCCAGTCGGGGACGGTGACCCGGCCGCCGGTCACCAGTGCGGCGGCCAGGAACGGCTGGGCGTTGGAGAGGTCGGGCTCGACCGTCAGGTCGCGGCCGAGCAGCGCGGAGGGGGAGACCCGCCAGACATCGGGCTCACCGCCCGTCTCCGGCTCGTCGACCTGGGCGCCGACCGAGCGCAGCATGTCGACGGTCATCCGGATGTGGGGCATGGAAGGCAGGGTCGAGCCGGTGTGCCGCACCTCCACGCCCTGGTTGAAACGGGGTGCGGACAACAGGAGCGCGGAGACGAACTGGGAGGACGAGGAGGCGTCGATGGACACCGGGCCGCCGTCCAGCGCCCCCGCGCCGTGCACGGTCAGCGGCAGCGTCCCCCGGCCGTCGTCGTCGATCCGGGCTCCGAGGGACTTCAGCGCGCCGATCACGCCGTGCAGGGGCCGTTCGTAGGACCGCGGGTCCCCGTCGAAGTGGACGGGGCCGTCCGCCAGGCAGGCCACGGGCGGCAGGAAACGCATCACCGTGCCCGCGTTGCCCACGTCCACCTGGGCGGGGCCGTGCAGACCTGCGGGGATGACCCGCCAGGCCTCGCCCGAGCCGTCCGGGCCCACGCCCTCCTCGATGCCGACGCCCATCGCGCGGAGAGCCTGGGCCATCAGGAGGGTGTCGCGGGAGCGCAGCGGGCGGCGCAGCCAGCCGGGCTCGGAGGACAGGGAGGCGAGGACGAGGGCGCGATTGGTGACCGACTTCGATCCGGGCACGGTGACGGTCGCGTCGACGGCCCCGGTCGCTAGGGGGGCGGGCCAGAGGGCGGGGTGCGCGGAACTATCGGTCATGCCCCTCACTTTAGTGGCTCAGCGCAAACCCAGATCCTCAACAAAAAGGCTGAAACCGGGACGTAACGCAAGGGTGGTACGGGCGGGCTCTCACAGTCCGAGCAGCCAGCGTCCGCCGCCGATCAGCGAGCAGAGCGACACCGCGTGGAAGAGGAAGAGCCACATCGCGGCCGGGGCGTGCGTCAGCCGGGCGAGCTGGTCGGCGTCGGAGTCGGACGCACCGCCGTACCTGCGCTTGGACTGCAGCTCGAACGCCGGACGTACGCCGCCGAGCAGCAGGAACCAGACCACGGTGTACGCGAACGCCGACTGGACGTCCGCCGAGGTCAGCCAGGACACCAGCAGGAAGGTCGTACCCGTGAGGATGACCGTCAGCGCCCCGTACAGATTGCGGATCATCACCAGCATCACCGCCAGGAGCGCGGTCGCCAGCCACAGGAGCAGGGTGATCCGGCCGTTGGTCAGCAGCCAGGCGCCGCCCAGGCCGAGCAGCGGTGGAGCCGTGTAGCCGGCCGCAGCGGTGAGGATCATGCCGATGCCGGTCGGCTTGCCGCGGCTGACGGTGAGGCCGCTGGTGTCCGAGTGCAGCCGGATGCCGGAGAGCTGCCGCCCGGTGAGCAGGGCGATCAGTCCGTGACCGCCCTCGTGCGCGATGGTGATCGCGTTGCGGGAGAGCCGCCATATGAGGTTCGGCACCACGGCGACGAGCGCCGCCGTGGCCGTGACGACCACCAGCCACTGCTCGGGAGCGGGCTGGGTGCCGAAGACGCGATCCCACAGATCGCCCAGTTCGGTGCTGTCCATGGCGCGTGCGGCTCCTTGACGTGCTCGAGGTGCTTGAGGGATCGGGGTCCACTCGACTGGCGGGTCGTGGCAGTCTGGCACTTATGTGCGGACGGTATGCGGCGAGTCGGCGGCCAGAGGATCTGACCGGGCTCTTCGGCGTGGAGAAGTGGGAACCCACGGAGACCTTGGAGCCCGACTGGAACGTCGCGCCGACCAAGGAGGTCTACGCGGTTCTGGACCGTCCTGTGAAGGACGCAGACGACCGGCGTCCGGTTCGCCAGCTGCGCGCCCTGAAGTGGGGACTCGTGCCGTCGTGGTCGAAGTCGCCGGAGGGCGGCGCCCGCATGATCAACGCGCGCGCCGAGACCGTCCACGAGAAGCCGTCCTTCCGCCGGCCCTTCGTGTCGAGGCGCTGCATCCTGCCCGCCGACGGCTACTACGAGTGGGTCACCGGGGCCGACGAGCGGCAGCTGGAGGAGAAGGGGAAGAAGAAGCGGCCCCGGAAGCAGCCGTACTTCGTGACCCCCGCGGACGGTTCCGTCTTCGCGATGGCCGGTCTGTACGAGTTCTGGCGTGACCGGACGCTGCCCGACGACCATCCGCAGGCCTGGTGGGTGACCTGTTCGGTGATCACCACCGAGGCGGAGACGGCCCCGCTCGCGGTGGCGCCGGCGGAGGGGCCCGCCTCGCTGTCCGACATCCACCCCCGGATGCCGCTGATGCTGACCCCGGACCGGTGGGACGCCTGGCTCGACCCTGCGCGCACCGACGTCGACGAGCTGAAGGCGCTGCTGGAGCCGCCGCCGGGCGGACTGATGCGGGCCTATCCGGTGGCGACCGCCGTCAGCAACGTCCGCAACAACGGCCCGGAACTCCTGGACGAGCTGGCCGCGCCGGAGGTGAGCACGCTCTTCTGACCCGGCACCCGGCAGGATGGGCGGTGTGAGCCGTACTGCAGCGACCCCGCGGAAGACCGAGAACGTCGGCACGGATGCCGGGGAGGCCAGGATCACCTGGATCCCCGCGAAGAAGGCCCGTCTGGTGCTTGCCGTCAGCCATGGAGCGGGCGGCGGCATCGAGGCCCGTGACCTCCAGGCCCTGGCCGGCGTGCTGCCTGGCCACCGGGTGACCGTGGCCCTGGTGGAGCAGCCGTGGCGGGTGGCCGGAAAGAGGCTGGCGCCCGCGCCCCGGACCCTGGACACCGGCTGGCGTGGCCTGTGGCCTGCGCTGACGGCCCCAGGGCTCCCCGTCGTCGCCGGGGGACGCAGTGCGGGGGCCCGCGTGGCCTGCCGTACGGCGGCAGAGCTCGGCGCCCGCGCGGTTCTCGCGCTGAGCTTCCCGCTGCACCCGCCGGGTAAGCCGGAGAAGTCCCGCGCGGACGAGCTGCTCGGCGCGGGCGTCCCGACCCTCGTGGTGCAGGGCGGCCGCGATCCGTTCGGGCGGCCGGAGGAGTTTCCTCCGGGGGAACACGGGCTCGTCGCGGTGCCGTACGCGGATCACGGCTTCGCCGTACCGAAGAAGGCGCCGCTGACCCAGGATCAGTCGATGGACCTCCTCACCGAGGCGGTGGCCGGTTGGCTGGACGGGCTCTCCTGACCGCCGGCCACGAGGTGGCCCTCACACTCCCGGCACCCGCTCAAGCCCCGGGAATGCGCCATGCGGGGCGGCTGTTGTGGCTGGTGTCGGTACAACAACGTCGTACGTGGAGAGGGAGTCCGTCGCATGGGTTCGACCATCTGCCCGAGCCGCTCGAACGCCGCTGAACTGGAGTGGACGGTCCTTCACGCGGCCACGCGCACTCCGGCGCGCGCCCCGGGCGGATCCGATCGGCAGCCCGCGCAGAAGGAAGGTCGACTATTCTCCGATGCGAGCGGGTCCGGTTTCGGTTCCGCCACATCGTTGGAGGAGGTGGGTCCGGTCACTGGGACCGACACAGGGACCGACGACGGCCGTGCGCAGGAGACGACTGCCGAGCGGAACGCGCGCTTCGAGCGGGACGCCCTCGGATATCTGGACCAGATGTACTCGGCCGCGCTGCGCATGACGCGCAACCCCGCGGATGCCGAGGACCTGGTGCAGGAGACGTATGCCAAGGCGTACGGCTCCTTCCACCAGTTCCGTGAGGGCACGAACCTCAAGGCGTGGATGTACCGCATTCTTACCAACACCTTCATCAACTCGTACCGCAAGAAGCAGCGGGAACCCCAGCGGAGTGCCGCCGAGGAGATCGAGGACTGGCAGCTGGCGCGTGCGGAGTCGCACATGTCGACCGGTCTGCGCTCGGCGGAGTCCCAGGCGCTCGACCACCTGCCGGACTCCGATGTGAAGTCCGCGCTGCAGTCGATCCCCGAAGAGTTCCGCATCGCCGTGTACCTCGCCGATGTAGAGGGCTTTGCCTACAAGGAGATCGCGGACATCATGGGGACACCCATCGGTACGGTGATGTCCCGGCTGCACCGGGGACGCCGTCAGCTGCGCGGCATGCTGGAGGACTACGCGCGTGAGCGCGGGCTCGTCCCGGCCGGAGCCGGTGAGTCGGACGACAGGAAAGGCTCGGGCTCATGAGCTGCGGAGAGCCGCACGAGACGGACTGCTCAGAGGTTCTCGATCATCTCTATGAGTTTCTCGACCATGAGATGCCCGAGGGCGACTGCACCAAATTCGAGGTGCATTTCGAGGAGTGCTCCCCGTGCCTGGAGAAGTACGGCCTGGAGCAGGCCGTGAAGAAGCTGGTCAAGCGCTGCTGCGGGCAGGACGACGTCCCCGCCGACCTGCGCTCGAAGGTGATGGGACGGATCGACCTGATCCGTTCGGGCCAGGCCGTGCCCGAGCAGGACGTGGCCATGGGTGGCGCCGAGCGTCCGGCCGCCGCCGCCGAGTGACAGCGGTCCGCCGGCACGCCGATTGCTGAACCCCGGTCGTGTCACCCGAACGTGCTAATCCGGCCCGTTCGAAGCCTGACCGACGCCCAACTCGCTAGCCTGGCGCCTCCATCGACCAGGCTGGGGCGGGCGGTACAGGTGAGGGGCACACCGGGGGCGGCACGCGTCCATATCCTGTGCACGGCGGTCTGCGCCGCGCTCTGCGCCCTGCCCGCGCTGTCTCCGGGGGCGGGCACGCCCTGGGGGACGCTCGGCCTCCTCGCGGCGCTCTACCTGGCCTGTGAACTCCCCGGCCGCTGCCGCGTCGTCGGTGGCTCAGTGCCGGTCGGCGCCGGATCGTTCTTCCCTTTGCTGCTCGCCGGGGCGTTCCTTCTGCCGCCGTCCGCCGCCGTGCTCGTCGCCGTGCCCGGCGCGCTCGCCGGCCGGGTGGAGCGGCCGCCCGCCACGGCCCGCCGTGTCTGGAGGGCCGCCCAGCTCGCCCTGAGCGTGGGGGCGGCCTCATGGACGTACGCGTTCCTCGGCGGCCCCGCCACGCTCGGCGGGGCCTCGGGGGGCGCCGCGCCCGATCTTCCGTACGCCCTCCTCCCCGCCTGCGCGACAGCGCTCGTCTTCAGCCTCGTGCTGGCCGCGCTGGACGGCGGCATCCTCGTCACGGCGGAACGCGTGGCCGTCAGGCACGCCTGGTGCGGGCTGCCGGCCCGCTCCGTGGGGCCCCACCTGGTGCACGCGCTCGCGGGACTGATGATGGCCGTCCTGTGGCGCAGCCCCTACGGGCCGCTGTCCGCGCTGGTCGTCCTGCTGCCGATGTACATCTCCTGCTGGGTCTTCGCGCAGTACCACCGCCAGCACGCCGCCCACCGCGCCACCATCAGGGCGCTCGTGCAGGCGGTCGACATCAAGGACGGGTACACCCGGGGACACAGCGAGCGGGTGGGCCGCGCCTCCGAGCTGATCGCCCGTGAACTCGGCATGGAGGAGAGCCGGATGGAGGCTCTCCGTTTCGCCGGAATCCTGCACGACGTCGGCAAGCTCGGCGTCCCGACCCGGGTCCTGCGCAAGGACGGTCCGCTCACCCCGGAGGAACGCCGCGTCATCGAGCTGCATCCGGAGTACGGCCACGAGATCGTCCGGGGCATCGGCTTCCTGGACGAGGCGCGCGCCGCGATCCTGCACCATCACGAGCGGCTCGACGGCAGCGGCTATCCGTACGGCCTCGCCGGTGACAGCATCCCCGAGTTCGCCCGGGTCGTCGCGGTCGCGGACGCCTTCGACGCGATGACCTCGACGCGCTCCTACCGGCGCGGGCGGCCCGTACCCGCTGCTGTGGAGGAACTGGAGCGCTGCGCCGGAAGCCAGTTCGACCCCCGGATGGTGCGCGCGCTGGCGCACGCCCTGGACCGCCACGGCTGGTCCGCCGCGGCCAACACGGTCACCTCGGACGAGGAGCCGCCCGGGCTGCCGCACCAGCGGGCGGGGGCGCGGGGGCGCGCCACCGGTTCCCCGGGCCGGCCGGGGCATCCGCGATGACCCCGGTCCACCCGTCGCCGGCCGTTCTATCGGTCCGCGGCGCCGCGCTGGTCCTCGCGGTCGTCGCGCTCGGGCACACCCTGTGGCACGGCGTCGTCGAGCCCGGCCACGCCCTCGCCTTCGGAGTCCTGGTGACCGTCGGTGAGCTGGCCCGCTGGGGCGCACTGCCCGGGGAGCGGGAGCCCGCGCCGCTGGGGGCGGCCGGGGCACTCGCGTACGCACTGCTCGGGCGCAGCGGCGGACAGGAGACCGCGCACGGGGTCCTCCAAGTGGTCACCGTCGTCGCCGCCGCACAGCTGCTCGCCTCCGTGCCCCACATGGCGCGCGGCAGCGGTCCCGGGCCCGACCAGGCCGCCCGGCGCGTGCTGGCGGTGGCGTTCGCCGCCGTGTGCTTCCAGCCCCTCCACCATTCGGGCAGGTCGGAACGCTGGTTCGGCGCGGGCCCGGACTTCGCCCTCTTCCTGATCGTGCTGCTGATCCTCACCGCCCTCTGCGACGCCGTCCTCGCGGCCCTCACGGCGGGGACGCCCCGTCCGTACGGGCCGCAGCTCCGCGACGAACTCCGCGCGCTCAGCGGCATCGGCTCGGCGGTCTGCGCGACCGGTGCCGTGATGGCGCTCGGGGTCGCCGTCGCGGGGCTGTGGGCCCTGCCCGTGCTGTGCGTACCGCTGCTGCTCACCCAGGTGTCGTTCCGCCGGTACGTGGCCGTCCGCACGACGTACCGGCAGACGATCGCCTCGCTGGCCCGGTCCACGGAGATCGCGGGCTACACCCCGCACGGTCACGCCCGCAGGGTGGCCGAACTCTCGACGGCTGTCGGGAGGGAGCTGGGGCTCGCAGGCCCGGAGCTGACCGTGCTGGAGTACGCGGCGCTGATGCACGACATCGGCCAGCTCTCGCTCGTCGATCCGGTGGCCGCCGGCGCGACCGCCGTCCTCCCTGCCGCGGAGCAGCGCCGGATCGCCCTGCTCGGAGGGGCGGTGGTCCGTCAGACAGGGGTGGACGCCGCGGTGGCCGTGGTGGTGGAGCAGCAGGCCGATCCGTACCAGGAACAGCAGACCGCCGCCAGGATCGTCCGTGCGGTCAACGCGTACGACGACCTGTGCGGGGAAGGCGTCAAGGGGCCCCTGGGTGCCCTGGAGCAGCTGAGGCTCGGCACCGGCCGCGACTACCAGCCGCAGGTGGTGGAAGCGCTGGCCAGAGTTCTGGCGCGGGGCGGTCTGACCCCGGTCGGGGCTGGGTAACCCATGGGTAATGAGCGAGCGTCCGGCCGGGCATGGTTGGATGCGAAGGAGAGCGGTAAAGAGGGTGTCCAGTCGGGACAGGCGGGAATCGTGAGGATCTTCGGGAAGGTACGGCATCGGCCGTCCGCCTCTTGGCGGCAGGCCACGGACCGCGCGTTCACGCTGATCGGCGACGGCCGGTACGAGGACGCGGGGGCGCTGCTGACGCGCGCGGCGGACCTGGAGCCCTGGCTCTCCGAGTCCTGGTTCAATCTCGCGCTGCTGCACAAGTTCCGGCACGACTGGGAACAGGCGAGGGCCGCCGGCCTGCGCGCCGTCGCCCTGCTCGACCGCGGCTCCGGGGCCCCGGACTGGTGGAACGTCGGAATCGCTGCCACCGCCCTGCAGGACTGGCCACTGGCGCGCCGGGCCTGGCAGGCCTACGGGCTGAGGGCGCCGGGCAGCGGCCCGCACGACGCCGCGGCCAACAGCGAGCCCACGGGCATGGAGCTGGGCAGCGCGGCCGTGCGGCTCTCGCCCGAGGGCGAGGCCGAGGTCGTCTGGGGCCGCAGGCTCGACCCGGCACGGATGGAAGTGCTGTCGATCCCGCTGCCGTCCTCGGGGCGGCGCTGGGGCGAGGTCGTCCTGCACGACGGAGTGCCGAACGGCGAGCGGGTCACGGCGGCCGGGCCGTCGTACCCGGTCTTCGACGAGATCGAGCTGTGGGCGCCGTCTCCCGTCCCCACCTGGGTGGTGCTCCTGGAAGCCGCCACCGAGGCCGACCGGGACGCGCTGGAGCAGCTGGCCTCCGACGCCGGATTCGCCGCCGAGGACTGGTCGTCGTCCGTGCGGCTGCTCTGTCGCGCGTGCTCGGAGAGCCGCATGGAGAGCGACGAGGGCCATGGCGAGCACCTGGACCCGCACGACCACAGCGAGCCCGGTCACCCCGGGCCCCTGGGCCACCGCACCTCCGGTGACCTGTGGGTGCCGGAGCGTGAGTGCGGGATAGCGGCCCCCGCCGGGCTGGTGCGCGGGCTGCTGGACGGCTGGGTGGCGGACAGCCCGGACAGCCGCGAGTGGCGGGATCTCGAGGAAGTCTGCTGAGCGGTGCCCGCAGGTGCCCGTAGGCTGTACGGGCACCGATTCCGGTGCGGTGGTCACGGGTTTCAGGTTTGCAGGAAGGCGTACGGCGGACATGTCGCAGCAGGAGACGGACGAGCAGACCGGTGTGGACGACGAGGGATTCCTCGTGGACACCGAGGACTGCGAGGCGCGCGAGGCGGCGCACCGGGAGCGCGGCACCTCCCGCCCGATCACGGTGGTCGGCAACCCGGTCCTGCACAAGGAGTGCAGAGACGTCACGGAGTTCGACGACGAGCTGGCGCAGCTGATCGACGACATGTTCGCCAGCCAGCGGACGGCGGAGGGCGTCGGCCTGGCCGCCAACCAGATCGGTGTGGACCGCAAGGTCTTCGTCTACGACTGCCCGGACGACGACGGGGTGCGGCACGTCGGCGCGATCTGCAACCCGGTGCTGGAGGATCTCGCGCCGGACCGGCGCAACCTCGACGACTCCAACGAAGGCTGCCTCTCCGTGCCCACGGCGTACGCGGCGCTCGCCCGCCCCGACTACGCGGTCGTGCGTGGCCAGGACGCCCAGGGCAACGCGGTGAAGGTGCGGGGCAGCGGTTACTTCGCGCGCTGCCTCCAGCACGAGACGGACCACCTGTACGGCTACCTGTACATCGACCGGCTCTCCAAGCGGGACCGCAAGGACGCGCTGAAGCAGATGGCGGAGGGTACGCCGCGCTACGAGGTCGTCCCGAACGACTGACCTCGGTACGGAGAGGGGCCTCGCCACGTGCGGGGCCCCTCTCCTGTGCCCGCCGGTGCGGGAGAGGGGAGAGCTTCGTCAACCAGCGTTCTCCGGGGCGCAGTTGACGCGCGTCGACCCGTCCGCCAGGCTCGTCCCCACACTTAATCTCTCCACTCGAGGCGCAGGGAGATCCCCATGCTCAGACGTACCGCACATCTGCTGCTCGGCCTTGTCATGACCATGGCTTTCGCCATCGGCGGTGCCGTCGTCACCGCCGGCACCGCGCAGGCCGACGGCTGTTACACCTGGACCCGCACCCTGTCGCCGGGCGCCACCGGCAACGACGTCACCCAGCTCCAGATCCGGGTGGCCGGCTATCCGGGATACAACTCCGTGCTGGCCGTCGACGGCTCGTACGGCCCCGCCACCACCGCCGCCGTCAAGCGCTTCCAGTCCGCGTACGGCCTCGCCGCGGACGGGATCGCCGGACCGGCCACGCAGTCCAAGCTCTACGCGCTCCAGGACGACGACTGCACGCCCGTCAACTTCACCTACGCCGAGCTCAACACGTGCAACAGCACCTGGGCGGGCGGAGCGGTCGCCGCGGGCACGGCCAAGGCCAACGCCCTGAGCAGCATGTGGAAGCTGCAGGCCCTGCGGCACGCACTGGGCGACCAGCCCCTCCGGGTCACCAGCGGCTTCCGGTCCACCTCCTGCAACGCGGCGGTCGGCGGAGCCACGAACAGCCGCCATCTCTACGGTGACGCCGTCGACCTCGGCGCCGGACCGCACTCCCTGTGCGCCATCGCCCAGCAGGCCCGCAACCACGGGTTCAACGGGATCCTCGGCCCGGGCTACGCCGGGCACAGCGACCACATCCATGTGAACCAGGGACCCAACCACTTCTGGTCGGCCTCCGGCTGCGGCATCTGACGGCATTCCGGGGGCCGTCCGGTCACGCGGCCTCGTTCACGCGGCCTCGTTCACGCGGCCTCGGTCATGTCGGCCGGCCCCCGGAAGGTGCGGCGGTAGGCGTTCGGAGTCGTGCCCAGTGAACGTACGAACTGATGGCGCAGCGCCGCCGCGTTCCCGAAGCCGGTCTGTCCGGCGATCGTGTCCATGGTCGCGTCCGAGGTCTCCAGCAGGTGCTGCGCCAGCAGCACCCGCTGCCGGAGCAGCCAGCGGTACGGGGTGGTGCCGGTCTCCTGCTGGAAACGGCGGGCGAAGGTCCGGGGCGACATGTGGGTCTGGGCGGCCAGCTGTTCGACGGTCATCTCCTGGTCGAGATGGTGCTCCATCCAGGCGAGGGTGTCACCGACCGTGTCGCACCGGGTGCGGGGCAGCGGGCGCTTGACGTACTGCGCCTGGCCTCCGTCCCGGTGCGGCGGGACCACCATGCGGCGTGCGATGGAGTTCGCGACGGCGGGGCCGTGTGCCTGGCGGACCAGGTGCAGGGCGGCGTCGATGCCCGCGGCGGTGCCGGCCGACGTGATGACCGGACCCTCGTCCACGTAGAGCACGTCCGGCTCCACGACGGCCTTCGGGAAGCGGCGCGCCAGCTCGTCGGAGTGCCGCCAGTGCGTGGTGCAGCGGCGGCCGTCCAGCAGCCCTGCCTCACCGAGGACGAAGGCGCCGGAGCAGACGCTCAGCACCCGCGCGCCGCGCTCGACCGCCCGGCGCAGGGCCTCCAGGGCCTCCTCCGGGTACTTCCGCTCCACGAAGTGGCTCCCGGCGGGTACGGCGATGAGGTCGGCCTCCTCCAGCCGGTCCAGGCCGTAGGGGGTGTTGATGGAGAACCCGGCGTGCGTCCGCAGCACCGGGCCCTCCGCGGAGACGACCGCGAAGTCCTGGACGGGCAGCCCGTCCTCGGAGCGGTCGAGCCCGAACACCTCGCACAGGACGCCGAGTTCGAAGGGATGGACCTCGTCGAGCAGCAGGACGGCGACATTCTTCAGCATGACGTCAGTGTGGCAGTAATTCGAGGGGGTGTGACAGTCCTGCCACTGCCGGAATTCGGGCGCGCGGACGACAGTAGAGCCATGAACACATTCCTGAGCTACCTGGTCATAGCCGCCCTTTTCGCCCTCGTGCTGCTGCCCGCGCTCGTCGGGTTCGCGAGGGAACTCCGGATCGACCGCGAGCTGCGGGAAGCGGCACGGCGCGGAGCGGCGGCACCCCCGGAAAAGGCGGGCACCGCGCAACCGGTCACGGTCACGCGGCGCCCGTACATCAGGTCCTGGGCGCGGATCTAGAAGGATCTGGAAGGATTTAGAAGTCGTCGTCGAAGCCGACGGACCCCTCCACCGCCACCTGGTACGCGGAGGGGCGGCGCTCGAAGAAGTTCGTCAGCTCCTGCACCCCCTGGAGCTCCATGAACGAGAACGGGTTCTCGGAACCGTAGAGCGCGGGGAAGCCGAGCCGGGTGAGCCGCTGGTCGGCGACGCACTCCAGGTACTGACGCATGGACTCGGTGTTCATCCCCGGCAGGCCCTCGCCGCACAGATCGCGGCCGAACTGCAGCTCCGCCTCGACGGCCTCCCTCAGCATCTCGGTGACCTGCTGCTGGAGCTCGTCGTCGAAGAGGTCGGGCTCCTCCTTGCGGACGGTGTCCACGACCTCGAACGCGAAGTTCATGTGCATCGTCTCGTCACGGAACACCCAGTTGGTGCCCGTGGCGAGACCGTGCAGCAGGCCGCGCGAGCGGAACCAGTAGACGTACGCGAACGCGCCGTAGAAGAACAGGCCTTCGATGCACGCGGCGAAGCAGATCAGGTTGAGCAGGAAGCGCCGGCGGTCGGCCTTCGTCTCCAGCCGCTCGATCTTCTCGACCGAGTCCATCCACCTGAAGCAGAACTGGGCCTTCTCACGGATCGAGGGGATCTCCTCGACCGCGTCGAAGGCCGCCGCGCGGTCCTCCGGGTCCGGGAGGTAGGTGTCGAGCAGCGTCAGATAGAACTGGACGTGCACGGCCTCCTCGAACAGCTGCCGCGACAGGTACAGCCGGGCCTCGGGCGAGTTGATGTGCTTGTAGAGCGTCAGCACCAGGTTGTTGGAGACGATCGAGTCACCCGTCGCGAAGAACGCGACCAGCCGGCCGATCATGTGCTGCTCACCGGGTGAGAGCTTGGCGAGGTCGGAGACGTCGGAGTGGAGGTCGACCTCCTCCACCGTCCAGGTGTTCTTGATCGCGTCCCGGTAGCGCTCGTAGAAGTCCGGGTAGCGCATGGGGCGCAGGGTCAGTTCGAAGCCCGGGTCGAGCAGGTTCTTGTTCGCGGACGTGGTCATTACTGGCAGGCCTCGCAGGACTCGGGGTTTTCGAGGGAGCAGGCGATCGCGTCCGCGTCGGGAGCGGCGGCCTGCTGTACGGGAATCGGGGCAGCGGCTGCGGCCGTCCCGGACGCCGCGCGGGCGATCCGGGTCGCCGGGCGCGAACGCAGGTAGTACGTCGTCTTCAGCCCCTGCTTCCAGGCGTACGCGTACATCGAGGAGAGCTTGCCGATCGTCGGCGTCTCCAGGAACAGGTTCAGCGACTGGCTCTGGTCGAGGAACGGCGTACGGGCCGCCGCCATGTCGATCAGGCCGCGCTGCGGGATCTCCCACGCCGTGCGGTACAGCGCCCGCACGTCCTCGGGGATCCAGGCGAAGCCCTGCACGGAGCCGCTCGCCTCGCGCAGCGCCTCACGGGTCCGCGCGTCCCAGACGCCGAGCTTCTTCAGCTCGTCCACGAGGTAGGCGTTGACCTGGAGGAACTCCCCGCTCAGCGTCTCGCGCTTGAAGAGGTTGGAGACCTGCGGCTCGATGCACTCGTACACCCCGGCGATGGAGGCGATCGTCGCCGTCGGCGCGATGGCGAGCAGCAGGGAGTTGCGCATCCCGCTCTTCGCGATCCGGGCACGCAGCGCGTCCCAGCGCTCCGGCCAGTTCAGCGCGGTGGCGTAGTGGTCCGGGTGCAGCACGCCCCGGGCGGCGCGGGTCTCGGACCAGGCGGGCAGCGGGCCCGACCTCTCGGCGAGGTCGCAGGAGGCCTCGTACGCGGCCAGCATGATCCGCTCGGAGATCCTCGTGGACAGCGCGCGGGCCTCAGGGGAGTCGAACGGCAGGCGCAGCTTGAAGAAGACGTCCTGCAGGCCCATCGCTCCCAGGCCCACCGGGCGCCAGCGGGCGTTGGACCGGCCGGCCTGTTCGGTCGGGTAGAAGTTGATGTCCACCACGCGGTCGAGGAAGGTCACCGCCGTACGCACGGTGGCGTCCAGCCGCTCCCAGTCGATGGTGCCGTCGGCGACGAACGCACCGAGATTGACCGACCCCAGGTTGCAGACGGCCGTCTCGCCGTCGTCGGTGACCTCCAGGATCTCGGTGCAGAGATTCGAGGAGTGCACGACGCGGCCCGGCTCGGCGGTCTGGTTCGCGGTCCGGTTGGAGGCGTCCTTGAACGTCATCCAGCCCTGCCCGGTCTGCGCGAGCGTCCGCATCATGCGTCCGTACAGCTCACGGGCCGGGAGGGTCTTGCGGGCGAGCCCCTTGGCCTCGGCGGCCCGGTACGCGGCGTCGAACGCGTCGCCCCACAGGTCCACCAGCTCGGGGGTGTCCGCCGGGGAGAACAGCGACCACTCGGTGTCCGCGTCGACGCGCCGCATGAACTCGTCCGGGATCCAGTGCGCCAGATTGAGGTTGTGCGTACGCCGCTGGTCCTCGCCGGTGTTGTCGCGCAGCTCCAGGAACTCCTCGATGTCCGCGTGCCAGGTCTCCAGGTAGACGGCGGCGGCGCCCTTGCGCCGGCCGCCCTGGTTGACGGCGGCGACCGAGGCGTCGAGCGTCTTCAGGAACGGCACGATGCCGTTGGAGTGCCCGTTGGTGCCCCGGATGAGCGAACCCCGGGCGCGGATGCGGGAGTACGAGAGGCCGATGCCGCCCGCGTGCTTGGAGAGGCGCGCCACCTGGTGGTAGCGGTCGTAGATCGAGTCGAGCTCGTCCAGCGGTGAGTCCAGCAGGTAGCAGGACGACATCTGCGGGTGACGGGTGCCGGAGTTGAAGAGGGTGGGGGAGGAGGGCAGGTAGTCGAGCCGGCTCATCAGGCCGTACAGCGCGGCCACTTCCTCCAGGGCGCGCTCGGAGGTGTCCTCGGCGAGCCCGGCGGCGACGCGCAGCAGGAAGTGCTGCGGGGTCTCCACGACCTCGCGGGTGAGCGGGTGGCGCAGCAGGTAGCGGCTGTGCAGTGTCCGCAGCCCGAAGTAGCCGAAGCGGTCGTCGGCGCCGTCGGCGAGCGCCTGGTCGACCAGCGAGTCGAGAGCGGCGGCGTGCAGCGCGACGAACTCGGCCGTACGGTCCGCGATGAGGCCCTCGCGATGTCCGACGGCGACCGACGCCGAGAAGGAGACAGCGCCCTGACCGGCGGCCTCGTCCGCGACGGCCCGGGTGAGGAGCCGGGCGGCGAGCCTGGAGTAGGCCGGGTCCTCGGAGATCAGGCCTGCGGCCGCCTCGGTGGCCAGCGAGCGCAGCTCGGCCTCGTCCGCCCGCGCGCTGCGGCCGCGCAGTGCGGAGGCTGCGACCCGTCCGGGGTCGGTGTCGGGCAGATCGGCGGTGAGGTCGGTCAGGGTCCGCAGCAGCGCGGTCCCGGGTGCGTCGGTGGTGCGGCCTTCGGATTCCGCGGCTGAAACCGGATCGGCTGGCGCGATGGTCACTGGGGGCTATCCCTCGCTCGGCTCAGGGCCTGCGGGAGCGGGGCAGCCGGGCACGACGGCGCCCGGGGAAGGGCAGCACGGCGCACGGCGTCCACCGGCCCTCCGCGGGGCCCGGACGTCTGACGTCCGGTTCGGTCGAGCCGGACGCACTGTCGACAGGTCTTCGGACTTCGGGGTGCGCGAAACACACCGATCACACCGTTGCGGGACAGTTCCGGATTCACACCGGATTCCCCTGCGGCGACAGCGAGGTCGAGCATACATGTGGGGGCTGCCGATCGAAGTAGCCCCCACATGTTGTGTCGTGGTGGGTCAGAGTTCCAGGCGGAAGGTGAGGAGCGAGAGGCCTTCCAGCGGGTACCAGTCCCGCTCCGGAGTCCGTACGAAGCCGAGGCGCCGGTAGATCCGGTGGGCGTCCAGCATGGAGGGCTGTGTCGACAGGACGATCGCGGAGAGCCCGCCGGCGGCTCGTGCCCGGTCGATACAGGCCCGTACGAGGGCCTCGCCCGCCCCGCGCCCACGCGCCTCCGGCGCGACCGCCAGCATCCGGAATTCGGCTTCGTGGTCCCCGGCGATGTCCGCCCACGGGCTGCCGGGCGCGACGTAGGTGACGCCGCCCAGCAGCCGGCCGTCGGCGTCCACCGCGACCAGCACCTCGGCCTCCGCCGCCCGTCGACCCACCGCGCGGAGCTGTTCCAGATAGGGATCCTCGGCGCCGAAGTCCAGCAGGCCGTCACCGAGATAGGCCTGGGCGGTGATCTCGCCGAGGTCCTCGAACTGAGCCGGCCGGACCGGCCTGATCGATACGTCCATGGGCCGCAGTCTGCCGCAACCGAGGGGCGTGGCGCGCCCCGGTTCCGGCCGACGGCGGGCCCGTGGGGTCCTGCCTGATACGACGCCGTCCCGGCAGGGCGGACCCTGCCGGGACGGCGTCGTGCCCCGTGACCGCTGGGGAAGGTCAGTGACCGCCCGGCGCACCCGCCGTGGCCGGCGGAAGCTCGGCCTTGACGCCCGCGTCGCCGACGTCCGCCGTGTAGTCGGACGGCGAGGTCTCGTCCACTCCGGCCGGGGCCTTCACCGCGTTGAGGACGAAGGTCAGCACGACCACGACGACGAGGTTCAGTACGAACGCGGTGAGACCGATGTAGCCGATCTCGCCGATTCCCGGAATCTCCTTCGAGGACCCGCCGAAGTGCTTCTGCGTCGGGCTGGCGACGCCGTACGCGGCCACCGTTCCGTAGATCATGCCGACCGCCCAGCCCGCGATCAGGGCCCAGCGGTGGAACCACCGGGTGAACAGGCCGCCCACCAGGGCCGGCATCGTCTGGAGGATCCAGATTCCGCCCAGCAGCTGGAAGTTGATCGCGACCGTCTTGTCCATGGTGAGGACGAAGGCCAGCGCGCCGACCTTGACCAGCAGCGAGACCAGCTTGGAGACCTTGGTCTCCTGGGCCGGGGTCGCGTCGGGCTTGATGAAGTCCTTGTAGATGTTGCGGGTGAAGAGGTTCGCCGCGGCGATCGACATGATCGCGGCCGGCACCAGGGCGCCGATACCGATCGCGGCGAAGGCCACGCCCGCGAACCAGTCGGGGAACATGGTCTCGAACAGCTGGGGGATCGCGAGCTGGCCGTTGTCCACCTTGATCCCAGCGGCGATCGCCATGAATCCGAGCAGGGCCAGCAGACCCAGCATCAGCGAATACAGCGGCAGGATCGTGGTGTTGCGCCGGATCACCTCACGGCTGCGGCTGGACAGCGTCGCCGTGATCGAGTGCGGGTACATGAAGAGGGCCAGCGCCGAACCCAGAGCCAGCGTGGCGTAGCCCCACTGACCCATGTCGCCGGGCACCAGCGCACCGCGCGGCTGGCCCGTCGCCTCGTTGGTCTGCGCGAACGCCTCGCTCGCCTTCGCGAAGATGCTGTCGAAGCCCCCGAGCTTGATCGGGATGTAGATGATCGCCACGGCGATGACCAGGTAGATCAGGCCGTCCTTGACGAACGCGATGAGTGCGGGCGCGCGCAGCCCCGAGGAGTAGGTGTACGCGGCGAGGACGGCGAAGGCGATCAGCAGCGGCAGGTCCTTGATGAACCAGTGCGTGGTCTCGCCGCCGCCGACGCCCATGACGTCCAGCACGGCCTGGATGCCGACCAGCTGGAGTGCGATGTACGGCATGGTGGCGAGGATGCCGGTGAGGGCGATCGCCAGCGAGAGCCCCTTCGAGCCGAAGCGGCCACGGACGAAGTCCGACGTGGTGACGTAGCCGTGCTTGTGCGAGACCGACCAGAGGCGCGGCAGGAAGGTGAAGATCAGCGGGTAGACGAGGATCGTGTACGGGACGGCGAAGAAGCCGGCCGCGCCCGCCGCGTAGATCGCCGCGGGCACCGCGACGAAGGTGTACGCCGTGTAGAGGTCGCCGCCGAGCAGGAACCAGGTGACCCAGGTGCCGAACGACCGTCCGCCCAGGCCCCATTCGTCGAGGCTGGCCTCGTTCTCGGCCTTGCGCCAGCGCGCGGCCATGAATCCGATGACCGTGACGGCCACGAAGAAGAAGATGAATACGGCGAGTGCGACGCCGTTCACGCCGTCCTTCATGCGGAGGCACCCCCCTTGCGGGCGCGCTGGTCACGCTGCCACAGCTTGTACGCGATCATGGTGAGAGCGGTCGAGATCAGTACCCAGAGCATCTGGTACCAGTAGAAGAACGGGATGCCGATGAAGGTCGGTTCGACCTTCGCGTACGAGCTGACCCAGAGCATCGCCACGAACGGCGCGATCAGGCAGAGCGCGATGACCACCCTGGTGGGTGTCACTGTCGGTGGTTTCGCACCGTTTTCTTCCGGCATGTGGCGGCTCCGTCCCCTCGCTGATCACCTGGTGCAATGCGCAGGAAATCTAAGCGAGAGTTCCGGCCATCGTCACCCCCCGTCCGCATTGCGGTCCTGCAACGGTCCGGTGTCGTCCGAAAATGACTGATCCCCCTGCGAAGGCGGGGGGATCAGAGGTGTCAGGGGTCCGGAACGGTCTCAGTCCGTGGGGCGCTTCAGGCGGGCCACGAATTTGTACCGGTCACCCCGGTACACCGAGCGCACCCACTCCACCGGTTCGCCGTCCCCGTCGATCGAGTGCCGGGACAGCATGAGCATCGGAAGGCCCACGTCCGTGCCGAGCAGCCCCGCCTCGCGCGGTGTGGCGAGCGAGGTCTCGATGGTCTCCTCGGCCTCGGCGAGCCGGACGTCGTACACCTCGGCCAGGGCGGTGTAGAGCGAGGTGTACTTCACCAGTGAACGGCGCAGCGCGGGAAAGCGCTTGGCCGAGAGGTGCGTGGTCTCGATGGCCATCGGTTCACCGCTGGCGAGCCGGAGCCGCTCGATCCGCAGCACCCGCCCGCCCGCCGTGATGTCCAGCAGCCCGGCGAGCGTGTCGTCCGCCGTGACGTAGCCGATGTCCAGCAGTTGGGAGGTGGGTTCCAGGCCCTGGGCGCGCATGTCCTCGGTGTACGAGGTGAGTTGCAGGGCCTGGGACACCTTCGGCTTGGCGACGAACGTGCCCTTGCCCTGGATGCGCTCCAGCCGGCCCTCGACCACCAGCTCCTGGAGGGCCTGGCGCACCGTGGTGCGCGAGGTGTCGAACTCCGCGGCCAGGGTCCGCTCGGGCGGCACCGGGGTGCCGGGCGGCATGGTGTCCGTCATCTCGAGGAGATGGCGCTTGAGCCGGTAGTACTTCGGGACGCGCGCCGTACGTGCCCCCGCACCGGCCTCGCTCGTACTGCTGCCCCCGTCGGCACCCATGGCCCGCCTTCCCGACTGCTGCGTTGCTGCCGTCACCGGCTCCTCCGTCTGTCGCGGCTCACATGGTGGCACGGTCCGGTCACGGGTCGTCGCCCTCCCTCAGGTGTCGGTCCGATAACGGACGCGAGTGCACTTCTTATACACCCTTGACACCCCTAAAGGTCTAGGCCAAGCTCCCGGTACTGGTCTAAACCATTAAAGACCAGGTCCCAGCCCCAGCAGTACTACTCGTCGGTGTCTTCGCGGTGGGCGGGGGGTTGCAGCACCCTGAGGAGGGTTTGGCGTGAAGCGCAAGCTCATCGCGGCGATCGGCGTCGCGGGCATGATGGTCAGCATGGCGGCGTGTGGCTCCGACGACGGCGGCGACAGCGGCAAGAAGTCCGGTCCCGGCAGCTACAAGGGCGAGACTCTGACCGTCTGGGCCATGGATGGTTCGACGCCCGAGCAGTGGCAGAAGGACCTGTCCGCCGAGTTCGAGAAGAAGACCGGCGCCAAGGTCAAGTTCGAGGTGCAGGTCTGGAACGGTATTCAGCAGAAGCTGACGACCGCCCTCTCCGAGGAGAACCCGCCCGACGTCTTCGAGATCGGCAACACGCAGACCGCGGCCTACGCCAAGACCGGCGGCCTGGCGGACCTGGGTGACCTCAAGACCGAGATCGGTGGCGACTGGGCCGCCAACCTGAACGAGGCCGCGGTCGTCGACGGCAAGCAGTACGCCGCCCCGTGGTACTTCGCCAACCGCGTGGTGATCTACAACAAGTCGGTCTTCGCGGACGCGGGCGTCACCGGCACCCCCAAGACCCGCGACGAGTTCTTCGCCGCCTTGGACAAGATCAAGGCGAAGGGCAAGGCCGAGCCGCTCTACCTGCCCGGCCAGAACTGGTACTTCTTCGACGGTCTCACCATCGGTCAGGATGCGGACCTCATCAAGAAGGACGGGGACAAGTGGGTCTCCAACCTCGCCGACCCGAAGATCGGCGCGGCGATGGACCTCTACAAGAAGTACCAGGGCTACTCCAAGGCGCCCAAGGACAAGGACGAGGCCACCCCGCAGCAGGCCGACATCTTCGCCAAGGGCAAGACCGGCGCCTTCATCGGCATGGGCTGGGAAGCCGGTACGGCGATCAAGGCCAACCCGGCCATCGAGAAGGAGATCGGCTACTTCACCATCCCGGGTGAGACCGCCGAGAAGCCCGAGGGCGTCTTCCTCGGCGGCTCCAACCTCGCCGTCGCCGAGGGCAGCGCGAAGCAGGACCTCGCCAAGGAGTTCCTGAAGCTCGCGCTCTCCGACACGTACGAGGGTCAGCTCGCCAAGCTGAACGGCGTCATCCCCAACAAGGAGTCGCTGAACTCGAACCTGACCGGCAACCCGGTCGCCGAGGCAGCGGCCCCGTCCGCCAAGGTCGGTGGCACCACGCCGCTGATCCCCGAGTGGGCCGCGGTCGAGAACGCTCCGAACCCGATCAAGACCTTCATGACGGCGGTCCTGAACGGCAAGTCGAACGCCGAGGCCGCCAAGCAGGTCGAGGAAGAGTTCAACGAGCGCCTCGCGCAGAAGCAGTAAGGCCGAAACGCCGGGGGCGGACTCCATGACGGAGTCCGTCCCCCGGCCGCGTCCCATGGTGCCGAGAAAGAGATGGCGAGCATGACCGTGCAGACCGAACGGCCGCCCTCCGGGCCCACGGAGGTCACGAAGCGGGCCGACACCGGGCCGGACAAGCCCCGGGCAGCCGGCAGACCGGCCGTCCTGGCCCCGTACCTGCTTCTGCTCCCCCCCGTGGTCGTGACCCTGGTGTTCCTCGGCTGGCCCGTGGTCAAGAACACCCTGCTGTCGTTCCAGAACCTCAACATGAGGCAGCTGATCCAGCACCTCACCGAGTGGAACGGGATCGACAACTACACGGACATCCTCGGCAACGAGGAGTTCTGGAACGTCACCGGCCGGTCGATCGTCTTCGCCGGCACCAACGTCGTCCTCATCATGCTGTTCGGCACTCTGATCGGCCTCCTGCTCGCCCGGCTGGGCAAGCGCATGCGCGTCACCCTGCTCGTCGGACTCGTCCTCGCCTGGGCCATGCCGGTCATCGCCGCGACCACCGTCTACCAGTGGCTCTTCGCCTCGCGCTTCGGTGTCGTCAACTGGGTGCTGGACGCCGTCGGCTTCCACTCCATGGCGGAATTCAACTGGACCGGCAGCCAGTTCTCCACGTTCTTCGTGATCACCGTTCTCATCGTCTGGCAGTCGATCCCGTTCGTCGCGATCAACCTGTACGCCGCGACGACGACGATCCCCAAGGAGCTCTACGAGGCCGCTTCGCTGGACGGCGCGGGCCCCTGGAAGAGCTTCACCTCGGTCACCGTGCCCTTCCTCAAGCCGTTCCTCCTCGCGACCACGTTCCTCGAGGTCATCTGGGTCTTCAAGGCCTTCGCCCAGGTGTTCGCGATCAACGAGGGCGGTCCGGACCGGCTCACCGAGATCCTCCCCGTCTACGCGTACATCGAGGGCATCGGCAACCAGCACTACGGCATGGGCTCGGCGATCGCGCTGCTCACCATCGTGATCCTGCTCCTTCTCACCTCGTACTACCTCAGGATCGTCTCCAAGCAAGAGGAGGACGAGCTGTGAAGCGCTCGGCTTCGTCCCGGTTCAGCCGTATCTGGCCCAACGCCACGGCGGTCCTGCTGGTCATCGGCTTCGTCTTCCCCGTGTACTGGATGTTCGCGACGGCCTTCAAGCCGACGCCGGACATCGTCTCCGAGGACCCGGTCTGGTTCCCGACCGACATCACGTTCCAGCACTTCCGGACCGCCGTCGACGCCGAGAACTTCTGGACGATGGTCCGGAACTCGCTCACCGTCACCGTGCTCGCCGTGGCCTTCTCCCTCGTCCTGGCGCTCGCGGGATCGTTCGCCCTCGCCCGGATGCGCTTCAAGGGCCGCCGGGGTTTCATCATCGGCTTCATGGTCGCCCAGATGGCGCCCTGGGAAGTCATGGTCATCGCGATCTACTTCATCGTGCGCGACACGGACATGCTCAACAGCCTGATCCCGCTGACGCTCTTCTACATGGTCATGGTCCTGCCCTTCACCCTCCTGACGCTGCGCGGCTTCGTCGCCGCCGTGCCCAGGGAACTGGAGGAGTCGGCCATGGTCGACGGCTGCACGCGCCCCCAGGCCTTCGTGAAGGTCATCCTGCCGCTGCTGGCCCCCGGGCTGATGTCCACCTCGCTGTTCGGCTTCATCACCGCGTGGAACGAGTTCCCGCTGGTCCTGGTGCTCAACAAGCAGGCCGAGGCACAGACCCTCCCCCTGTGGCTGTCCCAGTTCCAGAGTCAGTTCGGCGACGACTGGGGCGCCACGATGGCCGCGTCCTCGATCTTCGCCATCCCGATCCTCGTCCTCTTCGTCATCCTGCAGCGCAAGGCCGTCAGCGGTCTGACCGATGGCGCAGTGAAGGGATAACACGGCTTCCATGACCACCTTCGTATCCACCACGGACACCGTCACCCGCGACGCGCTCGCCGTCCTCCAGCCCGGCTTCACCGGCACGAGCGCCCCGGACTGGCTCCTTCGCAGGGTCGGTGAAGGCCTCGCCTCCGTCGGGCTGTTCGGCCGGAACATCCACTCGCCCGAGCAGCTCGCCGCGCTCACCGCCCGACTTCGGGCCGAGCGGGACGACGTACTCGTCGCGATCGACGAGGAGGGCGGCGACGTCACCCGGCTGGAGGTCCGCAGCGGCTCGTCCTTCCCCGGCAACCTCGCTCTCGGCGCCGTCGACGACGTGGACCTGACCAGGGCCGTCGCCCGGGAGCTCGGCCACCGGCTGGCCGAGTGCGGGGTCAACCTGAACTGGGCGCCGTCCGCGGACGTCAACTCCAATCCGGGCAACCCGGTCATCGGCGTACGCTCCTTCGGCGCCGGGACCGGGCTGGTCGCCCGCCACACCGCCGCGTACGTCGAGGGCCTCCAGGCCGCCGGTGTCGCCGCGTGCACCAAGCACTTCCCCGGCCACGGCGACACGGCGGTCGACTCCCACCACTCCCTGCCCCGCATCGACGTGGACCTGGACACCCTGCACGCTCGTGAGCTGGTGCCTTTCCGGGCCGCCATCGCAGCGGGATCCAAATCGGTGATGAGCGCGCACATCCTGCTTCCCGCGCTCGACCCGGCCCGGCCGGCGACCCTGAGCCCGCGGATCCTCACCGGTCTGCTGCGCCAGGAGCTGGGGTACGAGGGGCTGATCGTCACCGACGGCATGGAGATGGACGCCATCGCCGGCACCTACGGCATCGAGCGTGGATCCGTCCTCGCCATCGCCGCGGGCGCCGACGCCATCTGCGTCGGCGGTGGACTGGCCGACGAGGACACCGTGCTGCGGCTGCGCGACGCGTTGGTGACAGCGGTGCGGACAGGTGAACTGTCCGAGGAGCGGCTGGCCGACGCGGCCGCGCGTGTACGGGCCCTCGCGTCCTGGACGCAGGGGGCCAGGGGGGTTGCCCCGGAGCCGGGCGCGGACGCGCAGGAGGGGACCGCGCCCGGCTCCGGCGCCGGCATCGGACTGGTCGCGGCCCGCCGGGCCGTGACGGTCACAGGCACCGTCGACCCGCTGACCGAGCCGGCCTATGTCGCGGCGTTCAGCCCGGTCGCCAACATCGCGGTCGGCGACGAGACCCCGTGGGGCGTGGCGGCCGAACTGGCCCGGATGCTGCCCGGCACGCGGACGGACACCTACGGCGGCGGGAGCGCGTCGACGGCCGCCGAGGTGCTGAGGGCGGCGGGGGAGCGGCGCATCGTGGCCGTCGTCCGCGACGCCCACCGGCACGCGTGGATGAGCGAGGCTCTGGACGCCGTCCTGGCGGCGCGTCCCGACACGGTCGTGGTCGAGATGGGCCTGCCCGAGGCGCCGCCCCGGGGTGCGCCGCACATCGCCACGCACGGTGCGGCACGGGTGTGCGGGATCGCGGCCGCCGAGGTGATCACGGGCACGGCTTCCTGAGCCCCGGAAGGGCGACGCGTGAGGGCCGGGTCACCGTCACCGGTGCCCGGCCCTCACGCGTACGGGAGTTCTACAGGCCCTGCCACTGCGGCTTCGCCGCATACGTGGCGCGGAAGTAGTCCGCCAGCTTCAGCTTCGACGCCGCCGCCTCGTCGACCACCACGGTGGCGTGCTGATGCAGCTGCAGCGCCGACGCCGGTACGACCGAGGCGACCGGGCCCTCGACCGTGAGGGCCACCGCGTCGGCCTTGCCCTCGCCGGTGGCCAGCAGGATCGGGTGGCGGGACTCCAGGATCGTGCCGATGCCCTGGGTGATGACGTGGCGGGGCACCTGCTCGATGTCGTCGTCGAAGAAACGCGCGTTGTCGATCCGCGTCTGCTCGGTCAGCGTCTTGATGCGGGTGCGGGAGGCGAGCGAGGAGCACGGCTCGTTGAAGCCGATGTGTCCGTCGGTGCCGATGCCGAGCAGCTGGAGGTCCACGCCGCCCGCCTCGGTGAGCGCCTTGTCGTACGCCTCGCAGGCCGCCTGTACGTCCTCGGCGGTCCCGTCCGGGCCCATGAAGGACTTCTCGGACAGGCCGAGCGGTTCGATGACCTCGCGCAGTACGACCGAGCGGTACGACTCGGGGTGGCCGGCGGGCAGCCCCACGTACTCGTCGAGCTGGCAGATGCGGGCGCGCGAGGCGTCCACGGCGCCGGAGCGGACCTTCGCCGCCAGGGCCTGGTAGATGGGCAGCGGGGTCGAGCCGGTGGCAACGCCGAGCAGGGCGTCGGGCTTGCGGCTCAGCAGGGCCGCGACGGCCTCCGCGATGAGTTCGCCGCCTGCCGTGGCGTCCGGGACGATGACAACTTCCACGCTGTGCCTGCCGATCTGGAGAGTGGCGTCATGTGGTATAGACCAATCTGGGTCCCAATCTAGCAGAACGGTGTGGCCCGGGGGGTGAACCGGTCGCATGTGCGTCACTGGTTGTCGCCCTGTCGGCGGACGGCCGCGACCGTGAGGCGGAGTGAGGGGGGAGACCCCCGGAAACACCCGCGGGCCGCGGCGCCGGGACGGGACCCTCGGCCCGTCCGGCACCGCAGCCCGGAGCTACCTGGCCGGCGGTGTGCGGTGCCTCCGGCCACTGGAGGCACCGGCGCAGTCAGGGCAGAGAGCGCCGGATGCCTCGGTCCGCTCTCCTGTGCGGGGAGAACGGAGGTCTGTGGTGCAGGGGACGCGCTCTTCCTGTCGTGTCCCTACCCGATGCATTGTGGACTAGACCAATAGCCCGTGTCTATCGGTGGGCACAGACGTTCTCCTGTGCTGGCCCGTCCCCTCACAGTGTCACGTATTCGCGGGCCGATCGGTTCGGAACCTCTTCCTTTGCGCGGGTACGCTCGCACACGTGCCCTCCATGAACGACCTCGTCCGCCAGCACACAGCCCTGAGTGACTCCGACCTCGAGTGGCTTCACCTGCTGGTCTCGGAGTGGCAGCTGCTCTCCGACCTGTCCTTCGCCGACCTCGTCCTGTGGGTGCCCACCCGCGACGGGACCCGCTATGTGTCCGTGGCGCAGATGCGACCCAACACCGGCCCCACCTCCTACCAGGACGACATGGTCGGCCACCTCGTGCCGCGCGGCCGACGGCCGCTGCTGGACGCCGCCCTGGACGAGGGCCGCATCGTGCGCGAGGGGGATCCGGAGTGGCGGGAGGAAGTGCCCGTCCGGGTCGAGTCGATCCCCGTACGGAGAGAGGGGCGGGTCCTCGGGGTCATCGCCCGGAACACCAACCTCCTCACCGTGCGCACGCCGTCCAGGCTGGAGCTCACCTACCTCCAGTCCGCCTCCGACCTGGCCCAGATGATCGCCGCCGGGTCCTTCCCGTTCCCCGGCCAGCAGGTCGACATGGACGCCTCGCCGCGTGTCGGAGACGGGCTGATCAGGCTCGACGCCGACGGTGTCGTGCAGTACGCCAGCCCCAACGGCCTCTCCGCCTACCACCGGCTCGGCCTGGCATCGGACCTCGTCGGCCACAACCTCGGAGTGACCACCGCCGAACTCGCGCCGTCGCGCGGTCCGGTGGACGAGGCCCTGGTCAAGGTGGCGAGCGGATACGCGCCCCGGGAGTTCGAGGTCGAGGGCGCCGGCGGGGTCATCCAGCTGCGCGCGATCCCGCTCAAGCCCAAGGGGGTGCGCATCGGTTCGCTGGTGCTGCTCCGCGATGTCACGGAACTGCGCCGCCGAGAGCGGGAGTTGATCACGAAGGACGCCACCATCCGGGAGATCCATCACCGGGTGAAGAACAACCTCCAGACGGTGGCCGCCCTGTTGCGGCTCCAGGCGCGCCGGATGGATTCGGAGCAGGGCCGCGAGGCGCTCAACGAGGCGGTGCGGCGCGTCGGTTCGATCGCGATCGTCCATGAGACGCTGTCTCAGAATCTGGACGAGCGGGTCGAGTTCGACGAGATCGCGGACCGGGTGATCGCGATGGTCGCCGAGATCTCACCCGGGAAGGTCACCTGCCGCCGCACGGGGCGCTTCGGGATTCTCGACGCGGAGGTGGCCACTCCGCTCTCGATGGTGCTCACCGAGGTGCTGCAGAACGCGCTGGAACACGCGTTCACCGTGGCCGAGCGCGGCACGGTGGAGGTGTCGGCGGTGCGTGGTGGTTCACCGGCCGAGGGCCGGCTGCTGATCACTGTGACGGACGACGGGCGCGGGCTGCCCGAGGGGTTCGATCCCCAGCGCGCCGGCAATCTGGGGCTGCAGATCGTGCGCACGCTGGTGGAGGGCGAGCTCGGCGGCACCTTCGGGATGGTCCCGGCCCCGGTGCGCGGCACGCAGGTGGTGCTCGACATCCCCGTGCGGAACGACAAGTAGCAAAAAAGCAGTGGGCCCGGACCGTGGTGACGGTCCGGGCCCACTGCTTTTTTACTCACGATGCGATGCGCTTCGGGGGTACTGCGCGCTGCGACTCGAAGGCGGGGCTGTGCGTACGCTCTGTACGCGCCGCCTGGCTGAGGCTCGTCGTGCGGGGGGCGTCGGTTCAGGCGCTGGCGTTACGCGCCCGATTACGAGCGGCACGGCGCTTCATTGCACGGCGCTCGTCCTCGCTGAGGCCACCCCAGACGCCGGAGTCCTGACCGGACTCGAGCGCCCACTGCAGGCACTGCTCCATGACGGGGCAGCGACGGCAGACGGCCTTGGCTTCCTCGATCTGCAGCAGCGCAGGACCGGTGTTGCCGATGGGGAAGAACAGCTCGGGGTCTTCCTCACGACAAACGGCGTTGTGACGCCAGTCCATGGCTGCTACCTCTCCTTGGTATTACATGCTGATGCTTGTGAATGTGAACGCTTTCACGAATCCCCCCGCAGACGAAGGTCCGACGCCCAGATGAACTGGATGTGGTCCTGTTGTGGTGAGGAGGGGTTCTGGCTCTCAGTGGAGGCCGATGTTGCGGGCCGTCCCGATCGCCATGTAGAGATTCGCAAACCTCGGCGGCGGATACAACCCCTTCTGGAAAGTTTTTTTTGAATCCTCGGTGTCGACTAGGTCACAGCCGTACTTCTAAGGGGTGGGGGCCAGCCCAAACGTTCGAGTTAAAGGACTTTCGCTCCTTCTACTCACACAATCACACGCAGTGCACGGCGTACGCCTGTGAACGTCACGCTCGTACGCAGTCCCAGGTGGTCACCGTCCATCTGGAAAGGCAGCGGCGCCTTTGAATGCAAGGTGAAGTCCGTGAGGTCGTGCAGGGACACGGCGTGCTTGCCGTGAGGTCCCCTCTCCGGGCTGGAAGTGAGCAACTGAGTGGCGTACCGGGCCACCGCGGGGGTGGTGAGCCGCTTCAGTCCGAGGATGTCCAGGCCGGTGTCGAAGGACGCCTTGGGGGCGGCGTACATCGGACGATTCCCCAGGTAGGTCCAGGGTGCGGTGTTGCAGATTATGGACAGCGCGAGGTCTGTGACCGGGTCCTGACCGGGGACGTCCAGGGTGATCAGCCCGTTGCGCCGGTGCGGCTCCTCCAGGAACTGCCGGACCACCTGGCGTACGTAGAGCGGATGGGTCGAACGCTTGCCGCGTTCGCGCTGTTGTTCGACCCGGCCGAGGACGCCGGCGTCGAATCCGAGTCCGGCACAGAAAGTGAACCAGCGTTCAGGAACGGCCTCGTCCGTCGTACCCGGAGTGCCGACGGCCAGTCCGAGGCCCACGGTGCGCTCGCTGCGGTCGGCGAGGGCGTCCAGGATCGCGCCGGTCGCTTCCACGGCGTCGTTGGGAATGCCCAGGGCGCGGGCGAAGACATTGGTGGACCCGCCGGGGACCACGGCCAGGCTCGGCAGGCCCTCGGGGTCGGGGCCGCGGTGCAGCAGACCGTTGACCACCTCGTTGACCGTGCCGTCGCCCCCGAGGGCGACCACCAGGTCGATGTCGTCGGCGTCGGCGGCCCGTCGCCCCAGGTCCCGGGCGTGCCCGCGGTACTCCGTGGTGACGGCCTCGATCTTCATCTCGCTCGCCAGGGCGTGGATCAGTACGTCACGTGTCCGCGCACTGGTAGTGGTGGCTGCCGGGTTGACCACGAGGAGTGCGCGCATGCCCGCCAGAGTACCTACCGCGCGGTACCGGGCCGAAGCCGTGATCCACCGGTCCGCACGCGGTCACGCGGCGTGACCGGCTCTCGGTGGTATGTCGCCGCGGCCCCGGCTTCGCGTTCGGCGCCCCGGGATGCCAATCTGAAAGGCGTGAGCACTCAGCAGAACACGCCCTCGCCGTCGTCGCCCTCAGCCGGCCCGGAGAAGCCGGGCCGGATCGCAGCCCTGGCCGCACTCAACGCGCTCGAAGGCGCGGCGCTCGTCATCGGCGGGATCTACCTGCTGACCGTCGGGCTCTTCGGGCGGCCGGACAGCATCCAGCAGGCCGAAATGGGCGGACTCACGCTGGTGGCGCTCGGCCTGATCCCGCTGTTCGCCGCCCGTGGACTGCTGCGGCGGCGCAGCTGGAGCCGTGGTCCCGCGCTCATCACCCAGCTGATGGCGCTGCCGGTGGCCTGGACGCTGCTGCGGTCCCAGGGGGCCCTGATTCCCGCGGGCATCGTCCTGGCCGTGGTCGCCGTGACGGGGCTCGTCCTGGTGGTCGACCCCGCGACCACGAAGGCGCTGGGCATCCGGGGGCCGCGGACGACCCCGGACGCCTGACCTGGTGCAGCTCCCCGCCCGGCTCTACTCCTCCACCAGCAGCCGCTCGCGCAGCTGCGCGAGGGTGCGGGCCAGGAGGCGGGAGACGTGCATCTGGGAGATGCCGACCTCCTGCGCGATCTGGGACTGGGTCATGTTGCCGAAGAAGCGCAGCAGCAGGATCCGCTTCTCGCGCGGCGGGAGGTCCTCCAGCAGCGGTTTGAGCGACTCGCGGTACTCGACGCCCTCCAGTGCCTCGTCCTCGGAGCCCAGTGTGTCCGCGACCGCCGGCGACTCGTCGTCCGTGTCCGGGACGTCCAGCGAGAGCGTGCTGTAGGCGTTGGCCGACTCCAGCCCCTCCAGGACCTCCTCCTCGGAGATGCCCAGGCGCTCCGCCAATTCGTGCACGGTGGGGGAGCGGCCGTGCTGCTGGGAGAGCTCGGCGGTGGCCGTGGTCAGCGACAGCCGGAGCTCCTGGAGGCGCCGGGGGACCCGCACCGCCCAGCCCTTGTCCCGGAAGTGGCGCTTGATCTCGCCTACGACCGTCGGAGTCGCGTACGTCGAGAACTCCACGCCGCGGTCCGGGTCGAACCGGTCCACCGACTTGATCAGGCCGATGGTGGCGACCTGGGTCAGGTCGTCCAGCGGCTCGCCGCGGTTGCGGAACCTGCGGGCCAGGTGCTCCACGAGCGGCAGGTGCATCCGCACCAGTCGGTTGCGCAGCTCGGCCTTCTCCACCGAGCCGTCGGGAAGCTCCCGGAGCTCGATGAAGAGTGCCCGTGCCCCGCTGCGGTCGTGTGGATCGTGGTGCCCGTGCTCGCTCATCTGGCCCGCCCGCTCCGCCTGCGAATGCTCCACCGCGGCCGGACGGCCCTGCGCGCCGTCCGCCCCGTCTTCCGGGTGCGGCCGGGCCTGCTGCTCCGGGAGGGCTGCCGGGCGCACCGCCCCCGACCGGATCGTTTCGTCCCGCACAGGACCGTCCCCGTTCCCGTCGCTCACGCCGGCCCGGGTCCCGCGCCGCGCTGCTTGTAGAGGCTGATGCTGACCGTGCGGTCGTCCGCGACCGTGGAGTCGACCTTGCCGGCCAGTGCGGAGAGCACCGTCCAGGCGAAGGTGTCGCGCTCAGGGGCGCGGCCGTCCGTCGTGGGCGCCGAGACGGTCACCTCGAGAGAATCGTCGACGAGTCGGAAGACGCAGCTGAGGACGGAGCCCGGCACGGCCTGCTGAAGCAGGATCGCGCAGGCCTCGTCGACCGCGATGCGAAGATCCTCGATCTCGTCGAGAGTGAAGTCCAAGCGCGCTGCGAGGCCGGCCGTGGCCGTACGCAGCACCGACAGGTAGGCACCCGCAGCGGGCAGCCGGACCTCTACGAAGTCCTGGTTCCCGGGCTCGCCTGCGATCTGGGACACCCTCACCTCCAAGGTGGCACAAACTCGTTCGAGGCTCCGGGACGAGTGCCCGGGGCCGTGCGGTCCGTCGTCGGTTCTTGTGGTTCGTCGACGCTGTCGCGACCCATGATGCCGTGTCGCCGAGACCGCAACCTCATGATTACTCATGGTAAGCATATGAGTACGCACAGTGGCTAGGGGTCTGCGGCGGTCAATTGCGAAGAACCGGCGCCGGTTTGACGTACCCAGACGTCAGACGATCGAACCGTCCACGAAGCACCAGCGCCAGCTCTCCGCGCATTCGAAGCTGCGCATCACCGGGTGGCCGGTCGCCTCGTGGTGTGCCGTCGCGTGCTTCAGCGGCGAGGAATCGCAGCATCCGACGTGTCCGCAGACGAGGCAGAGCCGCAGCTGCACGGGATGGGTGCCGGCCGCCAGACACTCCGGGCAGGTGTCGCCGAGCGGGGCGGGCTCGGGGCGCGGCAGTTCGGCTACGTGGAGGCACTCACTCATGATGGCCACGTTACGTCGGATGTGAGGACGATGAGATGGACGCATTGCAGCTGGTGGCACTCGTCGCGGCGAGCGCGGCGGTCGCGGGGGCCGCCCGCCGGACACCCGTGCCCGCACCCCTGCTGCTGGTCGCGGCCGGACTGCTGGCCTCGTACCTGCCGGGAGTGCCGGACTACACGCTGGACGCGCACATCGTGCTGCCCCTGCTGCTGCCGCCGTTGCTGTACACGGCGGCGGTCGACAGCTCGTACCTCGACCTGCGGGCCAATCTGCGGCCGGTCGCGCTGCTCTCCGTCGGATACGTGCTCTTCGCGACGGTCGCCGTGGGATGGCTGGCCCATCTCCTCGTGCCGGATCTGCCGCTCACCGCCGCACTGGTGCTCGGCGCGGTGGTCGCCCCGCCGGACGCCGTCACGGCCGCCGCGATCGCCCGCAGGGTGGGCCTGCCCGCCAGGGTCACCACGATCCTCCAGGGCGAGTCCCTGGTGAACGACGCCACCGCGATCACCGCCTTCAAGGTGGCCCTCGCCGCAGCCGTCGGCGCAGGCATGAGCTGGGGCGCCGGAATCGGCGAGTTCGTGCTGGCGTCGGTCGGCGGCGTCGTCGTCGGCCTGCTGCTCATGGTGCCGCTGCACTGGCTGCGGACGCACCTCAAGGAGGCGCTGCTCCAGAACACCCTGTCGCTGCTGATCCCCTTCGTCGCCTACGCGGCGGCGGAGCGGGTGCACGCCTCCGGGGTGCTCGCCGTGGTCGTCGTCGCGCTCTACCTGGGGCACCGCTCCTGGCAGGTCGACTTCGCGACCCGGCTCCAGGAGGCGGCGGTCTGGAAGATGGTCGCGTTCGTCCTGGAGTCCGCGGTCTTCGCGCTCATCGGCCTGCAGTTGCCCTTCGTGCTCAGGGGCCTCGGCGCGTACGGCGTGGCCGAGGCCTTCGGCTACGCGGTCCTGGTGTTCGTGGCCGTGGTCGTGGTGCGCTTCGTCTGGGTGTACCCGGCGACCTACCTGCCGCCCTGGCTCTCCCCGCGCATCAGGGAGCGCGAGGGGGCAACCTCCTGGACCTCTCCCCTGATCGTCGGCTGGGCGGGGATGAGGGGCGTCGTCTCGCTCGCCATCGCCTTCTCCATCCCCATGGTCACGCACGACGGGGAGGGCTTCCCCGCGCGCAACCTGGTCCTTTTCCTGACCTTCACGACCGTCATCGGGACGCTGGTCGTCCAGGGTCTGAGCCTGCCCCTCCTGGTGCGCGTGCTGAAGCTCCCGGGGCGCAGCGCGCGCGCCGAGACGCTGGCCGAGGCGCAGGCGCAGAACGAGGCGTCCACGGCTGCGGACGCGCGACTGGAGGCCTTGCTGGAAGATCCGCGCAACGCGCTGCCCGACCCCCTCACGCAGCGGCTGCGCGCCGTGATGGAACGGCGGCGCAACGCCGTGTGGGAAAGGCTCGGGGCGGCCAATCCGGTCACCGGGGAGTCGGCGGACGACACCTACCGGCGGCTGGCGAGGGACATGATCGCCGCCGAGCGCGAGGTCTTCGTACGTCTCAGGGACGAACGGCGGATCGACGACGAGATGCTGCGTGCCCTGCTGCGGCGGCTGGACCTGGAGGAGGCAGCGGCCTACCGGGAGACGGACGGCGTGTGAGCGTGCCCCCTGAGGCCTCGTGGCCCGGGGGTCTCAGGGGCGCCCGGTGATGACCGCGGTGACCGTGGACCCCGGGGCGAAGGCGCCCTCCCCGGCCAGCACGGTCAGCCCGTACAGGAGTTTGGCCACATAGAGCCGCTCGACGGGCAGGCCGTGCCGGTCCTCGAAGTCGTCGGCGAAGGCGTGCAGTTCCGGTGTCGTACGGGCGTACCCACCGAAGTGGAAGCGTTCGTCCAGGGACCACCGTCCGCCGGGGGCGCCGAACGCCTCCCGCTGCAGATCGCGTACCGCCGCTCCCAGGAATCCGCCGCGCAGGACGGGGACGCCCAGGGCGCGCTGCCCGGGGCCGAGTCCGGTGGCCAGCCCCGCGAGGGTGCCTCCGGTGCCGCAGGCGACCGCCACGGTGCCGGCCGGGCCGCGCAGTTCGCGGCCGAGCTCTGTGCAGCCCTGTACGGCGAGCGCGTTGCTGCCGCCCTCCGGGATGACCACACACTCCCCGAAGAGGCTCAGAAGGCCTTCCAGGACCTCGGGCGCGGTCTTCGCGCGGTAGGTGGCGCGGTCCACGAAGTGCAGTCGCATGCCGTCGGCCGCGCACCGCGTGAGCGAGGGGTTCAGCGGGCGGTGGGCCAGCTCGTCGCCCCGCACGACACCGACGGTGGGGAAACCCAGCAGGCGCCCGGCTGCGGCCGTGGCCCGCAGGTGGTTCGAGTAGGCCCCGCCGAAGGTCAGTACGGTCCGGCCGCCGGCGGCCCGGAGATTGAGGGCGAGTTTGCGCCACTTGTTGCCCGGCAGGTCCGGGTGGATCAGATCGTCGCGCTTGAGCAGCAGCGTCACGCCGTGGCGCGCGAAGCGCTCGTCCTCGGCTGGCTGCAGGGGGGAGGGGAGCACCGGCTGCAGCCGGGAGAGGTCGGGCGCTTCGTCGTCCATGCCTTCATTGTCCGCCGCCCCGTGGCGTCCTACTTCAGCCGGTCATGGATCCGGTTGCGCATGCCCGTCATCGAGAAGCCGCGCGGGTCGACCTTGCCGGGCTGCCACTCCCGGTGGCCGACGACCGAGGGCGCGTCCCAGCCGTGGAAGCGGCAGACCGCCGCCGCGGCCTTCTCGACGGCCTCGAGCTGGACGGCGGGCCACGGGTCCTTCCCGTCGCCGAGGTTCTCGCACTCGAAGCCGTAGAAGTGACGGTTCCCGTCGGTGTTGGACTCGTTGTCCGACGGCAGGCGCTTCTCGGCGACGACGGCGCGCAGGACGTCGTCGTCGCCGAGGCCGGCGTGGTTGGCGCGGCCGTAGCCGACCAGATGGATCCGGCCGTCCTTGGCGATCACGCCGTGGCAGAGGGGGCCCGGCAGTCCCGCGTGGCCGTCGCGGCAGATCTCGACGGTGCGGGCCGTGCCCTTCGTGACGGTGTGGTGGAGCATCACGCCGTGCACCGGCCCCCAGGGGCCCTTGTGGTTGCGGTTGTGCGTACGCCAGTCGCCCACCTGGACGACGGTGAGCCCTTCGTCCTTGAGGGCCTTGAGGAAGTTGCTCGCGGACATGGGTGAGGACATGGCCGTCTCCTTCATCGGTGGGGGAGTGTGTCCGTACAGCGCTTTTACCGGAATGTGAGACTCCGGCAAACCCGCCCGGGCGCTGTTCGCACCGTGTGCGATTCGGATCCGGACAGCTGCGAGTCCCAGGCCGTGCTCAGTCCTGGCGAGTCACAGATCGGGGCCGAACACCTCGTAGCGGATGTCGGCCGACGCCACCCTCTTGTCCAGCAGCTGTGAGCGGACGGCGCGCATGAAGGGCGGCGGGCCGCAGAGGTTGGCGTGGGTGCCCGGGGTGACCGGAAGGCCGCTCAGGTCGACCGTGCCGGTGCGCTCGGCCGTCCGACCGGGCTCCGCTGCTGCTCGTACCAGGTGCGAGTCAGGTCGGCCGTCCTCGGTCCGAGGGGGCGCGTCATCATGGTGGGTGCGGCCCCGCGACGGATGGGGGGTGCGCATGGGCAAGAGAGGTGGTCAGCGGCCGTGCCGAAGCCGAACGCAGCCGACGGGATACCGGCGAGCAAGGTCATCACCGACCCGGACAGCCTGGGCCGTTACGCGCACGACGAGGCGGAGTGGGCCCCGGCAGGGCTGCCCCTCGCCGTCGTGCGGCCCCAGGACACCGATGAGGTGCGGGCTGTCGTCGCGTACTGCGTCGAGCACCGGATCCCGGTGATCCCGCGCGGCGCCGGCACGGGTCTCTCGGGCGGGGCCAACGCGGTGGACGGTGCCGTCGTCCTCTCCTTCGAGGACATGAGCCGGATCCTGCGCATCGACCCGGTGGAGCGCCTCGCCGTCGTCCAGCCGGGCGTCGTCAACGACGACCTGCGCGCCGCGTGCGCCGAGCAGGGCCTCTGGTACCCGCCGGACCCCGCGAGCTCCCCCTGGTCCACCATCGGCGGCAACACGGCCACCAACGCGGGGGGCATGTGCTGCGTCAAGTACGGCGTGACCCGCGACTACGTGCTCGGGCTCGAAGTGGTCAACGGCCTCGGCGAGATCGTGCGGGTGGGCCGGCAGACCGCCAAGGGGGTTGCCGGGTACGACCTGTGCGGCCTGTTCGTCGGCTCCGAGGGCACCCTCGGCGTGATCACCGAGATCACCGTGAAGCTGCGCGGCGCGCGGCCCGCGGAGCGTACGGTGGCCGGCTTCTTCGACTCCGTCGTCGCGGCCGGCGACGCGGTGAGCCGGGTGACGGCGGCGGGCATCGTGCCCTCGGCGCTCGAACTCCTGGACCGGCACTGCCTGAAGGCCGTCGACGAGTGGAAGAACATGGGCCTGTCGGCGGACGCGGACGCGATCCTGCTCGGCCGCGTGGACACGCCGGGAGCCGCCGGCGACGCCGAGGCCGAGGCCGTACGGGCCTGTTTCGCGGACGCCGGCGCCGCCTGGGCCGAGGTCTCCACCGACCAGGCGGAGGCGGACGCCCTGTTCCAGGCACGCCGACTGGCGTACCCGGCGCTGGAGCGGCTGGGACCGGTGCTCACCGAGGACGTGGTCGTGCCGCGGTCCCGGGTGCCGCAGATGCTGGCGCGCATCGAGGAGATCGCCGGTGAACACGACGTCCTCATCGCCAACATCGCACACGCGGGCGACGGCAACCTCCACCCCCTGATCATCACCGAACCTGGTGACGACGCGGCCAGGGCCCGTGCCCAGCTCGCCTTCGAGGACATCCTCGACGCGGCGATCTCCTTCGGCGGCACCGTCACCGGCGAACACGGCGTCGGCCTGCTGAAGATGGGCGGCATGGACCGCGAGGTCGGCCCGGTCAACCTCGCCATGCAGCGAGCCGTCAAGGCGGCCCTCGACCCGCACGGCATCCTCAACCCGGGCAAGGTCGTCGTCTCGGGAGCACCGCTGGCGAGCTGACGGCTCCGGCAGCCGTTCCCACCGCAGCGGTTCGCTGAGCACGATGGCGAGCTGCCGCCGCGAGCGCCTGCTCGCCGCCGGCATCGAGGCTGCGCCGGTGAGCTTGACGACGTGCCCGCCGCCGTGTGCCCCCGGACCAGTTCGGTGAGCCGGCGGGTGCGACTCGACCGCACCTGTGACCGTGGCGGCACGCACCGGCAGGCTCCTCGAGTGGCCGAGCCGGACGGGGGGAATCGCCCTTCCGTTCGATGCCGGGCGGGAACTCCTCGAGCCCGGACGCGTGGAGGTCGAGCCGGTGGTGCACGGCGACCGCCCGACCGTCGGCCGCGAGGGCCCGTGCGGGCAACGTTCCCGCTCCAAGCCTGAATAGTCACACTCTTTTGTGTAATAGCGCATGGTGTCCCCGGCTGCAAGGCTTCTTCTCGCAGGTCAGCCCATGATCGAGAGGATGTCGGATGTCCGTTGGTGAAGAGGTTCGCGACACGCAGCCGCCGCAGCAGCAGAGTCTCGGCACGGCGGCTGCGCGGAACCTCGCGACCACGACCAAGTCCGCCCCGCAGATGCAGGAGATCACCTCGCGGTGGCTGCTGCGCATGCTGCCCTGGGTGCAGGTGCAGGGCGGTACATACCGGGTGAACCGCCGGCTGAGCTATTCGGTCGGAGACGGCCGGGTGACTTTTGTCCAGACGGGCGACCAAGTCACGGTCATCCCCGCCGAGCTCGGCGAACTTCCCGCCCTGCGCGATTTCGGTGACGAGGAGGTACTGGCCGAGCTGGCGCGCAGGTGTGAACAGCGCGACGTCGCGGCCGGCGAGGTGCTCGCCGCGTCGGGCGACGCGGCGGACCGTGTCCATCTGCTGGCACACGGGAAGATCGAGAAGGTCGGCGCGGGGCCGTACGGCGATGAGACGGTGCTCGGAGTTCTCGCCGACGGCGCCTATTTCGGTGACCATGCCCTGGTCGACGGTGACGCGACCTGGGCGTACACGGTCCGTGCGGTGACTGCCTGCACGCTGCTGACCCTGCGTCGGTCGGACGTGCTCAACCTCGCGGCCCGCGCGGACTCGCTCCGCGACCATCTCGCCGGGCTCCTCGCCATCCCGCACCAGCGGACCAACCGCTACGGCGAGGCGGAGATCGCCCTGTCGGCGGGCCATGTGGGCGAGAGCGTCGTCCCGCACACCTTCGTCGACTACGAGGCGGCTCCCCGTGAATACGAGCTGAGCGTCGCCCAGACCGTGCTGAAGGTCCACAGCAGGGTCGCCGACCTCTACAACCAGCCGATGAACCAGACCGAGCAGCAGTTGCGGCTCACGGTCGAGGCGCTGCGTGAGCGGCAGGAACACGAGCTCATCAACAACCGGGAGTTCGGCCTGCTCAACAACTGCGACTACGGACAGCGGCTCCAGCCCCACGACGGGGCGCCCGGCCCCGACGACATGGACGAGCTCCTGTCGCGCCGGCGGGGATCGAAGCTGTTCCTCGCCCATCCACGGGCCATCGCCGCGTTCGGCCGGGAATGCAACAGGCGCGGCCTGGTGCCGGAGAGCGTCGAGGTCGGGGGACACCACGTGCCCGCCTGGCGGGGAGTGCCGATCTTCCCGTGCAACAAGATCCCCGTCACCGACGCCCGCACCACCTCGATCATCTGCATGAGGACCGGCGAGGCGGACCAGGGCGTCATCGGGCTCCAACAGACCGGCATCCCGGACGAGATCGAGCCCAGCCTCTCGGTCCGTTTCATGGGCATCGACGAGCAGGCGATCATCTCGTACCTCGTCACGGCGTACTACTCCGCCGCCGTGCTGGTGCCGGACGCGCTCGGCGTCCTGGAGAACGTAGAGGTGAGCCGCTGGCGGTGACGCCCCCGGGGCCCGGGCGGCAGCCGCCCGGGCCCCGGCAGGCCGAGGCCGCGACCAAGGTGCCCCGGGCGCCCGGAAGGAGTGACCGTGACCATGACCAGTACGGACGCCGCGATGGAGGGGCGTAAGGCCGCCGAGCTCCTGGAGCACACCCGTAGCGCCGTCGACCCGCACCTCCGGGCAGTCGTCGAAACGCTGCCCGGGGCGATCCGCAGGGTCGCCCTGTACCACTTCGGCTGGCAGAACGCCGACGGGAGTCCCACCTCCGGGCGGGCCGGCAAAGCCATCAGACCGGCGCTCGTCCTGGCCGCCGGCCGCGCGCTGGGCGGGGACCCGGAGGCGGCGATGCGGGCGGCCGTCGCCGTGGAACTCGCCCACAACTTCACCCTGCTCCACGACGATGTCATCGACGAGGACACGACCCGTCGGCACCGGCCCACGGCCTGGGCGGTGTTCGGCGTGCCGGACGCCGTCATCACGGGCGACGCCATGCTGTCCCTCGCCCTGCGGCTGCTGGCGGACGACCCGCACCCGGCGTCCGCGCAGGCCGCGGTGCGGCTCTCCACCTGCGTCATCGAACTCTGCGCGGGACAGCAGGCCGACTGCGCTCTCGAGGACCGCAACCCTGACGACGTCACACTGGACGAGTGCCTGGCCATGGCCATGGCCAAGACGGGCGCCCTGCTCGGCTGTGCCTGCGCTCTGGGCGCGCTCTATGCCGGAGCGGGGGAGCGGGCCGTCCGCGCCATGGACGGCTTCGGCCGGGAATCGGGTCTCGCCTTCCAGCTCATCGACGACCTGATCGGCATCTGGGGGGACACGGCCCGCACGGGCAAACCGGTCGGGGCCGACCTGACCGCCCACAAGAAGTCCCTGCCGGTGGTCGCGGCGCTCACTTCGGACACCCCGGCCGCCGCCGAGCTCGCCGCGCTCTACCGGGGCGCCATGAACACCCCGGGGGAGGTGAAGGGTGCCGCCGACGCGGTCGACCGGGCCGGCGGCCGCGACTGGGCCCAGGGTGCCGCGGCGGACCGGATGGCCCGGGCCGTCCACCACCTGTCCCGTGCGGTGCCCGAGCCGGCCGGCGCCGGGGAGCTACTGGCCCTGGCTGAATTCGTCACCCGCAGAACGCACTGAACGGGCCCGTGCGTGACCGGTGGAAAAGCTCAACCCTAGGATTCCGACGGCCGGTTGGGGCCAGTCGGCCGGGATCATCACCAGGGACGAGGGACGAGGGACGAGGGACGAGGGACGAGGGACGAGGGACGGGGGGCGGGGGACGAGGGAAGAGGCCGGTCATGGGCGTACGCATACGGCAGGCGGACCAGCGGGACAGGGATCAGGTGGTGCGGATCCTGGAAGAGGCGTTCCACGAGGATCCGGTGAGCAGCTGGGTCTTCCCCGACGAGGAGCACCGGCGCGCGGTGCACGGGAAGTTCCTCGGGGTCTTCGCCGACGTCACGCTGGACGGAGGCCGGGTCGACCTGCTGGAGGACGGTACGGCGACGGCCCTCTGGCTCTCCGTGCCGGCGGGCGTGCCGGAGGGGGACGACGACACCCCCGCGCTCATGCGGGAGACGGCCGATCCCGACAACGAGCGGGCCGAACTGGTGGGGGCAGCCGAAATCTCTACGAGCGCCTCGGGTTCACGTTCACGGGACAGACCGTCGACCTCTCTGACGGCCCGTCGATGTGGCCCATGTGGCGCGAGCCGCAGGCCGGATGAGCGGGGCCCGGCCTGCGGAGGTACGGAAGGGGAGGGTGCCACAGGGCCGGCTCAGGGGCACGGGCTACAGTCCCTGCTCATGACAGATGAGTCGTGGGCAGGCTGGTACCGGGACCGTCAGGGTTCCGAGGCCGTCATTCTCACCACGGACGGACAACAGCTCCGTATCCGTATCCGGGGCACGGACTTCGAAGGCGCCAGCTTCGACAGCCTGGGCCCGGTGGCGGGTGCGCCGGTCCAGGAGGGGCTGTTCGACCTGGTGGACGGCGTGCTCGACGACTGTGTGCTGGAGTGGGACCTCCCCCTCCCGGTCCTCGTGTCCGGGACGGTCCGGCAGGCCACGCTCAGCTGCCTGTTGTCCCTGCGCAGGGCGGACCCGGATCTGTACCTCGCCCTCCATCTGGACGGTGCGGTGTACGAGTCGAACCGTGCCGAGGGCGACTTCGCCGCCGCACTGGCCACGGTCCAGCGGATCCTGCCTGCGGACATGCATCTGCAGACGTGCATCGCCTGCGCCTTCTCCGACTACTTCCCGGCCCCGGTCCGCGGTCTGTCCGGCGGACTCGCCTGCTTCCGTGGCGCGAAGGACGCCTACCGCGACGTGGCGGGCGGGGACGACGTCGCCGGCCTCTGGGACCGGCGCACCGGATTCGTCCAGGAGATATGGAGCTGCCGGGAGTTCGAACCGCGCCCGGCACACGGCGCCGGCACGGGCCACCGGGGCGCCTTCCCGCTCGAACTCGCCTGAGCCGCGTTCGGGCGCCGGTGCCAGGGGGCACGTGCCGGCTGTGCCGGGGCGTCAGGACGTGGCGAGGGCGGCCGCGAGGCCGTTCTGCCAGAGGCTGTTCACCTGCGAGCGCTCGGCCGCGTCGGGACGGGCGTTCGTGCAGGACGTGCCGGGGCCACCACCCGACATGAGCTCGCTGCACGGTCCGGTGTAGTGGTCCGGCAGCCCCAGCACGTGCCCGGTCTCATGGGCGGTGACCCGGGTCGAGTCGTACTGCTGGTTCTGGGCGTAGTCGAGGAAGATGTAGCCGCTGCCGTGCCCGTCCGTGCTCGCGTACGAACCCCGGGAGTCATTGCCCTCGTAGTAGTCGAAGTCGGCGTTCGAGCCCTCCTGCAGCTTGACGTTGCTGACCGAGCTGTTCCAGATGCTGGTGCTGCTCGCTATCTGGCTGCGGAAGCTGGGGGCGTTGGTGGTGCTGTAGACCACCGTGACAGCCTGGGCGCCCGGGTTCGCGGCCCGCTTCTCGGCGACCGATTTCATGACGGCGTCGAAGAACGCCCTGTTCGCGGCGGCGTTCTCGCCCGAGCCGGCGTACGCGGCGTAGCCGGCCTGCGCCGTGTTCACGGTGGCCGTGGACGCGGGTGACGGAGCGGCGGCAACCGCCGGGGCGGTGCCCAACGCGGCGGCGAGTCCGAGCCCGGCCACGGCCGACATGACAGCTGTCCTGAGGTGTCTCATGGGGGGTGTCTCCTACCTGTCCGAAGAACCCCGTCCGGAGGCCGGACGGGGAACGGGTGGGGGGTACGGAGAGAGTGTGGGGGCAGCCGGGGACCGGGCGGATGATGTCAACCGGCGATAACGCCGCCCTATCGGCCGGACAGGAAGCACACAGGATCACCACGTTCCGGGCGCCCCGACACCCCCTGAATCAGCCCGGTTGGTGGGGGTTGGGGCATCTGGTGTTCGGCGTACGAACAGCCATACGCTCCCGTCATGGAGCTCGAGGTGAGGCACCTCAGGGCGCTCTGCGCCATCGCCGACACGGGCAGCCTGCACCAGGCGGCACGGCGGCTGGGCGTCAGCCAGCCTTCCTTGACCACCCAGCTCCAGCGGATAGAGAAGACCATGGGCGCGGAGTTGTTCCGCCGCGAGAGGACAGGCTGCCGGCCGACTCTCCTGGGGCGGGCGCTCCTCAGCCGCGCCCGCCCCCTGGTGGACGGCATGTCCACCCTGGTCGGTGCCGCGATGGCGGAAGCCCAGGCCGCCCGGGCCGGCGGCCCCGGCCTTCGGATCGGATCCACCGCGAGCCGGGTCATCGGCGGCTGGCTGCGCGGACTGCGGGTGAGGCTGCCAGGTGCCGACATCTCGCTCCGGGTCGACGTATCGGCCCGCGCGCTGCTGGGAGCGGTGGCGGCCGGCCGGCTGGACGTCGCCTTCGTCCATGAGGTGGAAGGCTGCCCGCTCGCCGTACCGGACGGACTGAGCCAGCGCGTACTCGTGGAACGCGAACCGCAGTTCATCTCCCTGGCCCGGGACCACCCGGCGGCCGGACAGCCGGTGGTGGACCTCGGCGACCTGGCGGACGACCGGTGGATGGTCGACCCCTCGGTGGACGGTGAATGGGACGGGGTGCGCCGGGTCCTCGGCGCCGCGGGCCTCGACCCGCCTGTCCTGCACGGCGATTACCTCACTGCGGCCTCCCTCGTCGTGCTCGGTGAGGCGGTCGCCCCCTGCCAGCCGACTTCCGGCCCCCGCGACGACATGGCGATCCGCCCCCTGCGTGGCGACCCACTCGCGGTGCGGCTCCTGCTGGTCTCGCGCCCGGGCGCGGACATGGACGCCGTGTACGAGGAGCTGGAAACGGCCTACCGTGACGCGGCACGGCGGGCCGAGGAGTACCACCGGTGGCTGCTGCGCCACCGCAGCCCGCTCGCGCACATGTCCTGAAGCGGGAGAGTTCCCCGTTCTGCCGACAGCGAGGTCCCGTTTGCCTCTTCCACGCTGGAGGGCACGCTCCCCGCATGAGGCTCTTGATGCTGGGCGGAACGGAGTTCGTGGGACGCGCGGTCACCGACGCGGCTCTCGGCCGCGGGTGGGAGGTCACCGTCTTCCACCGCGGCCGCCACACCGCACCGGCCGGGGCCCGGACGCTGACCGGTGACCGGACGACGGGCGGGGCGGGGCTCGCGGCACTGGCCCACGGCACCTGGGACCTGGTGGTCGACACATGGAGCGGCGCGCCCTCCGCCGTACGGGACGCAGCCCGGCTGCTGTCAGGCAGAGCCGGGCACTTCAGCTATGTCTCCAGCAGGTCCGTGTACGCGTACCCCACCCCGGCGGGGCTGCCGGAGGACGGGCCACTGGTGGCCGGGGCCTCGCCGGACGCCGGAGCGGACGTCCCGTACGCCCTGGCCAAGCGCGGCGGGGAGCTCGCGGTGCTCGACGCCTTCGGGGACCGGGCGCTGCTGGCCCGGGCCGGGCTGATCCTCGGCCCGGGGGAGAACATCGGCCGTCTGCCGTGGTGGCTGGGACGGACGGCCCGGGGCGGGCCGGTCATCGCGCCGGGGCCACCGGATGCCCGGCTCCAGTACATCGACGCCCGGGACCTGGCGGACTGGCTCCTGGACGCCGCGGCGGACGGCCTGGGCGGGGCGTACAACACGGTGAGCCGGCCGGGGCACACGACCATGGGCGAACTCCTGGACGCCTGCGTCCGCGTCACCGGCTCCCGCGCCCGGCTGCGCTGGACCGACCCCGAGGTGCTCCTCGCGGCAGGCGTCGAGCCGTGGACGGACCTGCCGGTCTGGCTGCCCGCCGGAGAGCTCTACGACAGCCTGCACCAAGGCGATGTCACCAAGGCGCACGCCACGGGTCTGCGCTGCAGACCCGTCGGCGAGACTGTCGCCGATACGTGGGCCTGGCTGCGTGAGCGGGGAGGCACGGCCCCGCACCGGCCCGACCGGCCTGCCGTCGGTCTCGACGCGCGAACCGAGGCGAAACTCCTCGCGGCGCCGGGCAGCCCTTAGCGTGATCCCCATGACCGAACAACTGCTGCACCTCACGGAAGAGCCTCTGTGGGAGGCCGCCCGCAGAGCGGGGACGTACGAGATGTCCACCCGGGGCCGCACCCTCCGGGAGGAGGGCTTCATCCATTGTTCGCTGCCCCATCAGCTCCCCGCCGTGGCAAGGGCGTTGTACGGGTCCGAAGACGAGGGCCTGGTCGTCCTGGTCATCGATACCGATCGGCTCCCGGCGCCCGTCCGGTACGAGGCCATGGAGCCCGGAGGCGAGGAGTTCCCGCACATCTACGGGCCGTTGCCCGCGAGCGCGGTCGTGGAGGCGCGCCCCTGGGCCGGGCACACGGATCCGGAGCGGGGTGAGACGGGATGATCAGCTCTCTCGTCGCAGTGACCGGCGCGAGCGGGGCGGTCGGCGGCCGGGTGGCCGCGCGGCTGGCCCGGACGGGCGTCCCCGTGCGCCTCCTCGGCCGGGATCCCTCCCGGTTGCCCCGGCTGCCCGGAGCGGCCGCCGCACCCCCGGCCGCGTACGGCGACGGCGAGGCCATGCGCCGCGCTCTGGAAGGCGCGCACACCCTGTTCCTCGTATCGGCGCACGAGAGTCCCGGCCGGGTGCTGGAGCACACCACGGCGGTGGACGCGGCCCTCGCCGCGGGCGTCGAGCGCATCGTGTACGTGTCGTTCCTCGGCGCGGCACCTGACGCGACGTTCACCTTCGCACGCGACCACTGGCACACCGAGGCCCACATCAGGATGACCGGGGTGCGCCACACCTTCCTGCGGGACAGCTGGTACCTCGCGGCGATCCCCGCGATGACGGGCCCCGACGGCGTTCTGCGCGGTCCCGGCGGTGAGGGGCGGGTCTCGGCCGTCTCCCACGAGGACATCGCGGACGCGGCGTCAGCCGTCCTGCTGGACGAGGGAACCGATCATGACGGCGCGACGTACGACCTCACGGGCCCCGAGGCGTTCACCCTGGCCGAGGCGGCCGCTGAGCTGAGCCGGCGTACCGGCCGCGCGATCCGCTACGTGCCCGAGACCGGGGAGGAGGCCTACGCCTCCCGTGCCCACTACGGCGCCCCGGAGTGGGAAGTGGCCGGCTGGGTCACGTCGTACGAGGCGATCGCGGCAGGGGAGCTGGAGACCGTCTCGGACGCCGTCCCCCGCCTCACGGGCCATCCGGCCCGGAGCCTGGCCGCCTTTCTCCAGGAGAACCCGGAGAGTTACCGCCACCTCCTGCCGGAGGCCTAGGGCGGTCAGCCGAGGGTCGTGGTCGGCCGGTCGGCGCCGCTTTCGGGGCCGCCGGAGACATCGGCGGGGCCGAGGAATTCGCGTTTGTACAACCGTTTCACGCCACCGGGATGCCGGCCCAGCTGCTCAAGCTCGAGCTGGCCACCCGGACGGTCCCGTCGGGGTAGTCGGGATTCCCGCTTGTTTTGGCTCCACGTGGATGGGCTCGTCGTCGTGTGAGTGGGCGTGGTGTCGTCGTAGGTTTGGGAGCACCGGGCCGGCTGGTTCACCCCACCACAGGGTTGAATCGACGGCCCGGCCCTTTGTCCGATGCGGGGTGGAGCGAGTTGTATGGCTGATCGGCAGCCGCTCTGTGATCGTGATCTGGCTCTGCTTGCAGCCGGCCAGGAGACCGGTTTCCGGGATGAGCAGGGCATCCCGGCTGCACCGGTGGGCCGTGGTGGTGCCCACCCCGAAAACGGCAGCGAGCTGGGCGTGGGCAGGGCGGCACCGCAGGTGGGCGGGAGCGACCAGGGCCTGGCGGCCCACGCTCAGACGACGCCACCGTGTTCCGCGTTCCTGGCGGCGGGCGCGCCCGCAGAGGTCGGAAAACTCTCAGGGCCTCGTTCAGCGCGGAGCGATGTCCGTGTCGTCCGTGGAACAGAGCGCCTCATCGAGGAGGCCCGCACCAGGGCCGGCCAGCCAGCGGTCGAAGCGCAGCAGGAAGGGGAATTCCGTGCGCAACGCGTCAAGGTTCGCGTTTCCCGCCAGCCTGCCGTCGTCGACGAGTGCTTCCAACTTGCTGAGGACCTCGCCCTGTGCCGGCAGGGTCGTCGGCAGGCGGCTGTAGCTGATCGACCGGCCGGCGGCCCGGGTCAGATGCTCGGCCAGGGCCTTGCCGGTGAGAGTGTCACCGGCAATCTCCATAACGCGGCCGACGTAGCGATCGGGTGAGCCGAAGACCGTGGCGACGATGCGGCCGATGTCGCGTACCGCGATGAACTGCATGGCCTGGTCGGGGCGCATCAGGAATGACAGGTGTCCACCCCGATCGAGACCCATTTCGGGGGTCACCAGGAGTTCCATGAACGTGGCGGGTCGAATGATGGTGTCGGCGATGTCCAGATTCCGAAGATGGGCCTCGATACGGTTCTTGGTGTCGAGATGGTCGACGCCCGTTGTCGAGCCCGCGGTGACCGCCGAACTGTAGACGAGGTGGGCGACGCCGCAGCGCTCGGCGATGTCCGCCACCGCTGTGCCGAAGTTGACCTCGTCCTCATTGGTCACGTCGGCGCCGACCTGGCCGGAATTCGGTTGGACACTGAAGACACCGTGGGCGCCGGAGAAGGCCGCCCGGAGCGACTCAGGATCCCCGAGGTCACCGCGGACAGTTTCGACGCCGGAGGCGGAGAGGGAACGGGCCCGGTGACCGGACGGATCGCGCACGACCGCGCGCACCCCCCAGCCGTCGGCCCGCAGCGCAGCGGCGACCGAGCCTCCCTGCTGCCCCGTGGCGCCCAGGACGACGACGGTTTTGTTGATGTCGGTCATGCCGACCACGCTGCGTTCTCGGCGATCACGGACGTGCTCCTGATGAACATTGCTGATTTCTCCTGGGTTACTGAAAAATGAGTGGGAGATAGGCTGGTCACAGGCTTGCTCCAGGATTCGCGCGGGATGGTTCGCGCCGTGTCCACTACGCTAAAACCTGACGCCAACGTCAGGTGCAAGCGAGACGCGGAGTCACGTCAGGAGGTCGGGATGCGGATCGGGGAGGTAGCCGCGAAGGCGGGCCTCAGCGTCAGGGCGCTGCGCTACTACGAGCAGCAGGACTTGCTGTACTCCACCCGGAATCCGGGTGGCCAGCGCCAGTATCCGGCCGGTGCCGTCGAACGGGTCGTGCTGATCCAGCAGCTCTACTCCGTGGGCTTGCCGAGCAGAACCATCCGCGAGGTGCTGCCCTTCGCTGACTCCGGTGAGGCGTCACAGGAGCTGCTGGAGCTGCTCGCGGCCGAACTCGACCGCCTCGACCGGCAGATGGCGGACCTGCGGGACGTGCGGAACCGGTTGCACCACTGCATCACCGAGGCGCGCAATCATGACGGAACAGGAAGCCCATCCTGAAGCAGGGCGGCCCGAGCGTGCAGCTGATACGTCGGCGGCACCAGGAGCCTGCCCGGGAAGCGACCACTTCCCGAACTGAGGCTTTCCCTCTTTGGTCAGGTGGCGAGTCCGAGGGCATCGACGGCACGGACGACGGCGGTGATCCGGGTGGTGCTGCAGCGGAGCTTCCGCAGGAGCCGCCAGGAAGTCAGCTTTCGTATGCGCCGAGTTCGCAGGCGCAGACGCTCTGCGGTTGCCTGCGGCGGGCTCGTGCTCATGCCCACGGTCTTCGGCACATGACATTCGCTTTCGTGAGCACCCCACAAGTCCTGCTCGGGCTTCTTGCCTCCCGTCCCGGCCGCAGCTACGACCTCAAGCAGCGCCACGATGCGCGCGTCCCAAAGGTACGCCCGCTGGCGTACGGCCAGGTGTACACGACATCGCAACGCCTGGAGCCTGTCCGGTCGATCATGTGCGGAGCCAGATGATGAGGGCTGCGGCGGTGACGGTGCCGAGGTAGACGTAGCCGCGCTTGTCGTATCGCGTGGCCACGGCCCGGGACTGTTTCAGCTTGTTGATGGCCCGCTCGACGGTGTTGCGTATCGTGTAGCGCTGCTTGTTCGAAGCCGGGTGGCCGTCCGCCGCGTGAGCCTTTGCGCTGGCGGGCGCCCCTGGCTCTCGGTTTTCTCCGGGATGGTGTGCCGGATGCCCCGGCGGCGCAGGCTGTCCCGGCATGGCCCGTTGGCCGCGTGTGACGACCAGGGACGTCGATCACCTGCCGATGATCCCGCCACCTACCGCATCGGCCATTGCCCACCGGCAGGAACGGCCGCAGCCGCTCCCACTCCGCATCTGTCAGATCACCCCGTCTCATGGCCGAGACAACGATCCGCCGACGTGACAGTCACATGGGCGGACAAAACCCAGGGCTTACGCTCCCGGGCATGACCAAGTTCTTCGCCACTGTGTGCCTGCCGCCGACCTCGCCTCGGAAGGTTCCCCAGGCCATAGCTGCCATCATGGCGCCCTACAACGCCAACCTCACCGAGGAATGGAATCCGGTCGGCCACTGGGACTGGTGGGCCATCCACTCCAGCGCGGGAAACGCCTACCTCGTGTTGCCTCCGCACGACGGCGACCGCAGGCTCGTCACGGCCTCAACCGTGCCGCGCAGGAAGGCCGAGCTCGATGCCCTCGGGCCGCTGGAATGCTATGGCGGGCCTCGGGGTCTGCTCGACTTCGACGGCATGCGGAAACGAGCGGCGCGCACGCATGACGCCCTGCTCGCCGCTTGGACCGAGCTGACCGCGATACACCCGTCGGCCCGCCCGCTCGCCGACTTCCTTGCTCGCCACGAGGCCGACCCTGAAAGGTACTCCCTGGCAGACGCCAGGAAGGAGTATCTGGCCCAGCCGCTGGTGCAGGACGTGGCCCAGCGGGCCGTCGCAGGAGATCCGCACTTCGACACGTCGTTCCTGCTCAACGACCCGGTCGCGTACTTCGCGCAGGAACACGAGGAAGCACGGCTGTGGTCGGTCCGGTGCGCCGTGCCCGGCTTCGCCCTGGTCACTCTCGATGGCGCGTGGATGGACGCGGACACAGATGGCCACTGGGAACAAGCCAACTGCTATCTCGACGACCTCGACGCCGAGGCCGTCGTCCTTGACCTGCTCTGTCACTCCTGAGTCGTCAGACCGGGCGGCCCCATAGAGGTCAGCCCGGCGGCTGCGCGGCGGGATTCCGTGATCGCCCGGACAGGCTCTAGTCCGTGACGGGTTCGCCGAGGCGATGGGCTCTGGGGAAAATCATGCTGTCAGCGCCTCGCTGGGGGCCAGTCGCCTGCCGCGCGGAGAGTCATGTACTCGCTCACGGGGAGATGCGACGGGGGGAAGTGGGCCGCGGATCCGTCGTGGGGGACCACGACCACGGAGGTGAACGGGGCATCAATGAAGGCCCCAGTTTCGACGTGTTCCTTGAAGTCGAAGCGGACAGACCAGCCGTCGGTGAAGTGAATGGCAGTCTCCGGGAGCATCACCACGGAATCCGGCCTGTCCGGGTAAGCGATGCTTATCAGGAAACGAGCAGCCGCCTCCACGGCTTCGTCCTTGGTTGCCATTCAGGGAGCTCCATTGCGAGACGGGGTGTGTGCGATGGGCGAGACGTTACTCTCCAGCACGCCCAGGGTCCCGCTCTGGCCGTCGAGGAACGTAACGCCGTGTGGAGTGTTCACGGCGTTGAAAATATGGTCCGAGCCGTCGGGCCGACTGATGTAGACAACGCTTCTTGAGCCTTCCCCGCGCGCTTGGAGACCACGGACGATGTCGTCGTAGCCATCCACGAAGTCGTACTGGCCCGCGGCCCTGTCCTTGAGCCCGAGCCGCTCCGGCGGCACGTGGCCGCCGGCCTGCTTCGGGGCCGCGCTGACTTCGACGCCGTCCGGACGGCGGTCCACGGTGGCGGTGCTGTGGCTGCAGTTGCCCAAGTAACGGGATATCCCGGCTTGTTGGCGTCTCGCATCCAGGGGTACTCGGCATCCGGAAAGTCCTGAGCCTTCTTCGGATCATCCGAGTCGTAGTGGATCGCCTTCTCCTTCACCGTGTCCGTGCTGCGCGCCAGGTCGCTCCGGTCCTTCGGCGCGGGACCGGCGGCTTCGTCTGCGTACTTCAGGCCGTTCGGCGGCACCTTCGTCGCGGCGGGCCTCCACGCCCTCCTTCCGTCCACCGCGGCCTGGATGGCCCGCTCAGGATGTGCCACATCGTGGTACTAGGGCCTGTCCGACGGATCTTGTCGGTGGGCACGGGCGGTGCCACCAGCACAGGGGCGCGGGGGGCCAGCAAGGTCCACTGCACAGGCCCTAGCGAAGGACCTGCTCGATGTGGTGGTCGAGGAGACGGCCGGCGGCTTCTGGGGTGCGGTAGCCGAGGGCGAGGTCCACGCCGAGGCTGGTGGCGAGGGACCAGCAGATATCGGCGTCGGCACGTTCCTCGCAGCGCGGCTTGCTGCCCCGTTCTTCCCGGGCTGCCGTAATGAGGCCGGCGGTGAAGGTGAGCATTTCGTCGTCGCCCGGCGCCAGGACCTTGGCCATCGTCGGATCGGAGACTGCCCGACCCGCGGCCGCCAGCGCGAAGCGCATCAGCCGAGCGCTTTCCTGGGCCGGGCTGATCAGGGCGTGCAGGCAGGCGCGGAGAACAGCCTCCGGACTGGTCGTGTCGGCGGCGTTGACAGCGTTCTCGATGGTGGCGTTGACGGCTCGTACGGCTCGGTCGAGGGCGTCGCGGATCAAGGCCTGCATCGAGGAGTAGTAGTGCTGGATCTGGCCCATCGAGACGCCCGCCTCCTCGGCGACCTTACGCAGCGACACCTGCTCGATGCCGCCGCGCACGGCCAGTGACCAGACGGCCTCGACGAGGCGCGTCCTGCGCGCTTCGTGATTCACGATCTTCGGCACGGTACCGCCGCCTTCCTCGCCAGTTTCACCATGCGATCGCATTGTAAAACCGAGCACTGTCGGTTTACAGTGCAAGTGCATGGTAAACCGCGATCAGACTGAGAGGATCCCATGAAACACGGCCTCTACCAGGCGCTCGGCATGGCACTGCTCGTCATCGGAGCCCAGGGCGCAATCCGCCAACTCGTCGACCACGACAACGCCGGTCTGCTGGGCTGGCTACCAGGAGGCTTCGCCGCGAGCATCACCGTGTACGTACTGGCCGTCGTGATCGGCGCGATCATCGCGGGGCGGGCTCACGATGCTCGTAAGGCGACTGGCAACTGACTCGGTGCACATGGATGAGGAACTGTTCGGCGGATCATGGGCGGAGCCATAAGCGGATTGCCGCTGCGGTGACGGTGCCGTGGAAGACGTAGGCCCTCTTGTCGTACCGGGTTGCGACAGCGCGGGAGTTCTTGATTCGGTTGATGGTCCGCTCGACCTCGTTGCGGCGCCGGTGGTGGTCACGGTCGAAGCCGGTGGGTCTGCCGCTTTTTCTGCCCCTGCGTCGCCGGTTGGCCCGCTGTCCTTCCGTTCCGGGATGGTGTGCCTGATGTGGTGACTTCGCAGGTAGAGGCGGTTTCGACGGGAGCTGTATGCCTTGTCGCCGCTGACGTGGCCGGGCCGTGTCCGGGGTCGTCCGCCCAGGGGCCGGGGAACCCGGATCCGGTCCAGGACTTCGATGTCGAACGCCGGCGGCTGCAGTCCGGTCTGATCGGTCCGCCGAAGACCGGCAAGTCACGGCGTACGGTTCCGGTCGGCGAGGTCGTCGTCGACGCGCTCCTCGGGTATCTCGCCGCGAGGCCGTCGAGGGAATGGCTCTTCACGATGGAGGAGGGGTGAGCCGCTGAACTACCGCCGCTGGAAGACCGAATGGAACTGTACTCGTCGCGCGCTCCAAGCAGCGGAGAACGAGGCGGCCGAGAACGAGGCGGCCGGGCGTGAGGGCCGCAAACCCGTCGCGCTGCCGCACACGGTGACCCACGACCTGCGGCACTTCTACGCCTCCGCGCTCATCGCAGGCGGGGTGGGCGTCAAGCAGGTCCAGATGGTCCTCGGCCACGCGTCCGCCGTCATCACGTTGCGGATCTATGCGCACCTGTGGCCGGGGGAAGAAGACCGCACCCGGGCCGTCATGGACGCCGTTCTCGGCGGCCTGCGGACCGGGTGCGGACCGGTAGGCGGCATGACCAGCGAAATCGCAGGTCAGACGGCCTAACCATAGATCAAGCCTTCTTGGTCTCCCAGAAGATCGTGTCGATCTGGGCGATCAGGTCCAGAGCCTTCTGGCCCGTGGCCGGGTCGTTCGAACCCTTGGCCGCGGAGAGCGCCTTCAGGGTGTCGTTGACCAGCTGGTGCAGCTCCGGGTACTTCTCGAAGTGCGGGGGCTTGAAGTAGTCGCTCCAGAGCACCGAGACGTGGTGCTTCGCGAGCTCGGCACGCTGTTCCTTGATCAGAACGGCGCGCGTGCGGAAGTCCGCGTCCTCGTTGGCCTGGTACTTCTCCTGGACGGCCTTGACGGACTCCGCCTCGATGCGGGCCTGGGCCGGGTCGTACACACCGCAGGGCAGGTCGCAGTGGGCGCTGACCTTCACCTTGGGGGCAAACAGGCGGGAAAGCATGGAGCTGTCCTTCCTCGTGATCGTCTTCTCAGGTGGGACATTACTCCGTAGGAAGCCGCTTTTAGCGGCTGCCCCCTAGGGCTTAGGCCAAAAGTCCGGGGTGAGATGCGACCGGTGGCCGAAAATACGGAGCGGTGCGCGCAGCCGTGTACTGGAGGATGGGCCCGGGAGGTGCCACAGATGCCGGAACCGGCACAGGAGCCGTGGAGCGGACGGACGGCGCGCAGGCCGTTCCAGGTGGTGGAGGTGACGGGGCCGTCGATGGTGCCCACCCTCTACCACGGGGACTGGCTGCTCGTGCAGCGCGGGGCGCCGGTGCGCCCGGGGGACGTGGTGATCCTGCGTCATCCGTTCCAGCAGGACCTGCTGGTCGTCAAGCGGGCCACCGAGCGACGCGACGGCGGCTGGTGGGTGCTGGGCGACAACTCGTACGCGGGCGGGGACAGCACGGACTACGGGGCGGTGCCCGAAGAGCTCGTGCTGGCCCGGGTCCGGGCCCGCTACCGGCCGCTGAGGAAGGATCAGCGGTCGGTGCGCGCGCTGCTGGGCTGGGCGGTGTCCGCGGTGCGCCGGGTGTCGCCCGGACGTTCCGTCTCCAGGCGCTTGCGGGCCCGGTAGGCCGCCACGTTGGCCCGGGTGGCGCAGCGGTCCGAGCAGTAGCGCCGCGAGCGGTTGGTCGAGGTGTCGAGGTAGGCGTTGCGGCACGGAGCCGCCTCGCAGAGGCCGAGCCGGTCCACGCCGTGCGAGGTGAGGTGGAAGGCGAGGCCCATCGCCGCGATCGCGGCGAAGCCCGCCGTCGCGTTCGACGGATGGTCGGCGAGATGCATGTGCCAGTCCGGTTTGCCGTCCTCGTCCCGGGTGTCATGGCCGGAGATCTGCGGGCTCACCGGGAATTCCAGCAGCAGCGAGTTGAGCAGATCGACCGCGAGGGTCTCGTCGCCGCCGTCGGCAGCCTCGAAGACGGCGCGCAGCCGGCCCCGCACCGAACGGAAGCGGGTCACGTCCGCGTCCGCCGCACGGCGGGCGGCCTGAGCGTTGGCACCGAACAGTGCACGGACGGACTCCACCGTGGTGAGGGAGTCCTTGTTGCGGGCCGGCTCCTCGGTGTTGACCAGACGCACGGCGTAGTCCGAGTAATAGGCCAGTTCCACTTGTAGTCCTTACAGCGTCGGTCTATGGTCGATGTGCTGACCAGGGTAATGGGTGGTTGCGTTCAACGGGTCTTACGGGCAGGTCTCACGGATGCGGGAAAAGGTGGAGGAACGAGTGACGGCGACGGGCACCGACTGGCAGTCCTGGCAGGAGAGCTGGGACCGGCAGCAGGAGTGGTACATGCCGGATCGCGAGGAGCGGTTCCGGGTGATGCTGGACATGGTCGAGGCCGTCGTGGGGCCCCGTCCGAGAGTCCTCGACCTGGCGTGCGGTACGGGCAGTATCACGGACCGCCTCCTCAAGCGGTTCCCCGACGCCACCAGCACCGGCGTCGACCTCGACCCGGCGCTCCTCGCCATTGCGCGCGGCACCTTCGAGGGAGACGACCGTGTCAGCTTCGTGACCGCCGACCTGAAGGACGCCGCCTGGACCGAGCGTCTTCCGCACACGTCCTACGACGCCGTGCTCACCGCGACCGCCCTGCACTGGCTGCACAGCGGGCCGCTCGCCGCGCTGTACGGGCAGATCGGCTCACTGGTCAGGGAAGGCGGGGTCTTCATGAACGCGGACCACATGATCGACACCGGCACCCCCCGCATCAACGCCGCCGAACGTGCGCACCGGCACGCGGCGATGGACCGGGCCAGGGCCGCGGGAGCCGTGGACTGGGCGGAGTGGTGGGCCATGGCGGCGAAGGACCCCGTGCTCGGGGAGCCCACCGCCGAGCGGTTCGAGATCTACGGCGAGCACGCGGACGGCGACATGCCGTCCGTCGAGTGGCACGCCCGCACCCTCCGCGAGGCCGGCTTCGGCGAGGCACGCGCGGTCTGGGCCTCGCCGTCGGACAGCCTGGTGCTCGCGGTGAAGTAGGGCGTGCGCGTGTGCAGGGCGAGGGGCGGCTCCGGCCGTCCCTCGCCCTGTTTGGTCCTCCCCTCCTGCACCCTGCCACGAGGCCGAGGACCTGGTCCGGACGACGCCGGTCAAGGTGGTACTCGGCGGAAAGCGGCACGGACGGCTCGACGACATCGAGGCGTACGGGAGGAGCTCCCGGACGGCGGCATCCTGACGACCTGCAGCGACTCGATGGAGCACGCGGGGCAGGACGACACCCCCCGGTGGGGCCGGGAGCTCACCGGACGGCTGGAGCTGAAGGACGGCTCCCTGCTGGGCGTGCGGGCCGGCAGCGGCTACCTCGGCGAACGGTCCCAGGGCCCGCTGCTCGAGGCCCCGCTGATCAGCCAGAAGGAACTGGGCACCCTGCTGCTGCGTCCCGAGGTGCTGCCGGAGAGGTGGGGGAGGACGCGAGGAGGGCGGTACGGACCGGGTCCGTACCGCCCTCCTCGCGCTGCGCGACGCTGTCGTTCCGGTGCGCGGTTACAGCACCTTCGACAGGAAGGACTTCGTCCGGTCGTGTTGCGGGTTCGTCAGGACGTCGCGCGGGTGGCCGGACTCGACCACGACGCCGTCGTCCATGAAGACCAGCGCGTCGCCGACCTCACGGGCGAAGCCCATCTCGTGCGTGACGACGATCATCGTCATGCCGTCCTCGGCCAGGCCGCGCATGACGTCCAGGACGTCACCGACCAGCTCCGGGTCGAGGGCCGACGTCGGCTCGTCGAAGAGCATCAGCTTCGGTTCCATGGCCAGGGCGCGGGCGATGGCCACACGCTGCTGCTGTCCGCCGGAGAGCTGGGAGGGGTAGTTCTTCGCCTTGTCCGACAGACCGACCCGGTCCAGCAGCTGCTCCGCGCGGGCCCGGGCGACGGCCTTGGCCTCGCCCTTGACCTGGATCGGCGCCTCCATGACGTTCTCGAGGGCCGTCATGTGCGGGAACAGGTTGAAGCGCTGGAAGACCATGCCGATGTCCCGGCGCTGCAGGGCGACTTCGCTGTCCTTGAGCTCGTAGAGCTTGTCGCCCTTCTGCCGGTAGCCGACCAGGTCGCCGTCGACGTACAGCCGCCCGGCGTTGATCTGTTCCAGGTGGTTGATGCACCGAAGGAACGTCGACTTGCCGGAACCTGACGGCCCGATCAGACAGAAGACCTCACGCGGGGCGACCTCCAGGTCGATGCCCTTGAGGATGTGCGCCGGGCCGAAGGACTTGTGTACGCCCTCGGCCTTCACCATGGCGGTCATGCGGAGACACCCCCCGAAGGACGGTTGCTGAAGGAGGCGAGGCTGACCTTGACCCGCTGGAACGGGGTGAGCGGCAGGCTCCGCAGCGAGCCCCGGGCGTAGCGACGCTCCAGGTAGTACTGGCCCACGCTGAACACGCTGGTCATCACGATGTACCAGATCGAGGCGACGAAGAGCATCTCCATCACCGCGTACGAGGTCGAGCCGATCTGCGACGTGGAGCGCAGCAGCTCGTTGTAGGTGACCGCGTAGACCAGGGAGGAGGTCTTCAGCATGTTGATGAACTCGTTGCCCGTCGGCGGGATGATGACCCGCAGGGCCTGCGGGAGGACCACGCGGCGCATGGTCTTCGCCTGGGTCATGCCGAGCGCGTGCGAGGCCTCGGTCTGGCCCTCGTCCACCGACTGGATGCCGGCCCGGACGATCTCCGCCATGTACGCGGCCTCGTTGAGGGCGAGCCCCAGCAGGGCGCACATGAACGGGGTCATCACATCGGTCATCTCGTCCTTGTAGATGAACGGGATGTTGAGGACCGGGAAGATCAGGGCCAGGTTGAACCAGAGCAGCAGCTGCACATAGACCGGAGTGCCGCGGAAGAACCAGATGTACAGCCATGCGACCCAGCTGGTCACCGGGTTCCTGGAGAGCCGCATGACGGCGAGCACCACGCCCAGGATCACACCGAGGACCATGGCGAGCACACTGATCATCAGCGTGCGGCCCGCCCCGGCCAGGACGGTGTCGTCGAACAGCTTGTCCCGGACCGCCTGCCACTGGATGTCGCCCTGGGAGAAGGCGTACACGAGGGCGGCGAGCAGGGCGATGACGACCACGCCGCTGATCCAGCGGCCGTAGTGCCGGACGGGAATGGCCCTGATGGTCTCCGGTGCGACGGTGGTGGCCTTGGAGACGGGTGCGGCGGTCGATGGGCCGCCGGGCACCTTGTCGAACTTGTCAGTCACGGTGACTGCCCTTCGGTGGTGCGCCGGTCACTTGCCGCCGTTGATGGCGGCCTTGTCGATCGCGCCGGTGCCGGCACCCCACTTGTCGAGCACCTTCTGGTAGGAGCCGTCGGCGATGATCGCGTCCACGGCCTCCTTGAGCACGTCACGCAGTTCGGTGTTGTCCTTGTTCACCGCGATGCCGAACGGGCCGGCGTCGACCTGTTCGCCGACGACCTCGAAGTCCTTGCCGCCACCGGCCTTGCGGGCCAGGTCGACCGCGACCGGGTAGTCGTTGACGCCGGCGACGGCGCCGCCCGACTTCACGCGGGTCTGGGCCTCGGTGTCGTTCTCGAAGGACTCGATCTTGACGGCCTTCTCGCCGGCGTCCGTGCAGGCCGCAGACTGCTTCTTCAGGGCCTCTTCGTACGTGGTGCCGCGCTGGACCGCCGCCACCTTGCCGCACAGGTCCTCGATGGACTTGATGCCCTCGGGGTTGCCCTTCTTGGTGTAGACGGCGGTGCCGGCCAGGAAGTAGTCGACGAAGTCGACGCCCTTGCCGAGCTTCTTGCCCTTGTCGTCCAGACCCTCCTGGCGCTGCTTGTTGTCCGTGATGGACGACATGGCGATGTCGTGGCGGCCGGTGTTGAGGGCGGTGATGAGACCGTCGAAGGAGCCGGAGGTGAACTCGAACGTCACACCCAGCTGCTTGCCGAGGGCCTCTGCGAGGTCGGGGTCGACACCGACGATCTTGCCGTTCTCGACGGACTCCATCGGGGCGTACTCGGCATTCGTGCCGACCTTGATGACACCGGACTTCTGGTACTTCTCCGGGAGCTTGTCGAAGAGCGGAGCGCTGTTCTCGGAAGCCGCCCCGTCCTTCTTCGTCGAACCGCTGTCGGTCTGGTCGCCGCAGGCGGTCAGCAGCAGGGTGCCGGCGACCGCGACTGCGCAGACCGCGGCAATCCGGGACTTCGCGGCCGTACGACAGAGGGTGCTTGCGGTCATGATCGGAATCCTCCGGCGGTGAGGGAAAGCTGGTCAGGTGGGCACGCACGCACCTTCGAGTGTCGCCACCTTGCGTGATTAGGGCATCTTGCCATTCGGACTCACCCAATCAGGGGGCTGGCCATGTCAAAATCGGGTAACGGGCGACCCCCGAACCTCAATGGGCCGGCACGCAAGGCCGGACCTTCTCTTGGAAAGTGCGTGCGTCTCCGGAGAATCTCCGGTGCGTCTCGACCTACGGACGGCCTTTGTAGCCCTTGGTGGACTTGTCCAGATATTCGGCTATGAGTCATGTCACCGAGTCGATACCGACTCGTAAGAGGCCCGGTCCGTCCGGTAAGAAAGACCTTTACACCCCTCATCCGGGGCTCAGGGCGCGTGTGCGGCGCGCCCGCGCGTATGTGTCTCCCCTGCCGGAGCGGGCCAACCGCTCAGTGCCGGGAACGTACGCGGTGCCCGCCCACCCCTCCTCAACCAGGAGTGGCCACCCTCAACTGATGAAGACTTAAGGGGTCAACACAATGGCAGCGGAGATCGTCAATCCTCGCAGCGACAGCAAGACGCACGGCACGGCCGATGCGGCAGGACTCAGCAGTGCGGACGAGCCCTTCGACCCGGCCTTCGCCCTCCACCGCGGCGGGAAGATGGCCGTGCAGGCCACCGTTCCGATCCGGGACAAGGACGACCTGTCCCTCGCGTACACGCCCGGCGTGGCCAAGGTGTGCAGCGCCATCGCCGAGAATCCCGAGCTCGTCCACGACTACACCTGGAAGTCGCAGGTCGTGGCCGTCGTGACGGACGGCACCGCCGTCCTCGGCCTGGGGGACATCGGTCCCGAGGCCTCCCTCCCGGTGATGGAGGGCAAAGCGATTCTCTTCAAGCAGTTCGGCGGGGTCGACGCGGTGCCGATCGCGCTCGCCACGACGGACGCGGACGAGATCGTCGACACCGTCGTGCGCCTGGCGCCGTCCTTCGGTGGTGTGAATCTGGAGGACATCTCGGCGCCGCGGTGCTTCGAGATCGAGCGCAAGCTCCAGGAGCGTCTCGACATCCCGGTCTTCCACGACGACCAGCACGGCACGGCCGTGGTGACCCTCGCGGCACTGCGGAACGCGGCGAAGCTGTCCGGCCGGACGCTCGGTGATCTGCGCGCCGTCATCTCCGGCGCCGGCGCGGCGGGTGTGGCCATCGCGAAGTTCCTGCTGGAGGCGGGCATCGGTGACGTCGCCGTCGCCGACCGCAAGGGCATCGTCAGCGCCGACCGCGAGGACCTCACGGACGTCAAGCGCGAGCTGGCGGAGCTCACGAACCGGGCCGGCGTCACCGGCTCCCTGGAGACCGCGCTGGCAGGCGCCGACGTCTTCATCGGGGTCTCCGGCGGTACGGTCCCCGAGCCGGCCGTGGCCTCGATGGCGCCCGGCGCGTTCGTGTTCGCCATGGCCAACCCGAACCCCGAGGTCCACCCCGACGTCGCGCACAAGTACGCGGCCGTGGTGGCGACCGGGCGGTCGGACTACCCGAACCAGATCAACAACGTGCTGGCGTTCCCCGGCATCTTCGCGGGCGCGCTGCAGGTGCGGGCCTCCCGGATCACCGAGGGCATGAAGATCGCCGCGGCGAACGCGCTGGCGGATGTCGTCGGCGACGAGCTGGCCGCGGATTACGTGATCCCGTCACCGTTCGACGAGCGCGTCGCCCCCGCCGTGACCGCCGCGGTGGCTGCGGCCGCCCGCGCGGAGGGTGTCGCGCGGCGCTGACGTCGTGCGGGGGTGGGGTGCGGGCTCCGCTGCGCGGGGTCCGCACCCCACCCAGCCTCTTCCCGAAACCGGGGCTCCGCGCCGGACCGGGGTGAGATGACGACGGCCGTGTGCGGCGCGGTGCGTGTCACACCCCCGAACGGTTACGTCACATGACGTCGCGGCCTATCGTCGTCGCCATGTTCGCCGCCTACGCAGCCCGCATCGACCGTGACCGGCCCCTCGACGGGCTCGAGCTGGGGGAACGCCCCGCACCCGAGGCACGACCCGGGTGGACGACCGTCCGCGTCAAGGCCGCTTCGCTCAATCATCACGACCTCTGGTCCCTGCGCGGCGTGGGCCTCGCCGAGGACAAGCTGCCCATGATCCTCGGCTGCGACGCCGCGGGGATCGACCAGGACGGAAACGAGGTCGTCCTGCACTCCGTCATCGGCCAGACCGGTCACGGCGTCGGCCGGGACGAGCCGCGCTCCATCCTCACCGAGCGCTACCAGGGCACCTTCGCCGAGCAGGTCACCGTCCCCAGCTGGAATGTGCTGCCCAAGCCGAAGGAGCTCACCTTCGAACAGGCCGCCTGCCTGCCGACCGCCTGGCTGACGGCGTACCGGATGCTGTTCACCAACGCCGGTGTGCGGCCCGGCGATTCCGTTCTCGTGCAGGGGGCGGGAGGAGGTGTGGCCACCGCCGCGATCGTGCTCGGCAAGGCCGCCGGGCTGCGGATGTTCGCCACCAGCCGTGACGAGGCCAAGCGCGAGCGGGCCGTCGAACTGGGGGCGGCCGAGGCCTACGAGCCCGGCGCGCGGCTTCCGAAGCGTGTCGACGCCGTCATCGAGACCGTCGGAGCGGCGACCTGGTCCCACTCGGTCAAATCGCTGCGCCCCGGCGGCACTCTGGTCATCTCCGGTGCCACCAGCGGTGACCGGCCCCAGCACGCCGAGCTGACCCGGATCTTCTTCCTGGAACTCAAGGTCGTCGGCTCCACGATGGGCACCAAGGACGAACTGGAAGACCTGCTGTCGTTCTGCGCGGCAACCGGTGTGCGGCCCGTCATCGACAGGACGCTGCCGCTGGACCGGGCCCGCGAGGGCTTCGAGCGGCTCGCCGCGGGAGACCTGTTCGGCAAGATCGTCCTCACCGCTCCGTGAGGACGGCCGAGGCGCTGCTGATGACGGAAGGGCTGTCGTTGAGGCCCTGGCGGCCCGACGACGCCCCGGCGGCGCTCAGCGCCTTCGCGCCTCCCGAGACGGCGAGGCAGGCGGACCGGCCCGTCACGACCACCGCTTCACGGGCGGCGCCGAGGGCATCCTGGAGAAGTCCCTGCGGGTCGCCCTCGGGCGACGCGACCGCTTCATCGGCGAGGAGCACCTGCTGCTGGCTCTGACCGCCTGCCCGGGAGTCGTCGCCGATGTACTCGCGGAGAACGGCGCCACCTACGCGACGGTGGAGCGCGCGCTGTACGGATACGGGGGGGGCAGGGGCGGGGCGGGCCCAGGCGAGCTGACCGGGCGGCGTCGGGCGGGTCGCGCTCGCCCGGGCGGTGCCACCCGGCCGGGTGGGCACCGCTCGCCGGGGTGGCACCGCCCGCGCGCCGCGTGGGATCAGGGCCTGCCGGAGGCGCCCTTCGCCTCGTCGGCCGGCCCGCGCAGCAGCGAGCCGATGTGTGTCGCGGCTGTGGCCAGGTGGTGGCGGGCGTCCGAGAGCTGGGCCTCGGTGACGCCGCGGTCCCGGGCCGCGTCACGGATGTCGTCACGGAAGCGGTCCAGCAGCCGGTCCAGGTCGCGGGCCGGGTCGCCGGTGGCCGTCGTGTCGGCGGCCCACTCGATGTCCGGCTCCTCAGGTGCCGGACGGCTGTACGAGGGCCAGGAGCCGGTCCTGGCGAAGCCGCCGAGCTGGCCGGTGATCTCGGCCAGTCCGTCCCGCACGCCTGCGGGCCAGTCCCCCCGGGCGAAGTGCTCCTGGACCTGACGCGCGGCGTTCTGCATCTGCTCCCGCGCCTTCTCGTGTGCCTCCTGGGCCTGGCGGCGGGCCCGCTCCGCGTCCTCACGGGCCCTGCGGGACTCGTCCTTCGCCCTGCGGGCCTGTTCCTTCCATTCCTGCTTGGCCTTGCTCAGTTCCTCCTTCGCCGTGCGCCACGCCTCCTTGTCCCCCAGGCCGGCGGGGTCCCAGCCGCTCCGGCCGGCGTCGGAGGTGCCCTGGGACTCGGAGGCGGCCGCGCGCATCTCGCTGCGGAGCCGGCCGGCCGCGCCCCGCACGTCGTCGCGTATCTCTGCGGCCAGTTCGGAGACGGACTCGCGGATCTCCAGCTCCAGATCGGCCAGTTCTCCTCCGCGGCCGGCCAGTTCGGCCCGTCCGGCGTCGGTGATGGAGTAGACCTTGCGGCCGCCCTCGGTGGCATGGGTGACCAGGCCCTCGGCCTCCAGCTTGGCCAGCCGCGGATACACGGTGCCCGCCGACGGCGCGTACAGCCCCTGGAAGCGCTCCTCCAGGAGCCGGATCACCTCGTATCCATGGCGGGGAGCCTCGTCCAGCAGCTTGAGGAGGTACAGGCGCAGGCGGCCATGGGCGAATACGGGGGCCATGTCAGAGCACCTTTCCGGTCGGCTCGGCATCATGTGCGCCGTCCTGGGCGGGTGGGCGGCGCAACAGGGCGATCGAACCCGAGACGGTGGTCGCCTTCAGCCTGCCCGTGCCCGCGCCCAGCGTGCCGGTGATCTTCTTCGCACCCCACTGGCCGCCTACGCGCAGGTCCTCGAAGGCGTTGGAGACGCTACCGCTCGCGGTGTTCGCCTCGACCTTCGCGTCCGCCGGGTGCGGCAGCCGGATGGCGATCTCGCCGGAGACCGAGGTCAGCCTGATGTCCGTCGGCCTCGGCGAGGTGTCGAGGTCGAGCACCATGTGGCCGGTGACGGATTCCGCCCGGACCGAGGTGCCCGCGCCCTCGACGACCGTCAGGTCGCCCGAAACGGACTGGAAACGGAGGTCGCCGGTGACGGTCTGGGCCTCCAGGCTGCCGGACACGGTCTCGGCCCGGACGACACCGGAGAGGCCCACCAGGGTGGTGGCGCCGGAGATGCCCCGCAGATCGGTCCGTCCCCGGATCCCCGAGACGACCGCCTCGGCGCCGATCACGCCGACCTCCACGGTGGCGTCGGCCGGTACGGCGAGTGAGACCGCAGCGCTACGGTGCGGGCCCCTGTGGTCGAGCCAGGTGAGGAGGCCCTGCCACGGCAGGTCCTCGTAGGTGACGGTGAGGGTGCCGCCCTCCAGCGTCACGACCAGCGGCGGTCCGTCGATCGCGGACACCTCGAGCCGGGCGTGCGGCTCGTCGGTGCCGACGACATTGATCACGCCGTTGACGATGCGCACGTTGAGTGCTGACACGGGGGCGTCGAAGGCGAGTTTCCGGGGCTCTGCGACGGTCCACGTCGACTCAGGCATGGTCTGACCTCCCTCTGGGCGGCGAGACGCAACATATCGCGTCTTCTCCGTAACACGATATATCGCGGTCGAGGGAAGTCAAGGAGAAGTCGAGAGGGGAGTCGGCAGGCTGCCGGTAGAAGGGTGATCGAGAGCCTCAAATGGTTCATAGCTGGGCAAATTGCCCTAGCGTATGGGGCATGACCGCGACATCCGTGGGTGCCCTGCTCCTGTGCCGGGCCGACCCCGAGACCGTACGGCCCGTGGCCCATCTTCTGCGGGAGCGCATGCTGCTCGTGCCCGCCGGGGACGGCTGGAGCGTGCTCGTCCCCGAGGGGAAGCCCTGGCGGCGGGACGGCCACGGAGCCGGCGGGGGAGTGGAGTCCGGCGGGGCCGACGGAGGTGGCGAGCCGGTCGACCGCGTCGTCGGCGGCTGGGCCACCGCCCTCGCGGTGGGCTCCACCTGGCCGGTGCTCGCCCTGTGGTGGGACGGCGACCGGTCCGGCTACACCCTCGCCTCCGGCTTCCGCCGTCCGGTCGGCTACATCTGGCTCGCCGACGGCACCCCGGCCGCCGAGGACGAAGCGATGCGGACGTCCGCCGTCCGGCTGGGGCTCGACCCCGTCCTGGACGTCCAGGCGCTGGAGGCCCTCACCCGCGCGGACCCGGATACGGACGCCGACGCCCGGCTGCGCGGACTGCTCGCCGTACTCACCCGGGCCGGGGTGGCCCTGCCACCCGGTCTCACGCCCGGCGAGTCCGCCGACCGGCTGCGCTCGGTGGCCGGGGCCCATCCGGAAGCGGAACAGATCGAATGGGGCGGCTGGCGCGATGCCGTGCGTGTGGAACTCGACGCCGTGGAGAGCGGCAGCCTCGGTCCCTGGATGGTCGGCCCGAGAGCCCGCGCGGTGGCTGCCGCGCAGGTCGCCACAGGGCTGCCACTGACCCTGTGGGGTGCCCGTCGGCGAAGCGGCGGCTGGATCACCGCGGGCCTGGTCCTCCTCGTGCAGGGGCTGCTGGGGCTGGCCTACAACCGCTTCAGGGGAGCGGGCGGAGCAAGCGGAGGCCCCGGACGGTGACTACTCGTCCTCGTCGTCGTCCAGCCGGGCCAGCCAGGTCGCCAGGCGCTCGACGGGAACCTCGAAGTCGGGGTTGAGGTCGACGAACGTACGGAGCTGCTCGGCGAGCCACTCGAAGGTGACCTCCTCCTCGCCGCGCCGCTTCTCCAGTTCCTCGATGCCACGGTCCGTGAAGTACATACGACCAGAATAACGAGGCCGGAAAGCCGGAGAGCCCGCCCCCGCGAACAACTCGCGGGGCCGGGCCCTCCGGTGACGTACAGCCGCTGATCAGGCCTCGAAGACCTCGGCGACCAGCTGAGCCTGCTCGGCCTGGTGGCGCTTGGCCGAGCCGACCGCCGGGGACGAGCCGTGCGGACGCGAGATGCGGCGCAGGCGCTCACCGTGCGGCACATCGGCGCCGACGGCCAGGTCCAGGTGGTCGATCAGGTTGAGCGCGATGAACGGCCACGCTCCCTGGTTCGCCGGCTCCTCCTGGGCCCAGAGGTACTTCTCGGCGTTCGGGTACTTGGCGATCTCGGCCTGGATCTCCGCACCCGGCAGCGGGTACAGGCGCTCCAGCCGGATGATCGCCGTCTCCGTGTCACCGCGCTTCTCGCGCTCGGCGTCCAGGTCGTAGTACAGCTTGCCGGAGACGAAGACGACCTTGCGGACCGCTTCGGCCTTGACCGACTCGTCGCCGATGACCGGGCGGAAGCCACCGGTGGTGAACTCCTCCGCCTTCGACGCGGCCGCCTTGAGGCGGAGCATCGACTTCGGGGTGAAGACGATCAGCGGCTTGTGGTGCGGGTTGTGCACCTGCCACCGCAGGAGGTGGAAGTAGTTCGACGGGAGCGTGGGCATCGCGACCGTCATGTTGTCCTGCGCGCACATCTGCAGGAAACGCTCCGGGCGGGCGGACGAGTGGTCCGGGCCCTGACCCTCGTAGCCGTGCGGGAGCAGCAGGGTGACGCCGGACGTCTGGCCCCACTTCTGCTCGGCGGAGGAGATGAACTCGTCCACGACGGTCTGCGCGCCGTTGACGAAGTCGCCGAACTGGGCCTCCCAGATCACCAGGGACTCCGGGCGGGCCAGCGAGTAGCCGTACTCGAAGCCCATCGCCGCGTACTCGCTGAGCAGCGAGTCGTAGACGTTGTAGCGGGCCTGGTCGTCGGTGAGGTAGAGCAGCGGGGTGTAGTCCTCGCCGGTCTTCTGGTCGACGAGAACGGCGTGACGCTGACCGAACGTGCCGCGCCGGGTGTCCTGGCCGGCGAGCCGGACCGGGGTGCCCTCCATGAGCAGCGAGCCGATGGCCAGGGTCTCGCCCATGCCCCAGTCGATCGTGCCGTTCTCCACGGAGGCGGCACGGCGCTGCATCTGCGGCAGGAGACGCGGGTGGACGGTGATCCCGTCGGGGATGTTCACCTGCGACTCGGCGACCAGCTTCACGACCTCCGAGGACACCGCGGTGTTCACGGCGACCGGGAACTCCGCCTGCGCGTCCGGGACATGCGGCTGGGCCGGCGCCGAGGTGGCCTCGCGGACCTCCGCGAACACCTTCTCCAGCTGGCCCTGGAAGTCCTGGAGCGCCTGCTCGGCCTCTTCCAGCGTGATGTCGCCGCGACCGATGAGGGACTCGGTGTAGAGCTTGCGCACCGAGCGCTTCTTGTCGATCAGGGTGTACATCTGCGGGTTGGTGAACTCCGGGTTGTCGCCCTCGTTGTGACCGCGGCGGCGGTAGCAGATGAGGTCGATGACGACGTCCTTGTTGAACGTCTGCCGGTACTCGAAGGCGAGCCGCGCGACGCGGACCACGGCCTCCGGGTCGTCGCCGTTGACGTGGATGATCGGAGCCTCGATCATGCGCGCCACGTCGGTGGCGTACATCGAGGAGCGCGAGGACTCCGGGGCGGCGGTGAAGCCGACCTGGTTGTTGATCACCACGTGCACGGTGCCGCCGGTGCGGTAGCCGCGCAGCTGCGACATGTTGAGCGTCTCGGCGACGACGCCCTGGCCCGCGAAGGCCGCGTCGCCGTGGAGCGCGACGGGCAGGACCGTGAAGTCCGTGCCGCCCTTGTTGATGATGTCCTGCTTGGCGCGGGCGATGCCCTCGAGGACCGGGTCGACCGCCTCCAGGTGCGAGGGGTTGGCGGCCAGCGAGACCTTGATCTGCTCGCCGTCCAGGCCGGTGAAGGTGCCCTCGGCGCCCAGGTGGTACTTGACGTCACCGGAGCCGTGCATCGAACGCGGGTCGAGGTTGCCCTCGAACTCGCGGAAGATCTGCGCGTACGACTTGCCGACGATGTTCGCCAGGACGTTCAGCCGGCCGCGGTGGGCCATGCCGATGACGACCTCGTCGAGGCGGGCCTCGGCGGCGGAGTCGATGACCGCGTCGAGCAGCGGGATGACGGACTCGCCGCCCTCCAGCGAGAACCGCTTCTGGCCGACGTACTTGGTCTGCAGGAACGTCTCGAACGCCTCGGCGGCGTTGAGGCGGCGCAGGATCCGCAGCTGCTCCTCGCGCTCCGGAGCCGGGCGCGGGCGCTCCACCCGGTCCTGGAGCCACTTGCGCTCCTTCGGCTCCTGGATGTGCATGAACTCGATGCCGGTGGTGCGGCAGTACGACTCACGCAGCACGCCGAGGATGTCGCGGAGCTTCATCATCGTCTTGCCGGCGAAACCGCCGACCGCGAAGTCCCGCTCCAGGTCCCACAGGGTGAGGCCGTGCTCGGTGATGTCCAGGTCGGGGTGCTTGCGCTGGCGGTACTCCAGCGGGTCGGTGTCGGCCATGACGTGGCCGCGGACCCGGTAGGAGTGGATCAGCTCGAAGACCCGCGCGGCCTTGGTGACGTCGTCGTCGTGCGAGGCGTCGATGTCCTTGAGCCAGCGGACCGGCTCGTAGGGGATGCGCAGCGCCTTGAAGATCTCGTCGTAGAACTCGTTCTCGCCGAGCAGGAGCTGGGCCAGGACACGCAGGAACTCGCCGGACGCGGCACCCTGGATGACCCGGTGGTCGTACGTCGAGGTCAGGGTCATGACCTTCGAGATGCCCAGCTTGTTCAGGGTGTCCTGCGAGGTGCCCTGGAACTCCGCCGGGTAGTCCATCGCGCCGACGCCCATGATGAGGCCCTGTCCGGGCATCAGGCGGGGCACCGAGTGGACGGTGCCGATGCCGCCGGGGTTGGTCAGCGAGGCGGTGACTCCGGAGAAGTCGTCCATGCCGAGCTTGCCGACGCGGGCACGGCGGACGATGTCCTCGTACGCCTGCCAGAACTCGAAGAAGTTGAGCGTCTCGGCCTTCTTGATGGCCGCGACGACCAGCTGGCGGTCGCCGTTCGGCTTCACCAGGTCGATGGCCAGGCCGAGGTTGATGTGCTCCGGCTTGACCAGGGTCGGCTTGCCGTCCTTCACCGCGAAGGAGTAGTTCATCGACGGCATGGCCTTGAGGGCCTGCACCATCGCGTACCCGATGAGGTGCGTGAAGGAGATCTTCCCGCCGCGGGCCCGCTTCAGGTGGTTGTTGATGACGATGCGGTTGTCGAAGAGCAGCTTCACCGGCACGGCGCGGACCGACGTGGCCGTCGGCAGCTCCAGGGAGGCGTTCATGTTCTTCGCGACGGCGGCCGAAGGGCCGCGCAGCGTCACGTACTCCGGGCCTGCGGGGGCCGCGGCCGGGGCGTCCGCCTTCGCGGGGGCCGGTGCCGCAGCCGCAGGCGCGGCCTTCGCGGGGGCAGCCGGAGCCTTCGCCGGAGCGGCGGCAGCGGGCTTGACCGGGGCAGCCGGAGGCACGGCCGGAGCCGGTGCCGCGGCCTGCGCCGGAGGGGTGTTGTTCGCGGCGGTGGCGGCTGGAGCCGGGGTCACCGCTCCCGCGGATGTGGGGACGGGCTTGTCCGCCGTGCCGGACGTACCCGGCTTGTAGTCGGCGAAGAAGTCCCACCAGGCGCGGTCGACCGAATTCGGGTCCTGGAGGTACTGCTGGTAGATCTCGTCGACGAGCCACTCATTGGGGCCGAACGCGGCGGCCGGGTTGGACCCGGAGCCTGCTTCTTGATCGGTCGAGATGCTCGAGTTACTGGGGGACTGAGACGACACGGCGGCAACCGCCCTCTTCCGCTTCACAAGGTGATGGACAGCGGAAATCAAGGCTACGCCCCCCGAGCCGTTACGTGCAGGCCGGGCCGCTCTTCGTCGTGCACATCACATCGGAAGTTGGGTTTCGGCGCATGAAATGGCGGGAAACAAGCAGGGTTCCGCTGCTCTTCGGGTATGCGAGGCCAATGCTGCGGCCCCCTGGACCGTATCTCTTTCCCGGCCGGGAGGGAGAACGGGGTCCTCCGCTTCGAACGCCGGGTCAACCATGCATCGGTGTGACGCCCGGAAGAGTGACCTGGATTCGGCAACCACGGGCGGATTCGGCCACCCCGATGCGACCGCCGTGCAGATCCACCGCCCAGCGGGCGATCGCGAGACCGAGCCCCGTGCCGCCGTCGCTCCCCGGGCCGTGCGGGGACGGAGCCTGGCCGCGGTTGAAGCGCTCGAAGACCCGGTGGCGCTCCGCTTCCGGAATGCCGGGGCCCTCGTCGATGACCTCCAGCTCCAGCGACTCGGGGTACTCCCCGCGCCGCGCCAGCACCGTGACCCGGCCGTGCGGCGGGCTGTGCTTCACGGCGTTGTCGATCAGGTTGGCGACCACCTGGTGCAGGCGTTCGGCGTCCGCGTACGCCGTCAACTCGGGCGGCGACACATCGAGATGCAGATGGACGTCGGTACGGGAGTGGTTCCCGGAACCGGAGGAGAGCCGGCGCTGAGCGGCGGCGAGATTCGCCTCCTTCAGTACGCCCGACAGATACGGCCAGACCTCGAAGCGGCGCGCCTTGAGCGTCACCACGCCGTTGTCCAGCCGGGAGAGGTCCAGCAGGGTCTCCACCAGCCGCCCCAGGCGTTCGGTCTGTTTCAGAGCCGTCCGCATCGTCTCGGGGTCCGCGGCGGACACCCCGTCCACGACGTTCTCCAGGACGGCTCTGAGCGCCGCGATCGGTGTGCGCAGCTCATGGGAGACGTTGGCCACCAGCTCCTTGCGGTGCCGGTCCTCCGCCTCCAGATCGTCCGCCATGCGGTTGATCGTCTGCGCCAGGTCGCCGAGCTCGTCCCGCCGCCCGGCGCCGCTCACCCGTCTCGTGTAGTCGCCGTGCGAGATCGACCGCGCGACGGCGCGCATCTCGTCCAGCGGCGCGGTCAGACCGTGTGCCACGAACTGGGTGATCAGCAGGGTGGCGATCACGGAGAAGACCGTGATGAACCGGAATTCGGTCCGGGTCCGCAGGGCGACGATCAGCAGCCCGGTCGTGATGAACACGGACACCACCACGAGCGTGCCCAGCTTGGCCTTGATCGAGAAGGGCCGCAGTCCGGAGCCGGGCCGCGTCATGGCGCGGGTGTCTCCAGGGCGTAGCCGACGCCGTGCACGGTACGGATCCGCTCGGCGCCGATCTTCCGGCGCAGGGCCTTGATGTGGCTGTCGACCGTACGGGTCCCGGAGGCGTCCGCCCAGTCCCAGACCTCGGCGAGCAGCTGTTCGCGGGACAGCACCGCGCGGGGGGTGTTGGCCAGGCAGACCAGCAGGTCGAATTCGGTCGGGGTGAGGTGGACGTCGTCGGCGCGCACCCTGACGCGGCGCTGCGCGTGGTCGATCTCCAGCTCGCCGAGGCGCAGGATGCCGCTGCGCGGCGTCACGGCGGCCAGTGCGGCCCGCTCGACCCGGCGCAGCAGGACGTGGACCCGCGCCGCCAGTTCCCGCATGGAGAACGGCTTGGTCATGTAGTCGTCGGCGCCGACCCCGAGCCCGACCAGCATGTCGGTCTCGTCGTCCCGCGCGGTGAGCATCAGTACCGGCACGGGGCGCTGGGCCTGCACACGACGGCAGACCTCCAGGCCGTCGAAGCCGGGAAGCATGATGTCGAGCACCATCAGATCGGGCTGCCATGCCTCGGCCGCGTCCACGGCCGCCGGCCCGTCCAGCGCGGTCTGCACCAGAAAGCCCTCGGCCCGCAGCCGGGCGGAAATGGCGTCGACGATTGTCGCGTCGTCCTCGACCACCAGCACCCGGCGCTGAGCCCCGGGGGTGGCCGCGACGCCGTTGTGGGTGGTGTGTGTCTGTTCCATCGCCCCGCCCCTGCCCGTTCTCACGGAGGCCATACCCCCGGAGCACGGTTATCGCTTGTGGATTTTCGTCGGTGATCCCTTGTGCCGGTCAGCAGCGTAAAGGCAGAGGACACCTCTCGGCTACGCAGGGTGTTGCCCTTCGCGAAGGTGTTACCCGCGGGAACGAGGCGGATCGGCGGACTTGTGCCGCCTGACCCGCGGCGGGACCAGGATAGGGGTACCGGCTGGGGGTTCAGCCGTTCCGGACTGCGAGATGAACCACGTCCGGTACACCTCGGGCAACCGCTACTTCTTCGGTCCTTACTGCGTGGAATCCGGCATTCCGCATGGCCCGCTCGAATTCGGAGGACGGCTGCGCGGACCATACGGCGAGCACTCCACCGGGCGTCAGGCGGGCGCGGCAGGCGGCGAGACCGGTGGGTGAATAGAGGTTTTCGTTGCTCTGAGTGACGGTCCAGTCGGGACCGTTGTCGATGTCCAGGCACAGTGCGTCGTAACGCTCCGTGGTCGTGAGGAGGTGGGTGACGAGGTCCGTACGCAGGATCTCGGTCCGTGGATCGGCGAGTGCCGCGCCGGAGATCCGGCCGAGCGGTCCGTCGAGGTGCCAGTCCACGACGGCCTGTTCCCGCTCGGCGACGATGATCCTGCCCCAGCGTGGTTCGGCGGCGGCCCGCACCAGGGAGAACCCCACGCCGAGTCCGCCGATCAGCACCGAGGGGGCCGGCCGTCCGTCGGGCAGGGCGTCGAGCGCCGCTTCGATCAGGAGCCGCTCGGAGCGCCCGTCGGAGGTGTCCATCAGGAAGCAGCCGTTGGCGATGATCTCGAGCGCGTCGCCACGCTCGCGCAGGACGACTTCGCCGAACGGGCCTTCACGCCGGTCGAGGACGACGGGGCGGTGGGCGTCTGTGGCGGGCATGGGCGCGGTCTCCGGTCTCCTGCGGGCGGCGGGTGGTTCTCTCTGCGGCCGCCCAGTTTCGCTTACCACCGGCCTTCGGACCAGCCGATTACCGAGGTCGCGCCCTCCCGGCCGCGGTCGTGCCGGGGAATGGCTGCGCGCCGCAGGGCGCTGGTGTGGAGGCGTGGGCCTCGCCACCCGGATCCGGGTGATCGCTGAGAGCGAACAGGGCGTGGGGAACATTCGGGGGCGCACAAGCATTGAGTCCATATAACTCAACTTGCCTGCTGAAGGGGAGATCATGACTGCTGAGTCCCATGCGTCCGAGGCGTTCGCGCCGATCGACCTGCCCGTGCTGCCGCTCGACGACGAGGTCGTACTGCCCGGCATGGTCGTGCCGCTCGACCTGTCGGACACGGAGGTGCGCGCCGCCGTGGAGGCCGCTCAGGCCGTCGCGCGGCCCGGGGGCGGCAAGCCCGAGGTGCTGCTCGTGCCGCGCATCGACGGGAATTACACCGGGACCGGTGTCCTGGGCACCGTCGAGCAGGTGGGACGGCTGTCGGACGGGGACCCGGGCGCACTCATCCGGGCCCGTGACCGGGTGCGGATCGGCGCCGGGACGAGCGGTCCCGGGAACGCGCTGTGGGTGGAGGGCACCCGGATCGACGTATCGGTACCCGACCCCCTGCCCGGTTCCGCCGCAGAGCTCGCCAAGGAGTACAAGGCCCTCGCCACCAGCTGGCTGAAGAAGCGTGGCGCCTGGCAGGTCGTGGACCGGGTCCAGCAGATCGAGGACATCTCCGCGCTCGCCGACAATTCCGGGTACTCGCCCTTCCTCACCACCGCCCAGAAGGTCCAGCTGCTGGAGACCGCCGACGCGGTCGCCCGTCTGAAGCTCGCCATCCAGTGGCTCGGCGAGCACCTCGCCGAGCAGGACGTCGCCGAGTCCATCGCCAAGGACGTCCAGGAGGGTGTCGACAAGCAGCAGCGGGAGTTCCTGCTGCGGCGCCAGCTCGACGCCGTACGCAAGGAGCTCTCCGAGCTCAACGGCGAAGCCGGTTCCGGTGACGAGTCCGACGACTACCGGGCGCGCGTCGAAGCCGCCGATCTCCCGGAGCACGTCCGCGCGGCCGCCCTCAAGGAGGTCGAGAAGCTGGAGCGGTCCTCCGACCAGAGCCCCGAGGGCTCCTGGATCCGCACCTGGCTGGACACCGTCCTGGAACTGCCGTGGACCGAGCGGACCGAGGACGCGTACGACATCAAGGGCGCCCGGGAGATCCTCGACGCCGAACACGCCGGTCTGCAGGACGTGAAGGAGCGCATCACCGAGTACCTCGCGGTGCGCAAGCGGCGTGCCGACCGCGGCCTCGGTGTGGTCGGTGGCCGGCGCGGCGGCGCGGTGCTGGCGCTGGTAGGCCCGCCCGGCGTCGGGAAGACCTCGCTCGGTGAGAGCGTCGCGCACGCCATGGGGCGCAAATTCGTCCGGGTCGCGCTCGGCGGTGTCCGGGACGAGGCGGAGATCCGGGGTCACCGGCGTACGTACGTCGGCGCGCTCCCGGGGCGCATCGTCCGGGCGATCAAGGAAGCCGGTTCGATGAACCCGGTCGTCCTGCTCGACGAGATCGACAAGGTCGGCTCCGACTTCCGGGGCGACCCGGCGGCCGCCCTGCTGGAAGTGCTCGACCCGGCACAGAACCACACCTTCCGCGACCACTACCTGGAGGTCGAACTCGACCTCAGCGACGTCGTGTTCCTGGCCACGGCCAACGTCCTCGACTCCATTCCGGAGGCGCTGCTCGACCGCATGGAGCTGGTCACGCTGGACGGCTACACCGAGGACGAGAAGGTCGTCATCGCCCGCGACCACCTGCTCCCGCGCCAGCTGGAGCGGGCCGGTCTGAAGGAGGACGAGGTCGGCCTCGACGAGTCGGCGCTGCGCAAGCTGGCCGGGGAGTACACCCGGGAGGCCGGGGTGCGGAATCTGGAGCGGGCCGTCGCGCGGCTGCTCCGCAAGGTCGCGGCCCAGCACGAACTCGGCGAGCGTGAGCTGCCGTTCGCGGTGGCCGAGGGCGACCTGCGGGGTCTGATCGGCAGGCCGCACCACGTGCCCGAGTCCGCCCAGGTCCCGGCCGAGCGCCGCACCGCGGTGCCGGGTGTGGCCACGGGTCTCGCGGTGACCGGAGCGGGTGGCGACGTGCTCTTCGTCGAGGCGTCGCTCGCCGACCCGGAGACCGGGGCGTCCGGGCTGACCCTGACCGGTCAGCTGGGTGACGTCATGAAGGAGTCCGCGCAGATCGCCCTGAGCTTCCTGCGCTCGCACGGCGCGGAGCTGGAGCTTCCGGTCGCGGACCTCAAGGACCGGGGCGCGCACATCCACTTCCCGGCGGGTGCGGTCCCCAAGGACGGTCCGAGCGCGGGCATCACCATGACGACGGCGCTGGCCTCCCTGCTCTCGGGGCGGCTCGTCCGGACGGATGTGGCCATGACCGGTGAGGTGTCGCTGACCGGACGGGTGCTCCCGATCGGCGGCCTGAAGCAGAAGCTGCTGGCCGCGCACCGGGCCGGCATCACGACCGTGGTGATCCCCAAGCGCAACGAGGCCGACCTGGACGACGTCCCGGCCGAGGTCCTCGACACCCTGGAGGTCCACCCGGTGAACGACGTCCGCCAGGTGCTGGAGATCGCTCTCGCCCCGGCCGCGGCCCGGGCGCAGGACAGGATCCCGGCCGCCGCGTAGGCGTCACGGCGTGACGGGCGTGACATCACGCCGACGGCCGGTACGGACGGCCCGCTGCTCCCGTGAGGGAGAAGCGGGCCGTTCCGCATGCCCGGGCCGGTCCGAAGGAACTCAGGGGCGGTAGACCGTGCCGGGCTCGGCTCCGCGGGGGCCATCAGCTGGGGGACCGTCACGAAGGTGCAGCCGTCCTTCTGCAACGCGTCGATGATGCCCGGCACCGCGGGCACCGTGCCCTCGTAGATGTCGTGCAGCAGGATGATCCCGTCCTTGCCCGCCTGGTCGAGAGTGCGCTTCTCGATCAGCACACGCCGGTGGTGCGGCACGACCGCGTCTATACACAGCGTGTATACGTGTGGTGCACAGTAGAGGGTGGCGCTGTGCTGAGCCCCGGTGACCTGGGGCTCGTCTCCGGGGATCGGTCCTGCGTCGTGCCGAAAGCTCAGCCGTTGGCGAGCGCCACCACGCGGTCGAGTGCGCCGTTGAAGTGGTTGTGGTCGCCGACCGTCGGGCCTGACGACGTGTACTGCCACATCGTGTAATAGCTCCAGCCGGCCGGGAGTTCACCGACCGTCGTGTTGTAACGCGCCACCCAGAGCGGGTTGGTGGCGCCGAAGCCCGCGTTGTTGCCCGTGCAGTCCTTCCACCAGCTGGTCGCGGTGTAGATCACGGGGTCCCGTCCGGTGCGCGCCTTGTAGGTGTTCACGAAGTCGCGGATCCAGGCGACCATGCCGGCCTGGGTCTTGCCGTAGCACTGGGCGCCGTACGGATTCCACTCGATGTCCAGCACGCCGGGCAGCGTTCTGCCGTCTCTGGACCAGCCGCCGCCGTTGTCCACGAAGTGGTTCGCCTGTACCGCGCCGCTGGTGGTGTCCGGAGTGGCGAAGTGGTAGGCGCCCCGGATCATGCCGACGCCGTAGGAGCCGGTGTACTGCTGCGTGAAGTAGTCGTTCTTGTAGTACGTCCCCTCGGTGGCCTTGACGTAGGCCCACTTCACGCCGCTGTTCCACAAGGTCTGCCAGGCGACGTTGCCCTGGTGGCCGCTGACGTCCACGCCTTCGGTCTGGACGGCGTTCGTGCCGGCGGGGGTGCCGCCGCCCTGGCCGTCGTGGGCGATCACACCCTGACCCATGCGCGCCGTACCCCGTTCGGGGACGGTGGTGGTGTCGGCCGAGGCCGCGGACGCCGCGCCGGGCAGTGTGAGCGGGAGAGCGAGGGCGGCGACGAGCGCGCCCGCCGCGGCGAGGCGGGGGCGGCGGCGGGATGCTGCGGTTCCGGAACTGTGCACGGACATTGCGTGCCTCCGAGGGCTCGGTGGGGGAGCTCATGACCCAGGAGCGGGTGCGGGACGCTCCTGCGGTGCGTGCATCCTGGCGTGGACATGTCATAAGGCGTGTCGTCCAGGGCGCTCACGAAGCTACGCACGTAGACCCGGCTCCGGAAGGGGGTCCGGCAGCTGCCGGAGGTCTACGCCTGCGAAATACTGGCCCAGCTGCGGCGATGGCCGGAGCTGAAAGAAAGTTTCAGCGGCGGGAAAGCGTATGAGGGGTGCTGACGTGCACGGGAGCGAAAGCGGCGGTGAACCCGGTGCAGTCGCCGGAAATGGTGTGGACCATGAGTTCCTCGCCCTGGAGCGGGAGTTGGCGGTCTTCCTGCGCCGGGCACGGGCCAACTCGGGGGAAATGGCGCGCGAGGTCCATCCGGACCTGGAAGCCGCCGCCTACGGGCTTCTCGTGCGACTGGAATCGGCGGGGCGGCAGCGCGCCACGGACCTCGCGGCCTACTTCGGGGTGGGCAAGGCGACCATGAGCCGCCAGCTGCGGGCCCTGGAAGGGCTCGGCCTGGTGGCGCGGGAGACCGACCCCGCGGACGGGCGCGCCTCGCTCGTCCATCTCACCGAGGAAGGCCTCGCGCGCTTCCGCAGCGTCCGTGACGCGCGCCGCGGCCGTTATGCCCGCAAGCTCGCGGGCTGGGACCGGGCCGAGATCGCGGAACTGGCGCGACTGCTGCACCATCTGAACGAGCGGGCCGAGGGGTGAGCCGCCCCGCCGCAGCCTCGGCCGGTCGGGGGGCGGAAGTCAGAGCTCCACGAGGACCGCTGTCGCGTCGTCATGGGTCTTGCCCCGGCGCAGGTGCGCGCGGCCGGTGTCGGCCCGCTCCAGCTCCCTGACCCGGTCGATCAGCCCCTGCGGCCCCACCTTGCGCAGCACCCCCAGGGTGGCCGTCCAGTCACCCTCCCGGAACTTCTCCGTCCAGCGGCTCGCACCGTCGGTCAGGGCCGCCAGTGCCCGCACCTCCGCCCGCGGGGTCTCGCCGGTCACCGCGCGTGACGACACCGAGGGGTCGGCGGCGGCCGTGAAGAAGCCGCCCTCCTTGTTCCGTACGCGTGCGTCCGCGATCTCCTCCGAGGCGAGCGAGCCGGGCGGCAGCCGGTCGAGACGGTCGTCGAGCAGCGGCCGGACCGTGCCGTCGGGCCCCTCGACGAGCAGGACCGAGTCGGAGAGCACGAGGTGCTCGACCCGCTCGTCGTCCCAGCGCGCCAGGACCACCGTCGCCTGAGGAGTACGCGGGTGAGAAAGGTCACACAGGGGTCGGTGGGTGTCGGCGGTGCGTCGGATGGACAGCGCGAGGATCTCCGCCAGCGTCAGATCCCGTCGCGAAGCGGACAGTTCGACCAATGCGCCTCCGAGTCGCGCGGTGAACCACGGAACGGAGTGCGCGCACCCGTCGTCGCCCACAGGTGGCGTGACACCGTCGAGCAGGACGAGGGCGCCGCCCCGGCCCCCCGCAGGGGCGGCGGTCGACGCCCAGTCCTCGTTGGGGCGTTCGGGACTGCCGGGCTCCGTAGCGAGTTCGATACGCATCCGATCAGTCTGCACGATGTCCTCGCGAGGGCGCGTGATCCCGCTGATCCCGCGCTCGGGCCGTACCGGCAGGTCAGATGGCTCGCCGTGGACGGAACTCAGGGATCCAGGCATATGCGGGCAGGCATACTGCCAAAGCCTGGCCCGAAGTTCCACCCGGTGGTGCATGCATGCCCTGCGGCTCCTGTGGGGAGACTTGTTCGCCAACTCCGGAGTGCGGTTCACTCGTTCGAGTGGCGGAGCGGTTGATGCACGGCCCCCTCGCAAAAGCGCTGGAATGGTCAGAAGCCGTACGGTGCACACCAGGGCGGGCGCCCATTCACGTGACCGTGCGTCACCTCTGCTTCAAGGGCGGACGAGTCAAGATTGCGAGCACCGGTGCAGAAGAAGCGGCCTCGGAGCAAGGACAGCACGCGCGAGGAGTCCGGGGCGACGCCCCAGGCAGCGGGTGCCTCCAAGCGGACCGTGCGGGTACGCAGCCGGCTCGTCGCCGGCGTTGCCGTCGTGGGGATCACCGTCATCGCCGCGGGAGCCCCGGCGGCCCTCGGCGCGTCCTCGGATCTCAACGAGTCCCAGCGGCTGGTCACACTGGCCGAGTTGAACCAACAGGCGATCACCCTCGCGCACTCCCTCGCGGACGAGCGCGACGAGGTCATCGCCCACATCGCGGGCGGCCGTGAGGCCGGGGACGCCGAGGACGCCACCACGAGCCCCGCTGCCCGCGTCGACCAGCAGGTGGACGAGATCCGGGCCACGGCTCCTGCGGCGCTGCGCCGGGACCTCGCCGCCGTTCCCTCGCTGCGCCGGACCGCCCTCACGGGCAAGGGCTCGGCGATGGAGGCGTACACGGCGTACTCCGAGGTCATCGCCAAGCTCCACGACCTCGCGAACGAGCTGGCCGAGAAGACCCCGCCGCGGGCCGCCGACGCCACCCGCGCCCCGCTCGCGCTCGGCGGCGCCGTGGAGCAGGCGGCCGCCACCAGGGGGCTGCTCCTGGCCGCGCTGGCCGTGCCCGGCACGCAGGTGCAGCAGCAGATCGACCCGTTCACCGGTCTGCCCGTCCAGGGCCAGGCCACGGCCTCCGACGAGGACGACCGCAACCGCGACGAGCTGAGCGCCGCCGCACAGCGGGCGCGGGTGCGCGAGCTCGCCTCGCTCGCCGAGTTCGACCAGGCGGCGGGGTCCTCCGCCCGTGACAGGCTCGCCTCCACGGTCACCGGGCCCGAGGTCACCAGCGCGGAGAAGTACCTCACGCGGTTCACCGACCGCCCCGAGCTGTCCGACGCCGACCGGAAAGCCGACCCGAAGAAGGTCGAGGCGGCGCTCTCCGCCCGTATCGACCGTATGCGCGGAGTCGAGTCCGCGCTGGGTACCGCGCAGGTCAAGCGTCTGGAGGGGCTGCGCGACGACGACGTCACCGCGCTGGAGCTCCGCCTCGCCCTGCTCGGCGGCTGTGTGCTGATCGCCATCGGCGTCTCCACCGCCGTCGCCCGCACCCTCACCCAGCCGCTCGCCGTCCTGCGCATCGGGGCCGGCCGTATCGCCGCCGAGCCGGAGACCGCCGAACCGGTCCGCTACACCGGGCGCAACGACGAGTTCGCCCAGGTCGTACGGTCCATCAACACCCTGCACGGCAAGCTGCACGGACTGCACCACGAGGTCACCGGCCGGCTCGAGAACCTGCAGACCGAGCGCGGCGACCTGGCCACCGGCCATGAGGCCCTCACACTCGAGCGGGCCGAACTCCAGGCCCAGGTGGCGGAACTCACCGGGCAGATCGAGCGGCTGCGGAACACGGTCCACCACACCTTCGTCAATCTGTCGCTGCGCACGCTCGGCCTCGTCGAGCGCCAGCTCGGCGTCATCGAGGGCATGGAGGAGCGCGAGCAGGACACGGAGCGCCTGGCGACCCTCTTCAAGCTGGACCACATGGCCACCGTCATGCGGCGCCACAGCGAGAACATGCTGGTCCTCGCGGGAACCGATCACAACCAGGGGCACGCGGGCCCGATCCCCCTCGTCGACGTACTGCGTGCCGGGATCAGCGAGATCGAGCGGTACGAGCGGGTCACGATCCAGTCCCTGCCGCCGCACGCCCAGGTCGCGGGCTTCGCCGCGGACGACCTGAGCCACCTCGTCGCCGAACTCCTGGAGAACGCGACCGCCTTCTCACCGCCGGATTCCCATGTCGAGCTCTCCGGCTGGCTGCTGGAGACCGGGGAGGTGATGCTCTCCGTGCAGGACGAGGGCATCGGCATGTCGGCGGTCCGGATGAGCGAGCTCAATGCCAGACTGGCCGACCCGGCGTCCTTCGAAGCGGGCGAACAGGCCGCGGACGGAGCCGGTCTGGGTCTCCAGGTGACCTCGCTGCTGGCGGCCCGCCACGGCGTACGGGTGGAGCTCCGCGAGCAGAAGGGGAGCGGGCTGACCGCGGTCGTCGTCCTTCCGCAGGCGCTGCTGCCCAAGGAGCCGCCCGCGGCTTCCTCGCCGCCCGTACCCCTGCCGGGGGACGCGCCCACGCTGAATCTTCCGGGGTCGGTCGCCGAGGCCAACTCCAACGCACTGCCGCCCCGTTCGGCCCCTCCGGTGGGAGACCCGCTGATCGCGGCCGCGGAGCGGACCCTGCAGGCCGCGGGCCAGGAGCCCGTGGCAGCTGAGCCCGTGGCAGCTGAGCCCGTGGCGGAAGCTGAGCCTGTGGCGGAAGCTGAGCCCGTGGCGGAAGCTGAGCCTGTGGCGGAAGCTGAGCCTGTGGCATCCGCTGCCGCAGCTGAGCCCGTGGCATCCGATGCCGCCGAGCCTGTGTCCGAGGCCCACGAGGAGTCCGAGGCCGAGACCACGATGCAGGTCCGGCTGCCCGCGCAGCAGGACGCGTCGAGCCCGTACGCCATCGGCCCCGACCGCCACGAGCGCGCCGCCGACACGAGCCCCGCCACGGCCCCCGTGCCCGCACCGGCCGCCGACGCCCTTCCGGGCCCCCGGCAGGCGCTGACCGGACTGGGCGAGGAGGTGCCCGACCCGGCACCCCTGCCCGAGCGCCTCACAGACAAGGGGCTGCCCAAGCGCACCCCCAGGATCGCCGCGGTGCCGTCGGTCCCGGCCGCCGAGCAAAAGGGCAGCCTGGACAAGGAAGCCCTGCGCCACCGGCTCGGCGGGTTCCACCAGGGGGCGAAGGACGGCCGCCGTGAAGTGGAGGCGGAGATCGGCGAGAGCGGCCCACAGACCGACCATGACCGTGCCGACGGTCGAATCGATGAGACGGGGGACACAGTCGAGGAGGCACGCAGTTGACTGCGCCCAGCACGTTGGGGTTGAGCACCGAGGCCCGGAACCTTCACTGGTTGCTGAGCAATCTCGTGGAGGAGGTGTCAGGGGTCCACTCGGTCACCGTCGTCTCGTCCGACGGACTGATGCTGCTCTCCTCGGACCCCGGTCTCGCACCGGCCGAGGGGGCAGGACGGCAGAGAGGCCCCAGGGGTTCCAGCGCCGACCTCGCCACCATCGTCTCCGGCATCGGGTCCCTCACGATCGGTGCCGCCAAGCTGATGGACGCCGGCGGCGTCAAGCAGACGATGGTCGCGATGGACGAGGGCAGCGTCTTCGTCATGTCGATCAGTGACGGTTCTCTGCTCGGTGTGCACGCCACCCCCGACTGCGACATGAGCGTCATCGCCTACCACATGGCGCTCTTCGTCGGCCGCGCCGGACACGTACTCACCCCCGAACTCCGCAGCGAGCTGCGCAAATCGATGGAGAGCACCCAGTGACGTCAGCTGCTGAACCTGTACGAAAGCTCCCCGTCCGGGGCGCGGACCGCAAGATCGCGCGAGTCCGTCCGTATTCCCTCACCGGCGGCCGTACCCGCTTCGGCCACGTCCTGCTCGTCGAGACGTTCGTCGCCGCTCTGGAGGCTCCCGAGGAGCGCCGCGAGCTCACGAACGGCAACCTCGCCTCGCGCGTCATGCCGGAGCTCCAGGCCATCGTCGAACTCTGCCGGCGTATGCGTACGGTCGCGGAGATCTCCGCCCTGCTGAAGATGCCGCTCGGCGTGGTCCGGGTACTGCTCAGCGATCTGGCCGACCAAGGAAAGATCCGCGTCTACGGAACCGGTCACGGCACCGGCCAGCCTGACCGCGCGCTGCTCGAAAGGGTGCTCAATGGACTCCGTCGTCTCTGAGGCGCCGCTCTTCACTCCGCGTCAGCGAGGCCCGCAGGACCGGCCCGAAGAGCCGGTGCAGCCCTGGCAGCTCGACCACACGCGCGCGCCGATCGCGACCAAGATCGTGGTCGCGGGCGGGTTCGGCGTGGGCAAGACGACCTTCGTCAGCTCGGTCTCCGAGATAGTCCCGCTGCAGACCGAAGCGCTGATGACGCGGGCCAGTGAGGGGACCGACGACCTCACGGCCACCCCCGACAAGGTCACGACGACCGTCGCGATGGACTTCGGCCGCCTCACCCTGGACGACGACCTCGTCCTGTACGTCTTCGGAACCCCAGGCCAGCAGCGTTTCTGGTTCATGTGGGACGACCTGGTGCGCGGCGCGATCGGTGCGGTCGTGCTGGCCGACACCAGGCGCCTCGCCGACTGCTTCGCCGCGCTCGACTACTTCGAGAGCTGCGGTCTTCCCTACATCGTCGCCGTCAACCACTTCGAGGGAACGACCGGTTACGACGAGGCCGATGTCAGGGAGGCCCTGACCGTGTCTCCGCACGTACCTGTTGTGATCATGGATGCGCGTAGAAGGATCACCGTCGTCGAGGCGCTGCTCACCCTGGTGCGCCACGCACTCGACGACGCCCCCGAGTGACGACGGACGCACCCGGAACACGTAACGGAGAACGGCGATGCGGAAGATACTCATAGTCGGGGCCGGCCAGTCCGGTCTCCAGCTGGCCCTCGGACTGCAGTCCAGCGGGTACGAAGTCACCCTCATGTCCAACCGCACCGCGGACGAGGTCCGGTCCGGCCGGGTGATGTCGACGCAGTGCATGTTCCACACGGCCCTCCAGTACGAGCGCGACCTGCAGCTCGACTTCTGGGAGTCGCAGACCCCGAGGATCGAGGGTCTCGGCGTCTCCGTCGCCGGGCCCGACTCCTCGCGCGTCATCGACTGGGTCGGCAAGCTGGACGGCTTCGCCCAGTCCGTCGACCAGCGCGTGAAGATGGCCGGCTGGATGGAGACCTTCGTCCAGCGCGGCGGGCAGCTCGTCATCCACGGTGCGGCGGTCTCCGACCTGGACTACTTCTCCCGTACGTACGACCTGGTGATGGTGTCGGCCGGCAAGGGCGAGCTCGTCTCCATGTTCGGCCGGGACGCCTCGCGTTCGCCGTACGACGCCCCGCAGCGGGCGCTGGCCGTCGCGTACGTCCACGGTCTGGGCCCGCGGCCCGAGCACCCGGAGTTCGACGCGGTGCGGTGCAACCTGGTCCCGGGCGTCGGTGAGCTCTTCACCATGCCGACCCTGACGACGTCGGGCCGCGCGGACATCCTGTTCTGGGAGGGCGTCCCCGGCGGTCCGCTCGATGCCTTCCAGGGCATCAAGGACCCCTCGGAGCACCTGGCCAGGACGCTGGAGCTCATGGAGAAGTACACGCCGTGGGAGTACGCACGCGCCACCAGGGTCGAACTGACCGACGCCAACGCGACGCTGGTGGGCCGTTATGCCCCGACCGTGCGGAAGCCCGTCGGCCGGCTGCCCGGCGGCGGCCTGGTCCTCGGCGTGGGGGACGTGGTCGTCGCGGACGACCCGATCACCGGCCAGGGCTCCAACACCGCGTCCAAGTGCGCGCACTCCTACCTGCACTCGATCCTGGAGCACGGCGACCGACCGTTCGACGAGGAGTGGATGGAGGCCACGTTCGAGCGGCACTGGGAGAACACGCGGCACGTCGTGAAGTGGACCAACGCGATGCTCGCGCCGCCGCCGGAGCACGTGCTGAACCTGATCGGCGCGGCCGGTCAGCTCCAGCCGGCCGCGGACCGGTTCGCCAACGGGTTCAACGACCCGGCGGACTTCGACAACTTCTTCTTCGAGCCGGAGAAGACGAACGCCTACCTCGCCGAGATCTCGGGCGCGCGGGGCTGACACCCGCTGGCACGGAGGCCGGGCCACCACGTTCCGTCACGCAGGCATGGGCGGATGCGGCGGCCCGGCTCTCACGTGTCCGGGGCGTCGTAGCCCGTGTCCGCCCCCGAGGTGGCGTCCTCGGGCAGCTCCGGCAGTGTGTACGCGCTCAGCGGCTCGCTGCCCGGGTCGGGGCGGACGGCCCCCAGCAGCGGGTTCGAGGCCAGCGGCGAGACCTTCACCGTCGTGCCGGGCCTGGGGGCCTGCACCACGAGTCCGTCGCCGATGTAGAGCGCGACATGTGTGGCCTTCGGGAAGTAGACCACCAGGTCGCCGGGGCGCAGCGAGCCGACCGGCACCTTCGGCAGCCGGCGCCACTGTTCCTGCGAGGTGCGCGGGATGTCCCGGCCCGCAGCCGACCAGGCCTGCGAGGTGAGCCCGGAACAGTCGTAGGACTCCGGTCCCTCCGCGCCCCACACGTACGGCTTGCCGATCTGCTCGACGGCGTAGCGGACGGCGTCGCCGCCCTCTTCGGACGGCGGGCGGACCGAGCTGAGCGCCCCCGAGGCGGCCAGTGCGTCCTGGGCCTCGCCGACGTTCTTCTCCTCCAGGGCCGAGAGCGCGGCGAGCTGCTCGGCCGACAGCGATGCCAGCATCGACTCGATGCCCTTCAGCTGTGCCTGCACGCTGTCACGCTGGTTCTTCCGCTGGGCGGCCAGCACCCGCTGCCGCTCCTGTGCCGCCCGTGACGTGGCCGCCAGGGTCTCGGCGCGCTTCTCCGCGCCGGTGAGGCGGTCGACCACGGCTGTCCGGCCGGCCTGGGCGCGTTCGATGACATGGCTCTGCTCCAGGGCGCGGGCCGGGTCCTCCGCGAGGAGCAGCTGTACGTACAGGGAGAAGTCGGTGCGCCCCTGGTACTGGTCGCGTGCCAGTCGCCCGGCGTCCCTGCGTCCGGAGTCCAGTGCCGCCCTGGCCCTGGTCAGCTCGGCGCGCAGCTTCTTGGCCTCGGCGGTCAGTTTCTCCAGCTCCTCCTCGGTGCCGTTGTAGAGCTCGCCGGCCTCCTCGGCCTTCTGGTAGAGCGTCTGTAACTGCTTCAGCAGCCCGGCCACGCTCTGCGGAGCCGCTCCGGCGGCCGGTGCGGGGTCCGGCCCGGACGGCTCTGCGACAGCGAGGGAGGCGGCGGGGGAGACGGCGACGACCGTTGCCAGCGCCGCCGTGCAGAGGGCGTGTACGACTCTGCCCGGCACGACATCACCTCCGGTGTCAGGGGTGACGCCGATTAATCGGACAACCCCACAAGTGATCGGATCTCGTCCATCCGGTCACTCGGCCCCGGGTGATGCAAGGACCGCCGGGCGTGCCGCCCGGGGCGTACCCGGACGGCGGACGCCCGGACAGCTCACTCCACGGGGAACGCGTAGAAGGCCCGTTCCCGCTGGACCACGGCGGTCTTCCCGGCGGCCAGCACCCGGTAGGGCGCGCTGACCGTGGCACCCTTCGGGTCCCGGGCGCCGATGCCGATCTTACGGGCGCGGGTGCGGACGGCCGCTCAGGACCCGCTACCGGGCTTTTTCCAGGGCCACTTGGGGGTGAAGCGCTCACGGCCCCCGGGGGCGTACTCGTACACCCAGCCACGTTGCAGCCCGAGACGCTTCGAATAACCGGCCGGAGCACGGCGGTAGGCGTGGACGGTGGCGGGACCGCCGTCGGCGTCAGGCACCGGGACCTCGTACCACGTGGGCGGATGACCGGTCGGCCCGAGCAGGACGGGCAGCACCCGGCCGTCCAGGGGGCCGCCGCGGAAGGGCGTGTTCTCGCTTTTCACCCGGCCAGTGTCACTCAGCCCGGTGGCAGCAGGTGCGCGGCCCCGCCCGCCACCGGGATGATCAGCGTGGCGAGCCGCCCGGTCGGGCCGTCAGCGGTCTCCTGGCCCAGCAGGTCCGCCACCACCGACGCGGTCTCCTCGTCCGTGGCCGCCGTCACCGCCATCAGGCCGATCAGATGGTCGACCAGCCAGCCGCGCAGCTCGGGCGCCGCCGGCTGCTTCTCCTCGTCCAGCCAGATCAGGGACGCCGCCTCCACGGCCGCGATCCAGGTGCGCACCATCATCCGCAGGCGTGGTCCGGCGGGTTCCTGCCCTGGGCCGGTGCCCCGGCCCAGGTGGAGCAGGATCTGCTCGGCCGCCGACCGGCGTACGCCGTCCACGATCGTCGACGTGCGCGAGGTCTCGGCCACGCTGCCGCCGCGCAGCAACGCGCTGAAGCCGGCGTCGTGCTGGTCGACGAAGCCGAGATAGCGGTCCAGGACCCGGCTGACCCGCTCGGTGGGCGGCCCGACGGCCGGTTCCGCGAAGCAGAGCGTCAGCTGCTCGGCGGCCGACCCCAGGGCGGCCTCGTACAACTGCTGCCTGCCGCCGGGGAAGTAGCGGTAGACCAGCGGACGGGAGACCCCGGCCGCCGCCGCCACCTCGTCGATCGACACGTCGTCCGGCGCCCGGTGGGCGAAGAGAGTGAGCGCCGCGCCCAGCAGCTGGGCGCGGCGCTCCTCGACACCGAGCCGTCGGTAGGCGCGGGCCGGCGGTGCTGCGGGTGCGGAGGTCATACCTCGAAGCCTAACGACCTCGCCCACGATTGACAGGGGGAGAAGCAGCGGCGCCCCGGGCCTTCGAATCCAAGGCGGAGGCGGAGGTCCCAGCGCCGCGACACGACTGGCAGTCGTGGGCGAGGCCGTGAGGCCGACCGGCACGAGCGGTGCCTTCGGCCACCCCCTCAGGCCAGCAGGCCCGAGCTCTTCCACAGCCTGCGTCCCACGCCGTTGAGCACGCCGATGTCGTCGAAGAAGTCCGTGAGCCGCTTCGCTCCCGCCTGCATGACCTCCGCCCGGTGGCCGCTCGCCTTCACCTGGGCGACGGCCTCGTGGCGGTCCAGGCCGACGTTCTCGTACACCTGCGGGTTGACGAAGCAGACGGAGAAGACGCGTGCCGCCTCCCCGCAGTTGAGCCGGGTCAGCCGGCGTTCCCAGTGGGGCGCGGTCACCATCTGGCGGCGCAGTTCCTCGCGGGCGTAGCGCACATGCCGGGCCTCCTCGACGACATGGATGCGGGTCACTCCGCGTACGAGCGGCTGGACGCGCTCGTCGGGGAAGGTGAGCCGCTGCATCCAGTCCAGGATCTCCTCGCCGAGCAGGGTCGCGGCGAACGAACCGGGGGTGGTGGAGATCGTCTTCAGCACCCGCGCCAGGTTGTGGTAGCGCCGGGGCACCGGGTAGCTGGGCGCCCCGCCCCACTCGATCATGCGGGCGAACATCATCGAGTGCCGGCACTCGTCGGCTATCTCGGTCAGGGCGTAGCGGACGTGCTTGCTCGTCACGGACTTGTCGTAGATGTGGCGGACGAGCAGCTGCATCAGGATGATCTCGAACCATATGCCGAGCGATGCCAGCGACGCCGCCTCGTGGCGTGCCAGGTCCATCCGCTGTTCCTCGGACATCTTCCGCCACAGCGGGGTGTCGTAGAGGGAGACCAGCTCGGGCGGCCAGAACCACTTGCCGTCCTCGACGGCGGAGTTCCAGTCGAGCTCGGTGTCCGGGTCGAAGGAGTGCTTGGCCGAGGCTTCGAGCAGGCGGGCCGCGACCTGTTCACGGTCCTTGAGCGGGCCGAGCGCATCGCGCAGCGCCTGGACGTCCTGGTCGGTCACTGTCGTCATGCTGAGGGCACCTCGCACATGGGTTACCGGCGGTCAGGTTTCCGGTCACGCATTATGAGACCGTCTGTCAGCAAGGCGGTCAATCCCCCGTGCGCGACTTGTTGACCGCGCGTCTACCAACGTGTGAACCTGCCAACTGGCGCCAGCACCACGGAATGCACGATCCTCGCCGGGCGAAGGAGCTGTCCGTGTCGACACACGACCTCTACACCACCGCACCCGCCGCTCCGACGTGGCAGGTGCCTGCCACGGGCGCGGCCCGTTTCAGCTGGGACTACGACGACGGCCGCGAACGCCTCCTCGCCCTCTACCAGAAGGGCAAGGACAAGCAGTGGGACGGCAACAAACGCATCGACTGGAGCCTGGAGGTCGACCCGGCGGACCCGCTCGGCACCCCGGACGAGGCCCTCACGCTCCACGGCACCCCGCACTGGGCGAAGATGACCGAGCGGGACCGCGGCGAACTGCGCAAGCACTACACCTCCTGGCAGTTCAGCCAGTTCCTGCACGGTGAGCAGGGCGCCATGGTCTGCGCCGCAAGGATCGTGGAGTCGGTCCCCGACCTGGACGCGAAGTTCTACTCCGCGACCCAGACGATGGACGAGGCGCGGCACGCGGAGATCTACGCCCGCTTCCTGCACGAGAAGGTCGGGATGCTCTACCCGGTCAACGACAACCTCCAGGGGCTGCTCGGAGACACCCTGCGCGACTCCCGCTGGGACATGCCCTACCTGGGCATGCAGGTCCTCATCGAAGGGCTGGCACTCGCCGCGTTCGGCATGATCCGCGACACCACGACCAAGCCGCTCCCCAAACAGATCCTCGCCTACGTCATGCAGGACGAGGCCCGGCACGTGGCCTTCGGGCGGATGGCGCTGCGCGACTACTACAAGCAGCTGAGCGACGCCGAACTGCGCGAACGCGAGGAGTTCGTCATCGAGGGCTGCTACCTGATGCGTGACCGCCTCAGCGGCGTCGAGGTCCTGGAGAACTTCGGCATCGGCAAGCAGGAGGCCAAGGAGCTCTCCGAGCACTCCGAGTACCTGCAGCTCTTCCGCAAGCTGCTGTTCAGCCGGATCGTCCCCTGCGTCAAGGACATCGGCCTCTGGGGCGAGAGGCTCCAGAAGGCCTACGTCGACATGGGCGTCTTCGAGCTGGGCGACTCGAACCTGGACCTGCTGATGGCCCAGGACGAGGAGATCGCCGAGCAACTGGACCGTGACCGCTTCGCGGCCGAGGAGCAGGCGCGGGTCGCGGAGGTCGCGGAGGCGATCGCGGAGGGGAGGCCCCAGGGCGTGTCGCGGAAGTAGCGTCGTCCGCCCGCCGGACAGGCGGGACTTTCGAAACGCGCCCTAGTTCTCGTCGGGCAGCTCGATGGTGTTGCCGTTCTCATCGAGCGTCCGGGTGCTCCAGTAGGTGTACCACTTGTCGTCCACCCGCTCGGGAACCTTGCCCTCCGGGTAGCGGGCATAGCCCTTGGGCGGCTCCTCGTCGTCGGACACGCACGCGCTACCGGCGCTGCCTACGTGCAGGACCGGGTATTCACCACCCCCGCACACGGCGTCCTGCAGGGAACAGGCGCTGGTGAGCAGCGCGACCGTGACGCCGGCCAGGGCGAGCCCGAGCGTGGTGCGCGACGGGGTGCGGAGTCGGTTGGCCGTACGCATGGTGGGGCTCCCTCTGTGTGTGTGGCTGACAGGTCCAGCCTGCCGTGGCCGGAGGGGAAGAGCGTGAGCACGCGTACTCATATCCGCTGTACGTACCGGGTACGCGGGCGGAGGATGGCAGACATGAACACCCCTTCCGGCAAAGGTGATTCCGCGGCGGCCCGCCGCAGCCTCGAAGCGCTCGCCCTCGGTGACGCCTTCGGGGAGCGCTGGTTCCCGCTCTTCCGGCCGCCCCGGCAGGCGTACGCCGAGGTCCGGGCGCGCCGCACCCCGCACGAGCCCGTGTGGCACTGGACCGACGACACCGCGCTCGCGCTGGCCCTGCAGCGGGTCCTCGACGAGTACGGGCAGGTCGTACAGGACCGGCTCGCCCTGTACTACGCCCTGGCCTTCGACGCGGACCGGGCCCGTGGTTACGGGCACGGCATGCACATCCTGCTGCCGGAACTGCTGGCCTCGCCGGCCGCCTGGCGCACCCTGGCGCCCCGGCTCTTCGAGGGCGGCAGCCTCGGCAACGGCGCCGCGATGCGGGTCGCGCCGCTCGGGGCCCGCTTCCACGCCGACCTGGACCGTGCCGCCGAACAGGCCGCGCTCTCGGCGGTCGTCACCCACGCCCACCCGGAGGGCGTCGCCGGCGCGGTGGCGGTCGCCGTGGCGGCGGCTCTCTCGGCGCGCGGGGGGTTCACGCTGGAGGCGGTCGCCGAGCGCACCCCCGCGGGCCTGGTCCGCGACGGTGTGCTGCGTGCCGTGGAGGTGCCGTTCGTCACGGAGCCGTGGAAGGCCGCCGAACTCCTGGGCAACGGGCAGCGCATCAGGGCCGACGACACCGTTCCGTTCGCGCTGTGGACCGCTGCCCGGCATCCCGGCGACCTGGAGGCCGCCCTGTGGTCGACGGCGGAGGGCTTCGGGGACGTGGACACGACGTGCGCCATCACCGGGGGCGTCGTCGGGGCGGCGACCGGGGTGGAGGGTGTTCCCGCCGAGTGGCGCCTGCGCCGGGAACCCCTGAGCTGACGGGTCACGGCCCGTCCTGGTACCGGCTCCGTCCGGCGCGGGCCGGTCAGCTGAACCGGTCAGGCCGCCGGGCCGGCAGGACACCTTCCATCGCGCACGCCATGCCGAGCAGCTCCGCGTCCGCTCCCCGGCGGGTCACCAGCTGGAGACCCGCCGGGCAGCCGTCCGGGGTGAAGCCGGCCGGCAGGCTGGCCGCCGGGTGGCCACTGAGGTTGAACGCCCAGGTGAGCGCCGTGGAGTAGACGTCGCCCGGCCCCTCGTGGCCGTGCGGCGGGTTGGGCGTCACCGGGGTGAGGAGCAGGGGCGTACGGGCGAAGAAGGCGCCGAGGGCGCGGTCGTTGGCGGCACGGAGCGCCCGGGTGGCGGGGGTCGGTGACTCCCCGCGTATCGCCGTCCACGCCTCCGTCGGGTCGGACAGCGTGACGGGGTCCCGGACCAGGCGGATCACCCCGGCCGTGGCCAGCCGCTCCACTGCGGCCCGGCTCACCTCGGCCACCTCCGGGTCCACGGAGGCGAAGCCCAGGTCCGGGCTGTAGGCGGCCCGGACCGGAAGTCGGGCCGGCCGGGGCACGTACGCGTCCAGTACGTGGCGCAGGTACGTCTCCGCCCGTGCCGCCGAGCTCGCGAGCACACCGGGGGAGGCGAGGCCCGTGCGGTCGGGGGAGGGCAGCAGGCCCGTCGTCGTCTTCAGGCCGAACACCCCGCACCACGCCGCCGGGATCCGCACCGACCCGGCCCCGTCGCTGCCCGTCGCCAGCTCCACCATGCCCGCCGCGACCGCCACCGCCGAGCCGGCCGAGGAGCCTCCCGGAGTGCGGTCGGGCCGCCAGGGGTTGACCGTACGGCCGTGCGCGCCCTGCCCCCATGTCTGCCAGTGGGTCCCGGGGCCGGGGACGGACGTGGCGCCGACCGGGACGGCGCCCGCGGCGGCCAGACGGCGGGCCGCGTACGAGCCGAGGCCCTTGGGGCCCTTCACCGCGAACGGCAGTCCGGCGAGCGGGAGGTCCTGGGCGGCTCGCTCCTCGGCGAGCGCGTCCTCGTGCCGGACCTCCGTGAACGCGTGGAGTTCCGGGTCCAGTTCGTCGATCCGTGCCAGTGCCGCCGCCACCGCTGAGGTCATGGGGTCAGTCTCCGCCCTCCAGCGCCGCCTCCATCACCTGCCGGGCGATCGGCGCCGCGTTGCCGCCCCCGCTGACATCCGCCCGGTCGGCCGACGCGTCCTCCACGACCACCGCGACGGCGACGGCCGGGCGGCCGGAGTCCGGTGCCTGCGCCCAGGCGATGAACCAGGCGTACGGCGTACCGGAGTTGTCGACCCCGTGCTGGGCCGTGCCCGTCTTGCCGCCGACCGTCACCCCGTCGATCGCCGCGTTCGCGCCGGTGCCGTTCTCCACGACGTCGACCATCATCCGTTGCAGCTGCTGGGCCGTCCTCGGGTTCATCGCCTGGCGGTACGAGTCCGAGCCCTGTTGCCGGACCGTGTCGCCGTCGTCGGTGGTGACCCGGTCCACCAGGTGGGGGCGCCTGAGATCACCGCCGTTCGCCACCGCCGAGGCCACCATCGCCATCTGGAGCGGGGTCGCCGCCGTGTCGAACTGGCCGATCGAGGACTGGGCCAGCTGGTCGTCGCTCATGTCCGAGTCGAAATTGCTGCGGACCACCCGGGACGGGATCTTCAGGTCGTCGTCGTTGAAGCCGAAGCCGCCCACCGCCTCCAGCATCCCGTCCAGCCCCACCTCGACGCCGAGATGGGCCATCACCGTGTTGCAGGAGACCCGGATCGCCTCCGCCAGGGACGCCTTCTCGCAGCCGCGTGCCTCGTCGGGCAGCACGGTCGAGGTACCCGGCAGGACGTACGGGGACGGGGTGTCCGTCTCCGCGTCCGGATCGGTGACGACCTCCGCGTCCAGCGCCGCGGCGGCCGTCACGATCTTGAAGGCCGAACCCGGCGGATAGGTCTGGCGGATGGCCCGGTTGAGCATCGGCCGGCTCTGCGCGCGGTTGAGCCGCGTCCACGCGTCGGTGACGGCGGAGCCGGTGCCGGAGAGGAGTTCCGGATCGTACGAGGGCGAGGAGACCAGCGCCAGGATCCGGCCGCTGGCCGGGTCGAGCGCGGCCACCGCGCCGCGCCGGCCGTCCAGGCCCTCGTACGCCGCGCGCTGCACCGGCTCCTCGATGGTGGTGACGACATCGCCGCCCGACTGCCGGCTGCGGGTGAGGTCACCCCACAGCGGGATCGGGGCCAGGACCGGGTCGGTGCCGGAGAGGACATCGTCCTCGGCGTTCTCCAACAGCGTGGTGCCGTACGTCTGCGAGGCGTAGCCCGTCACCGGCGCGTACAGCGGACCGTGGCGGTAGGTGCGCTCGTACGCGAGCTGCTCACCGGTGTCCTTCGAGCCGGTGACGGGTCCGTCGCCGACCACGATGTCGCCGCGCGGCCGGTCGTAACGGTCGATGGTGGTGCGGCGGTTGGCGGAGCTGGAGTTGAGCTCGTCCGCCTCGAAGAGCTGGACACGGGCGGCGTTCGCCAGCAGGGCGAGGAGCAGGAGCAGACAGAATCCGGCGGCGTGCCGGATGTACGGGATCACTGTGCCTCCCGGGTCGGCGCGGTCTCCGTGACGGGGTCAGGGGTGCGGGCCACGTCGCTGACCCGGATGAGCAGTGCCACGATGATCCAGTTGGTGACCACGGACGAACCTCCCTGGGCCAGGAACGGCATGGCCATCCCGGTCAGCGGGATCAGCCCCATCACCCCGCCCGCGATCACGAAGACCTGGAGCGCCAGGATCGAGGCCAGGCCGATCGACAGCAGCCGCCCGAAGGGGTCCCGCAGGGCCAGGCCCGCACGGAAGCCGCGCGCCACCAGCAGGGCGTACAGCAGGAAGATCGCGGTGAGCCCGGCCAGGCCGAGCTCCTCGCCCGCGGTGGCCAGGATGAAGTCGGACTTGGCGGCGAAGCCGATGAGGATGGAGTGGCCGAGTCCGAGGCCGGTGCCGAGCATGCCGCCCGCGGCGAACGCGAAGAGGGACTGGGCGAGCTGGCTGGGCCCCTGGCCCGCGTCGATCGTGGCGTACGGGTCCAGCCAGTCCTCCACCCTGCTGTGCACATGCGGTTCGAACGAGCCGACGACGAAGGCACCCGCGGCGGCGAGGAGCAGCCCGACGGCGATCCACCCGGTCCGGCCGGTGGCCACGTACAGCAGGATCACGAAGAGGCCGAAGAAGAGCAGCGAGGTGCCGAGATCCCGTTCGAGGACGAGGACACCGACGCTGAGCAGCCAGATCGCGACGATGGGGCCCAGGACCCGGCCGGTGGGGAACTGGAGCTTCCAGATCCTGCGGCCGGTGTACGCGAGCGCGTTGCGGTTCGCGGCGAGGTACGCGGCGAAGAAGACGGCGAGCAGGATCTTGGCGAACTCACCCGGCTGGAAGGAAAGTCCGCCGATCCGGATCCAGATCTTCGCCCCGTTCACCGCGGGGAAGAAGATCGGCACGATCATCAGCACCAGTGCCGCGGCGACCGAGAGGTACGCGTAACGCTGGAGCACCCGGTGATCGCGCAGCAGGACGACGACGGCGATGAAGAAGGCGACCCCGAGCGTGGACCAGATCAGCTGCGTCGTCGCCGCCCGGTCGCCGGGGGTCTCCAGATCGAGCCGGTAGATCAGCACCAGGCCCAGTCCGTTGAGCAGGACGGCGATGGGCAGCAGCAGCGGATCGGCGAACGGGGCGCGGAACCGGACCGCGAGATGGGCGAGCAGGGCGAGGAGACCGAGACCGGCGCCGTACCCGGCGACATCGGGGGGTACGGCGTTGTTCCGGGCGAGGCCGACGGCGGCGTAGCCGTAGACGGAGATGAGCACGGCCCCGATCAGGAGCGAGAGCTCGACCCCGCGCCGCTTGGGCAGGCGTAGCTCGGGCGGGCGTGCGTCCGCCGTCGTTGCGGTCATGCCCCGCAACGTAGCAAGAGGAAGGTGCTATTGCCCTTATGTCAGCTTCGTGGCACTTCCAGGCGGACGGCCCCTGGGAGGCTCAGCGCTGGTACGGGTTCCGGCCGCCGGGAGGCGCGTAACCGGGCTGCTGCTGCGCGGCGCCGTGCGGAGCGCCGTCCTGACCGCCCTGGGCCTGCGCCAGCAGCTGGTCGGCCTCCTCCTTGGGTATCTTCCGCTCACCGCCGCAGAAGGTGCACTGCGTCGCGTACTTCGTGGAGAACGGGAACAGCGGCACGAAGAACAGCGTGAACTTGGTGACCCGCTTGCGCAGGGTGTGCGCCGCGGGATTGCCGCACCAGCCGCACACCATCGTCAGGACCGCCAGCTGGTAGAGATAGCCCCGCGTACCGAAAATGATCATGATGTGGTTCCTTTCCCCGTGTTTCCCAGAAGTGCCCGCCGGCAGAGTGCCAGCAGCTTCTCGTCCTCATAAGTGTCGTGACTGCCGTATCCGCCGTCCAGCGCGTTGTGACGGCGCGCGGAGAGGAGCTCGGCACGGAGCACCCGCACCGCGTCCGACCCTGCCTCAGCGACACCCATCCGCGCCAGACATCCCGCGATCCGGACTCTGACGTGACGATTCCTCTCCCACGCGAAGAGGAGCACGGGAACGGCCTCGCGGGTCCGCCCCGAGACCTCCCAGAGGGCGATCGCGGCGTCGACCCGGAGCCAGAGCTCCTCGTGTGCCAGCAGGGCCCGCAGCCTCGGCGCCACCGCCTCGGCCCGCCACCCCAGCCCGCCCAGCGCGCTCACCGCCGCCCGGCAGTCGTGCACCTGCTCCGCCCTCAGCCCTTCGGCCAGCACGGGCAGCACCGTGTCCGCCTCGCCCGTGACCGCCCACAGGGCCTCCGCCGCCTCCGTCGCCGTCCCCGGCCGCCGGATCAGCCGCCGCAGCTCCGGCACGGCGCAGCCGGCGGCCGGCCCGAACGACCCCAGCGCCCGCAGGGCCGCCGTACGCAACCACTCGCCCCGGTACTCGGGCGCACCCCGCAGCACCCGCAGCACCTCCGGAGCGGCCTCGCCCGCGCGCAGCGCCGTCAGCCCGGCGAGCAGCGGACTCGCCCGGTCGTACGCGCCCTCGTCCAGGCCGACCTCGCCGAGCCGGCGCCGCAGCGCCCCGGCGAGCGGGGCCGCCGGGGCACCGAGACACCGGATCGCGAACCCCACGTCGTGCGGCACCTCCGGCCGCTCCAGGGCCGCCGCCAGCGCGGGCAGCACCCGGGCGTCCCCCAGCCGGGCCAGCGCCTTCACCGCCGGGCCCAGGCCGGGCGGCCCGCTCGCCCACTCCTTCACCCACGCCCCGGGATCCGCCGCCACCCGCCCGGCCAGGGCGTCGGCCGCCGGGGCGGCCAGACCGAACAGCTCCTCCAGCACATGCGAGGCGGCCTCCGCGAGCCGCGGTTCCGGATCCGTGAGCTGCACGCCGACCAGTCGCACCAGGCCTTCGTACGAACCGCGCCAGGCCCGGATCAGCCCGCCGCTCATCCGGACGGCGTCGACGCGCTGGCAGGGGTCCGGGCTGAGCAGCTGGTCCGTCAGCAGCGCCGTACGGTCCTCCACCCGGTCGTCCAGGCCGCCGTGCAGTGTCCGCAGCAGATCGGCGGCCCACGGGGTGCCGACCTGCTGCGGACGCGCGGACTCCTCGGCCGACAGCTCCCGCAGCCGGCCCACCGGCGTCGGCGCGGTGGTCCCGTCCGCCGCGGAGCCGTCACCGCCCGCCGCCTTCGTGACGGTCGGTCCCGGACGGGCGGGCCGGGTGCGCAACTCGCGCAGCAGCCCCGACACCACCCGTACGACGTCACCGGGCAGCGCGTCGGGCGCGCACCTGGCCAGCTGGGCGAGGGCCGCGAGCCGCAGCCCGGGCGGATACGCCTCCGCGGCGAGCCGGCTCAGCCAGTCGGCGGCCTGCCCCGTCAACGGCCGGTGACGCAGGGCGATCCGGCCGGCGGCCTCGATGAGCGCGAGCCGCACCTCGTCGTCCGCCTCCACCGGCAGCCGCTCCCGCAGCAGCGCGAGCACTCTCCCCGGCCGTCCGTGCAGGGTGGCCAGGGCCAGCGGTGCGGCGAGCCGCACGCCCGGGTCCTCGTCGGCGACCAGCTCGAAGAACACCGCGGACCCGGCGGACACGGCGGCCGAGGCCATCGCGTAGTTCGCCACGCCCTCGATCTCGTCCTCGTCCAGGTCGCTCTCGTCGTCCTCGTCCAGATCGATACCGCCGATGCTGGTGAGCAGCTCGACGATGCCGCCCCGGTCCCGTATGCCGGGATCCACGGCCAGCTCGAAGAGGAACGGTATGCACGCCAGCGTGCACGCGTACACATCGCCCTGGTGGTGCACCGCGCCGTACATCCCGTCGAGCGCGCTCTCCCGCTCCGCCGGATCGGCGGAGGCGAGCCCGTACAGGAGCTCCGGCACGTCGTCGGCCGGTCCGTACGCATGCTCCATCGAGGCCCAGTCGACCTCGTCGATCCCCGTGAACACGCCACGCCCTCCCCGTGTCTTCCCTCGCACCCCGGACCCGGCGGAAAACCGCGCACGCGAAGCAGCGTCTGCGCAGAGTGTGCACCACGTCCACGACAATCCACCGTCCACTTGCGGCCTTTCCTCGCCGCGCCCGCCCGGGGCTGAAGGTGTTGTGCACGCCCTGTACCCTGCGCTCCTCTCAGCCCCCGGGCAGGGGCCGGGCCTGCCCGGGGCCGGTCAGTGGGCCGAGCAGATCCCCGTGCCGCTCCAGCCGCGCGGCCATGTCGCCGGCGAGGAAGACGAGGTCGTCGGGCGCCCCGCAGGCCTCGATCTCGTCCCAGGTGACAGGCGCGGAGACGGTCGGGCTGCCCTTCGCGCGCAGGGTGTACGGGGCCGCGGTGGTCTTCGCCGCGGCGTTCTGGCTGAAATCCACGAACACCTTCCCCGGGCGCAGGGCGCGCGTCATCCGGTACACGGCCAGCTCCGGCAACGCGCCCTGCGCCTCCACCGCCAGCTTCTTCGCGTAGGCCGTCACCTCCTCGGAGGGGGTGGGTTCCAGGGGGACGAGCAGGTGGAGCCCCTTGGAGCCGGAGGTCTTCCCGTACGAGGACAGCCCGTCCTCCGCCAGCCGCTCCCGCAGCCAGAGGGCGACCGCGCAGCACTCGACGACGCCTGCGGGCGGTCCGGGGTCCAGGTCGAACACCATCCGGTCGGCCACGGCGGGGGAGTCCTGCCGCCACTGATGGGTGTGGAACTCCACCACCAGATTCGCCGCCCACATCAGCGACGGCAGGTCCTGGGCGAGCACCTGCCGGGCATCGGGGTCGTCGCTGCGGGGGACCGGGGCCGTGCGCACCCAGTCGGGTGTACCGGGCGGCGGATTCTTGGTGAAGAAGCGCAGCCCCTCCGGGCCGTCCGGGTACCGGAGGAAGGACAGCGGGCGGTCGCGCAGGTGCGGCAGCATCGCGGCGGCCGCCGTGGCCGCGTAGTAGTGCAGCACCTCGCCCTTGGTCGTTCCCGTGGCCGGGTACAGCACCTTGTCGAGATTGCTGAGCGCCAGGCGCCGCCCCTCCACCTCTGTGATCGGCGTCATACGATAAGAATCACATGAAATCGTGTGAATGAGCTCATGAAGGGCGTAAGGGGTGCACGGTGAGGTCCATCTGGAACGGCTCCATCTCGTTCGGGCTGGTCAGCATCCCGGTCAAGCTCATGAACGCCACGGAGAGCCACGCGATCTCCTTCCGGCAGATCCACCTCGAGGACGGTGGCCGGATCCGCTACCGCAAGGTGTGCGAGCTGGACGAGGAGGAGGTACCCGCCTCCGAGACCGTCAAGGCGTACGAGGACGCCGACGGCACGGTGATCCCGGTGACCGACGAGGACCTCGCCTCGCTCCCGCTGCCCACCGCCAAGACGATCGAGATCGAGGGATTCGTGCCGTCCTCGGCGATCGACCCCCTCCAGCTGGACTCCGCGTACTACCTCTCGGCCAACGGCGTCCCGGCCGCCAAGCCCTACGCCCTGCTGCGCGAGGCCCTGAGACGCAGCGGCAAGGTCGCCGTCGCGAAGTACGCGCTGCGCGGGCGGGAACGGCTCGGCATGCTGCGGGTGGTCGACGACGTCATCGCGATGCACGGCCTGCTGTGGCCGGACGAGATCCGCGCCCCGGAAGGCGTCGCCCCCGACTCCGGCGTCAAGGTCCGCGACGCGGAGCTCGACCTGGCGGACGCGCTGATGAACACCCTCGGCGACGCCGACCTGGACACGCTCCACGACGACTACCGCGAGGCGGTCGAGGACCTCGTCGCGGCGAAGGCGGCCGGTGAACCCGTGGCGGAGGGGGAGGCCGAGGAGCCCGAGGGCAAGGTGATCGACCTGATGGCGGCGCTGGAGAACAGCGTGCGGGCGGCGAGGGAGTCCCACGGCGAGGGCGGCGGGCACGGGGGCGAGGTCGCGGACGTCCACCCCATCGGGTCCGGCCGGGGCGGCGGCGCGAAGAAGGCCGGGGCGGCCACGGAGCGGGCCCCGTCGAAGCGGGCGGCCCCGAAGAAGGCGGCCGCGAAGAAGCCCGCGGCGAAGACGTCGGCGAAGACGGCGTCCAAGGACACGGTGAAGAAGGCGACGGCTAGGAAGAGCACCGAGAAGAAGCAGGCGGCGAAGAAGACCACCCGGGGGACGCGGAAACGCACGTCGGCCTGACGCGCGGCTGAGGCGCTTTCCCCGGGTGGAGCCGCACGTGGGCCGGTGCCGGGTTCAGCCGCCGTCGACGTAGGCGCGGGCGGCCACCATGACGTCCTTGAACCGGCCGTCCGCGATGCACTGAGCGGGCGTCTCGTCCTCGAGCTGCGGGTTCATGCCGATCATCCAGGCGCGCGCGGTGTGGTTGTCCTCGGCGCTCTGGATGACGTGAAACGTCTGGAGCGTCGCGCGGAGGCGCTCTTCGGCCTCGTCGCGCGGCTGTGCGTCGCCGGCGGCCCACTTGCCCACCTGCCGTGGATCGCTGATCCGCGTGATGCGGGCGGTGATGCGCGGCCCGAGGTTCTCCTGCAGGAAGCGCGCCACCTCCGCGATGCGCATGCGTGTGGCCGTGCCGTGCGCGATCTCGGCGAGGTCGGTGCTCAACGGCGTGCGTGTGATGGTCTGCGTCATGGTCACAGGGGGTCTCCCTCGCTGTCATGGCTGCACGCCTTGGACGGCGGTCGCGTGCCGGACGACGGGTGATGGGCATGGGTGGTGAGTGAGCACCGGGAGGCACTGCGGGCCGGCGTTCCGGCGCTACGCGGAAGAGAGGTGTGCCTGGTGCTGTGGACGCTTCTTGGTGCGCACCCGTGGGGAAGCGTGACCGCGACGGGTGGGGCGAGCTGGTGCGCGCCGGCTGTTCAGTCTCGATGCCTGCCGGTCGTCGGGGATCCGGTGCATGGAGGCTGGTGCGGCGACGCGTCGATGCGGGGACCGGCGTACGGTCGCGCATCACAGAAAGGCGGCTGTTGCGACGTGCCTAAGACAGCCCTTTGTTTCATCATGATCTGTGCCCCCATCTGAAGAAGATGCATTGAGACTACCCATCAAGTCTGTCCAACTCCACCGCTTTGACTGTTGTTTCAGACACGTAATGCAGCGTCAAGTTGACGGGGGGATCAGCGTGTTGGAGCAGTGACCTGCTACGACGACCTCTGGTCGACAGGTTCGGGCGACGTGGACTCCACGGGTTTTTCACCTTATTGGAGGCTGGTGTCTCCAGTGGTTTCCCAGTGGTTTTCCCGTGGTCTCCCGGTGGTGTCCGTGGTGGGTCCGGTCGAGGTCAGCCCAGTCGCAGGCCGTACTCCTGCACCACCCTGCGCAGCGCGGCGTCCTCCGGGAAGACCAGGTGTGACTCGATCCGGGTGAAGCCGACGTCGCTGTAGACCGCCCAGCACTGACGCATGCCCAGCCGGGACCGATAGGCGATGCCATGGATGAGGCGGCCGCCCTGCTCAGGTTCCCGCTGGCTGATGGCCCAGGCGGAGATGGCGCGGGTGATCTTGCGGTTGAAGCCCTCGATGTGACTGCGGGCCAGCTTGTCCACCTTGTTGAGCGTCAGTGTCGGCCTGAGCTCGTCGGACAGGGTCATCAGAGTGCGCTCGTCGTCGACGTCCAAGAACCTGGCGTCCTTGGACAGCTCTAAGCGCTCCAGTGTGTGCCGCGTCGTCCAGTCGGGAGGGAGCAGGCCCGGTGCGTCCTCGTCCGCCCAGTCGGCGGCCGCGGCGTCCTGCCAGTCGGGATGCGGGCGGAACGGGCTGAGGGCTTCGGCCAGGCAGCCGTCCCGTTCGGAGGCGCAGTAGAGGGTTCCGTACCCCACCAGGCTCCATTGGTTGCCGGCCGCGCTGTCCGCGTCGTCGCGGCGGATCTGCTCGTACTTCAGGGGTGCGTGGACCTTGCCGAGCCGCCATACGCCCCGTTCGGGTGCGGGGATCAGCCTGACATCCGGCTGGTGGTCTCCTCGTACGGTCATGCGTGCTCCTCACTCGGATCGGGAGACGGGTGGGCGGCGCCCGGAAGCGTCAGGCGTACGTGGTGCCGGCAGCGGGTCGCCGGGCGAGCGGTCCGGTCGGACGGCCCGGCACCGCGCAGAGCAACAGCCTCATGTACGGGACGATTATTTTTATGCGCCGTTCGCTCCTCCACCGCATGCCCGCGCAAAGAAGCAGGGGCGCACGTAAGCTTCTGGGGGGCGCACACGGGTCGCCGGATCCGGCCGTCACAGATCCCCGAGGTCCAGAGTCATCACGACAGCGCCGGCGTGACCCGCCACGGTGAGGGTGACGCGCCCCGTTTCTCCCTCGGAAGGCTGGGCGGACAGGCTGTGGACCGGCACGGTCAGGGCGAGTCGCAGAAGACAACGGCCGCCGGCCGCGTCCCAGATCCGCAGTGTCCCGTCCCGTGAGGCGCCGGCCACGAACAGACCCGTGCCCCCGGCCGACCAGGTGGCCACGGCATCGACGGACGCGGTGTGGCCCAGCAGGCGGGGGAAGAGCGGCTCTCCGGTCAGCAGGTTCCAGAGCCTGACCGACCCGTCGCTTCCCCCGGCGGCGAGACAGGGCGGCTCGCCCGCCTGCGGACGTGCGTTGATCGCCAGGGCTTCGACCATGCCCTGGTCGCAGGCGATCACCCGGGTCGGGGCGCTGTCCTCGATGCTCCAGAGGCGGACGGTGCCGTCGGAGCTTCCGGAGGCGAACCAGTCGTCGTTCTCACCGGAGGCAGCCGCCACCGCACTGACGGGCAAGGCGTGAGCACGCCATGTGCGTCGCAGCACCGGTCCGTCGAGGTCCCACAGGACGACCCGGTGGTCGCGCCCTCCGCTGAGCACGACGTCCCGCCCCGCAGCGGTGGTGCAGGAGGCGAGGGAAGTCACGTGCTGTGTATGCCCCTTGAGCCTGACGGCCGGACTCCTGCGCGCGGTCGCGTCCCACAGACGGATGCTGTGGTCGGGCGCGGCCCAGAGCAGGGTCCGTCCCGCCGTACCGGCCGCCCAGGCGAGAGCGGGCGGCTCCCGGCCCCCTTCGGTCCCGAAGCCGCCCTCGGACGCGCCCGTCTCCAGGTCCCACAGGCCGACCGACTCCGCGGTCGCCACGGCGAGAAGAGGAGCGCAGCCCGCGCCGAGCGCCGCGACCGAGGGGAGCCGCGCCCGGGCTCCGCCGCCCTCCAGGGCACGGAGCAGCGCGGCCTGGTCCCACAGCCGTACGGTCCTGTCCTCGGCGGCCGACGCGAGGACGTCCTCACCCGCCAGGGGGAGGGTGGTCAGCGCCGTGACGGTGCCCGTGTGCCCCGGCAGGTGGCCCACAGGCCGGGGGCCGGAGAGGTCCCACAGGTCGATGACGTCCCCGTTGGCGACGGCGAGTACGTGCCGCCCGCCGACCGCCAGCGCGGTCAGGCAGGTCACGGGTCCGCCCGTACCGCCGAGCGCCGTCCGGCCGCCCGTGGTGACGTCCCACACGACGACACTGCCGTCCGCGTGTCCGCACGCGACCTCTCCCGGGCGCCGGGTGGGAGCGAGGACCCGAAGTGCCTGAGGGACGGGCTCGGGAAGCGGCCACCGGTGGAGGACTTCGCCCGTGGAGGGCAGGTGCGCGGTCAGGAACTCGCCGGCGCTCACCAGAAGCAGACTGCCGTCCTCCCGGCGGACGGTCGTGACGCAGGTCCGGCGGGTCCTGCCGACGGCGGCCAGGGTGCGGACACCGTCCGTCTCGCTCCAGCGCGTCAGCGTGCCGTCGCCCTTCCCGGACACCACGACGGGAAGGCCCGCGCCGTCCAGATAACCGGTCACGTCATCGGCCCATACGGACCCGGGGCTGCCGACCTGGCTGACCAGGCGGCCGGTGAGCAGGTCCCGGATCCGTACCGTGCCGTCCCCGCTCCCCGACGCGAGGACGTTCCCGGCCGGGTGCCGGACACTCGTCAGGGAGCGCACCGCGCCGTCGTGCGCGAGCACACGAGCACCGACGAGCCCTCCGGTCGCCGGGTCGATGAACTCGATCCCGCCCTGCTCGTCCCCGGCGGCCAGGAGCGCCTCCCCGTCGGCGTCGACGACCGGAGCGAGAGCGTGCACCGGATGCCCGACCGTGGTGAGCACCTGGGCGGGCGGCGTCCACCGGGACCACAGGACCTCCAGGCGGGACCCCTGCGGTACGGAGTCGGCGGGCAGCCCGGCACGGGGTACACCGGAGTGGTTCAGCGCGGTGTGCGCCAGGTGCAGGCCGGCGAGCCGTGACGTCGCGTCCGCCTGGATCGCGTACGGCTCGATGACGGCGTACGCCTCCAGCCAGCTGCGCGGACCGGTGCCTCCGGAGGAGCTGAGCAGCCCGCGGATGCTGCCGCTCGTCTCCCACGGCAGCACACACACCGGTACGTGGGCGTCGTCCAGGACCCCGCCCAGCCGGGCGTGCTCCGCGAGGTGACGCCGGATGTACGGGGGAGGCGGGTCCCCCTGTGACCTTTCCGAGGTACGCGCCAGGGCGGCGCTGATCGAGGCGTGGGCCGCCCGCTCGTCCGCCGGGTACCCCGCGCCGGAGCCGTCGGACACGCGCGCGTCGGCGGGCGGCCCGCCCCGCGCGCCGTCATCGGCCCCGCCGGCCTCGCCCGCCCCGTCGTCGGCCCACGGCCCGCTCCGCAGAATGTCGGCCAGCCGGGCGTGGGCCGGGCGGTAGACGATGCGTTCGTCCTCGACGTCGTGGCTGAGGTACCCCGACAGCGAACTGTGCAGAAGCCTGTCGATCTTCCCGTCGGCACCCGCCATCGAGTGGCCGAGGAGCGCGCCGGCGGCGGCCGGCCAGACCTCTCCCCAGGCCATTCCCCGGCCCTGGGCGAACGCCGTCGCACGCAGGAGTGCGAGCGCCTCCACGGCCGGCAGGCCGGCTTCGGCCGCACGGACCAGGTCGGCCCGCAGCAGGCCGGCCGTGCCCCCGTCCAGCTGGGCGAGCCACTGCCCGTCGCGCAGCAAGGACGGCCCGCCCGCGCGCAGTTGCTCGGCGGCACGCTGGGCGTCCAGGAACGACGGCTGCACCTGCCGGGCCACCAGTGCCGCCGCCTCGGTCCGATCACGCTCGCTCCAGCCGTCCGCGTTCCTCAGCAGGGCGCGCGTGTACCGGTCGATGTCGTTCTCCGTGCCCTCGCCGTCCGTGCGCACCTCCCGGGCCGTGGGAAAGGCGGCGTGGAGCACCGACACCAGACTCGCTCCGCGCAGACCTGCCGGGGCACGGGGGCCGGGGCTGGAACTGCGGACCCCGAGCAGCAGCCGCAGCCCGCGCCGGGCGGCTCCCTCCCCGGACCGGCCGGCCTGTTCCGGTACACGGCCCACGGACTTTTCCGGCGTGAGCAGGCCTGCCAGGGGAGCCAGGACGTCGCTCACGCAACGGGCCGGGCTCAACGCCTCGTCGACGGAGTCCACCACGATCGTGACCGCGGTGGCCGACTCCTTGACGATCGCGCGCAGCCTGGCACGCAGGTTCTCCTGCGCCTCACGGACGTCACTCTGCTCCGTCCGGTCACCGAGCTCCCGGCAGAGAGCCTCCAGAAGGGCGAGTGAGCTGCGGTTGCGGGCGCTGACCGCGGCGGTGACCGCACCGTGGGGAGGAACGGCGGTGGCGGGAGAGCCGTGGACCGCGGTGCCGTAGTCCTCAGAGAGCCGGAAATCCGGAGCGCTCAGGGTCACGGCCCGGCCGAGCACCGCCGATTTGCCGCTCGCGGCCGTGCCGGTGACGATCAGTACACCCGGTGGCCCCTGGAGGAACCCGGCCACGTCGTGGTTGAGGTTCTCCCGGCCAGAGAAGTACCAGCCGGTGTCCTCGGGCCGGGGGCGGCCGCTCGCCTTCTCCAGCCAGTGGTCGGGCTCCCCGGCCTCGGACGTCCCCGATTCCCGGCTCTCCGCGAGCGGTGACACCTGCGCCCGGTAGCCCGGATTGGGGATCGCGGCGGTCGGCGCGTCGAGGCGCGCCGTCAGGATGGGGCGTGGCCCTTCGATCCTGCGGTTGTCCCTCTCGTTGATGGCGTCGGTCGCCGCGCGCAGCGCCTCCACGAACTCCGCCATGGACAGGTGAGGACGAGTGATCCCGCCGGCCCTGCGCGACCACGCGTGCGCCTCCTGGAGGATCGTGGCGAACTCCAGACCGAGCACCGCCGTACGGTCGCCCGTGGTGGCCAGCACGTTCAGACGGTTCCGTTGCTCGCGGCCGGGCGCCAGATCCCGTAAGGAGGCGTGGAGTTCACTGGCGATGCCGGCGGCCTCGCACAGATTGACGATGACCAGGACGTCCTGGGCGCAGGAGTCCAGGGCGGCGACGACGATGTCGCACGTCGGCAGGGTCGTGGCCAGCAGACGGGTCCGGTCCGTCTCCCCCAGCAGCAGATAGTGCCGTGAGCCCGTACCCGCCAGGCCGTGTCCCGTGAGGAAGAGGACCAGCGGAACGTCCGGCTCCACGTCCCGCAACCCGGCCCGCTCAAGGAAGAGTTCCACGTCGTGGCGCCTCTGCGGCTCACGTGTCTCCACCACGTCGAAACGCGCTCCCGAGGGATGCGCGGACTGCCACCAGGCGCGGACCGCCCGCAACTGTTCGTCGATCGCCGCGTTGAACGGCTCGGTGCCGTCCTCCACGGCCAGCGTGATCAGGAGCCCGGGCGGGTCGGATGCCCGCATCTGTTCGGCCGCCGTCCGCCGGGGCCGGCCGGCTGACTCGATCTCCGTACGCTCCCCCTGCACTTTCCCTATTCTGCACAACCATGGACCGTCCGCCGCGCCGAACGCGCATTCCGCAGGCTGCCGACGCGCAGCCGTTCTCCGACAGGACCACGCAGGACGCCGTGGTCGTCGTACCGGGCATCATGGGCAGCACGCTCAAGGACGGTGCGACGGGCCGTCACCTCTGGGGCCTGGGCGGAGCCTCCTGGTACGTCAAGGCATGGACGCACCCCCAGGGGTTGCGGGAGCTCCACCTGACCGAGGACGAGCTCGAAGGGAAGACCGGCCGGATCCAGGCCACCGGGCTCCTCGCCTCGACGGCCTGGACGCCCTATCTGCGTGGCCACGAGCCCTACACGGCTCTGCTCGGGCGGGTGAGGAAATGCGTCGCTCACGAGGCGGCCGTCCTGCCGTTCGCCTACGACTGGCGGCTTCCCGTGGCTGTCAACGCACGGATCCTGGCCGACGCGGCCCGCCGGCACCTGAGCGCCTGGCGGAACCACGAAGCGCATGACCGGGCCCGTCGGCACCGGGTGGACGAGCGCCCCGCGCGCCTGGTCTTCGTGGCCCACTCCATGGGTGGCCTGGTGACACGGGCCGCCCTCGCCCACGGCTACGACAGCGATCTCGCGGCCGACACCCGAGGCGTCATCACCCTCGGCACCCCCTTCAGCGGCGCGGTCGCGGCCGCCGTCATCCTCAACACGGGGCGTGGGACCCCCGTGCCTCTCCCCAGGCGCAAACTGCGCTCCCTGTGCGCCACGATGCCCGGACTGCACGACCTGCTGCCCCAGTACCGGAGCGTCCGGGAGAACGACGGCATCCGCCCTCTCACGCCGGAGGAAGTGGCGACCATCGGCGGCAGCGCCGAACTGGCGCGCGCGGCACGGGATTTCCACGCCGGCCAGCGGCACGTCGAGCTGCCCGACCACCGGTCCGTCGTGGGGATCAACCAGCCCACCTGGCAGAGCCTCACCCTGCGTGACGGACAGGTCGAGGCCTTCCCCGACGGCGCCCGGCAGAACAGCGACGGCACGTTCATCAGGGACCGGCACGACAGGTTGCGCTACTTCGCCGTGCAGGGGGACGGCACCGTCTACAAGGAGTCCGCGGAGATCACCGCCGCCGCGACGACCCTTCCCCTGCAGCACGGCTCGCTCGCCGCCGAGGACACGGCTCTCGACGCGGTCGAGGAGATCCTGGCCAGGGACACGCACCTGGGGCCGCCCCAGGGGCAGTTCGGCTGTGGCATCACGGCTCCCGACATGGCCGAGGCGGGCCGTGCCTGGACCCTGTCCCTGAGCGGGGTCGATTCCTTGGCGGGCCTCACGTGCCGTATCCAGGACGTCGACGATCCGACGACGGGCCAGGAGCTGCACCCGGGGTGGATGGACGGTGGTATCGGTACCCGGGTGACCGTCGACAGCCCTGGACTGCACCGTGTGGAGGTGCGGACCCGTGACGGCTTCCGGATCACCCAGGTCGTCCTCGTGACGGACTCAGGGCTCCGGCTCGAGGAGGCGATGTGACCCGCACCGGCCGTGGCACGGTGTCCTGACGGGCCGCGCCCCAGTAGAGTGCGGAATGCCGCGACTGGCGCGTGCCCGGCAGGGTGCTCCGTGGAAACGACCACGAGGGAGCGGCACACCCCGGGCGCGCCCGGGGCGTCGTCGCCGGAGGCCGTCCGCCTGGGCAGTCCGGGTCCATGTCGCCCCGTGCGACCGACCCGGGAGGAACCCCGTGGCCGTACAGCCGTCCGATGCCCACCGTCCCGCGCCGCCCCGTCCCACTCCGGTCCGCCCCCTTCCGGCCCGTCCCGCCCTGGCAGCGGCCGATCCGGAGCTTGCCGCCCTCGTGGACGCCGAGGAGCGGCTCCAGGCGGACACCCTGCGCCTGATCCCCAGTGAGAACTACGTGTCCGCCGCCGTGCTGGAGGCCTCCGGCACCGTTCTGCAGAACAAGTACTCCGAGGGGTACCCCGGCAAGCGGTACTACGAGGGCCAGCAGGTCATCGACCAGGTGGAGACGCTCGCCGTCGAGCGTGCCAAGGCGCTGTTCCGGATGGAGCACGCCAACGTCCAGCCGTACTCCGGCTCCCCGGCCAACCTCGCCGTCTACATGGCGTTCCTCGAACCCGGCGACACCGTCCTCGGGATGTCGCTGCCGATGGGCGGACACCTCACCCACGGCTGGGGCGTCTCGGCCACCGGCACGTGGTTCCGGGGCGTGCGGTACGGCGTGCGGCGCGACACCGGGCGCATCGACCTGGACGAGGTACGCGACCTGGCGCGTGCCGAACGGCCCAAGGTGATCTTCTGCGGCGGAACCGCCGTACCCCGCGTGATCGACTTCGCCGGCTTCGCGGAGATCGCCCGCGAGGTGGGAGCGGTGCTGGTGGCCGATGTCGCCCATATCGCGGGGCTGATCGCCGGGGGCGCGCATCCTTCGCCCGCCCCGTACGCCGACGTGGTGTCCACCACCACCCACAAGACCCTGCGCGGCCCGCGCGGGGCGATGCTGCTGACCCGGGCCGAGCACGCGAGGGCCGTCGACCGCGCCGTCTTCCCCGGACTCCAGGGCGGCCCGCACAACCAGACCACCGCCGCCATCGCGGTCGCGCTGAAGGAGGCGTCCGGGGCGGACTTCGCCGCGTACGCCCACCAGGTCGTCGTCAACGCCCGTGCACTGGGGGAGGAGCTGACGGCACGCGGCTTCGACCTGGTGTCCGGCGGCACGGACAACCACCTGCTGCTGGCCGACCTCACGGGCAAGGGCGTCTCCGGGAAGATCGCTGCCAAGGCGCTCGACCGGGCCGGGATCGTCGTCAACTACAACACCGTCCCGTACGACCCCCGTAAGCCCTTCGACCCGTCAGGCATCCGTATCGGCACCCCCGCCCTGACGTCCCGGGGCATCCCCGCGTCAGAGATGGGCGCCGTCGCGCAGTGGATCGATTGTGTGGTCGATGCCGCTCGTACAGGTGATGAAACGACCGTTTCCAAGGTCAGGGACGAAGTGCGGACCATGATGGACGCCTATCCGGCACCGGGTCTCCCCCTGGTCTGACCGGGGTACCGGTGCAGCCCCGGGCACACAGGGCCCGGGGCTGCACCGGAACGCCGGGTCCCCGACCCCGCGCGCCCGCTCTGCGCCCTGTCCGGGCGGCCGGCCGCGGTACAGGCTGGGAGAAGGATGGATGCCGGAGGGTGAACAGAGGGGGCACGATGCAGGATCTCAAGGTCACGTCATGGCAGCTCTTCGGGCACGACCGGCTCTATGTGAACCTGCCGGACGGCACCGCGATCGGCTGGGCGGACCGGGGCAGCGGCACGATCACGGTCCTGCACCCGCGCTATCGCGACGCCGTGACCGACGCACTGGCGCGCCAGGTCCCGGACCTGCCGGCCCTGGTCGGTGAGGACCTCCCGGCCGGGCCGCCGACCCCGCGGACCCCGACGCCGGTTCCGCGGATCCCGCCCATGCGGGGGATGCGGAAGCGGGACGCCGCACACGAGGCGGCGCCCGTGCGGGAGGCGGAACCCGCACAGGAGGCGGAACCCGTGCGGGAGGCGGAACGCGTTCGGGAGGACGTGGCGGCACCGGAGGCGGAACCCGCGCCGGATCCGTTGCCCGCGCCGGATCCGTCGGCCGGTCCGGATCCTTTGCCTGGTCCGGATCCGTCGGCAGGTCAGGACCCCTTGCCTGGTCCGGATCCGTCGGCCGGTCCGGAGACGGAGCAGCAGCGACGGCGACGGCCGGCGGTCCTCCCTGCCCTGACCCCCGCGAGCGACCTCTCGTCACGGCGGCCGGGGGCCGGGCTCCGGGAGCAGCTCGGTGAGTCCGGGACCGGGGCGCTCGTTCGGGCGGCCACCGGGGCGCTGCGGCGGAACAAGGACGCGGACCCGCGCCGTGGTGCCCTCACGGGGGAGCGGCGGGTCGGGGCCGAGCTCAAGCGGCTGACCCGGCACGGCTGGCGGGTCCTGCACTCCGTGCCCCTGCCGGACGGCTCCGAGATCGGGCATCTGCTCATCGGGCCCGGCGGAGTGTTCGCCGTCAGCACCGAGCACCGCCCCGGGGCATCGGTACGGATCGGGGACGGCACTCTGCGGATCGACGACGGCACCCCGCAGCCGTACGACCTCGACGACCGTCCCGGTGCCCGGCGGGCCCGGGCGGCGCTGGAGGCGTACTGCACCTTCGAGGTGCCGGTGCAGACCGTGCTGGTGTTCACCGGCGTCACCGCGCTGGAGGTGGTCGCCACCCCGGCCGGCGTTCGCGTCTGCCGCGAGCGCGAGGTGGCCACACTCGCCCCGCTGACCGGTGTCCTGACCGCCACCCAGGTGGAGCGGGTCTACGACGTCGCGCGCAACGGGGAGGCCTGGCTGGGCGCGTGAGCCCGGGACGCGGCCGGTAGATTCCCCGGTGCCGGCGCAGCGCCCTCGCCGGCGCCGTGCCGGCGCCGTGCCATCGCCGTGCCGCCGAAGGGGAAGACGCCATGAAACTCCGCTGTGCCGTGCTCGACGACTACCAGTCCGTGGCGGCGACCGCCGCCGACTGGTCGCCCGTCGCCGCCGACATCGACGTGGTCAGCTTCACCGAGCACTGCGCCACCGAGGACGAACTGGCCGCACGCCTGGCCGAGTTCGACATCGTCGTCACGCTCCGGGAGCGCGTGCCGTTCCCCGCCACGCTGATCGAGCGGCTGCCCCGGCTGCGGCTGCTCGTCGCCTCCGGCATGCGCAACACGTCCATCGACTACGCCGCCGCCGAGCGGCACGGCGTCACCGTCTGCGGTACCGCCAGCACGGCCACCCCGCCCGTCGAGCTGACCTGGGCGCTGCTCCTCGGACTGGCGCGCGGGCTCGTGACCGAGGCCGACGCCCTGCGGAACGGTGGCCCCTGGCAGTCCACCGTCGGGGCCGACCTGTACGGGCGCAGGCTCGGGATCCTCGGGCTGGGGAAGATCGGCGGCAGGGTCGCCACGGTCGGCCGCGCCTTCGGTATGGACGTGGTGGCCTGGAGCCGCAACCTGACCCCGGAGCGGGCCGAGGCGGCCGGGGTCGGCCTCGCCGCGTCCAAGGAGGAGCTGCTGGAGACCAGCGACTTCGTCTCCGTACATCTGGTGCTGAGCGAGCGCACGCGTGGACTGCTGGGCGCGAAGGAGCTCGGGCTGATGCGGCCGGGCAGCTATCTGGTCAACACCTCCCGGGCGGCGATCGTCGACCAGGACGCGCTGCTCGACGTACTGCGCCGAGGGGCCATCGCGGGGGCAGGCGTCGATGTGTTCGACGTGGAGCCTCTCCCGGCGGACCACCCGATGCGCAGCGCGCCGCGCCTCCTGGCCACACCGCACCTGGGCTATGTGTCGGAGGCCAACTACGCGGCGTACTACGGGGACGCGGTCGAGGACATTCGCGCCTACCTCGACGGCGAGCCGGTCCGCCGCCTCGGCTGAAGGGCGAAGTAGCGTGTGCGCGGGGGCACTTCGCCCCCTCCGGACAGAAGGGCCCACGCGTGCACACGCTCACCGACGACGAGACGGTCTCCTGCATGGTCCGGATACCGGCCGGCACCGTGGATCTTCGCGACGACCGCCGGGGCGCCCGCTGGCAGGAGGAGATCGAGCCCTTCCTGCTCGCCCGCCACCCCGTCACCGCCGGACAGCACCGCGCCCTCACGGGTACGGCCCCCGACCCCGGCGTGCCCGGTGCGCTGCCCGTGACGAACGTCAGCTGGCTCGACGCCATCGACGTGTGCAACCTGTTCTCGGCCCGCGCCGGACTGGACCCGGTCTACTCCCACGACGCACGGAGCGGCGAGGTGATCCGCGACCCGGCCTCGGACGGCTACCGCCTGCCCACGGAGGCGGAGTGGCAGTACGCCTGCAAGGCGGGAACCACCGGCTACCGCTACGGCGAGATCGACGACATCGCCTGGTACGACGGCAACTCCGGCGGACGGATCCACGAGGCGGGTGCCAAGACCCCCAACGCGTGGGGTCTGCACGACATGCTGGGCAACGTCTGGGAGTGGTGCTGGGACCTCTACGACGAGGAGGTCTACGGCGAGTACCGCACCTTCCGCGGCGGCGGCTGGGCCGAGTCGGAGCGCGGCTGCGGCGCCACCGTACGCCGGCGCAGCCACCCCACCTTCGCGATCGACGACCTCGGCCTCCGGCTGGCCCGCAACGTGCGCTGACGGTGTGAGGCCGCCGCGGTGTCGCGTGCGGCCTCAGGCGCGGCGGGACGCGTCATGTCCGGGTGGGTGAGATCCGGACGATCGGGCACGGCACGGGACGGACCCGGCGTCGTGGTCAGACCGACCCGGGTGAAAAACCGTACGGTTGATCGACAGTGGGTGCGGTACGTTCCTGTCACTCGAAGGGGGCGAAGTGACCAAGCTCAACCAGATCATCGCCGTGGAGAAGGGTGTCAAGAGCAAGTCGCTCCAGGACATCACCGCGGCCCACCACAAGGTGCAGAAGCCGACGCTGCTGGCAGGCATCTCGCGTACGTACCAGCCGAAGGACGAAGAGGGCGAGCAGCTTCCGCCCGAGTCCGCGCGGGTGCAGGTCAAGGCAGAGGAGGCGCTGCGTGAGATGTCCGCGTCGCTGACCCGGCTGTTCGACGTGATCGCGACGAAGGACTGGGCCAACTGCTCGGCCCGCGCGGACATCACCGTCGACGGCCGTACTATCGTCGCCGAAGTCCCGGTCAGCTACCTGCTCTTCCTGGAGAAGCAGCTCACCGACCTTCACACCTTCGTGAAGAAGCTTCCGGTCCTGGACGCTTCCGAGTCCTGGTCGCTCGACCCCTCGACGGACTGGTGGAAGACCGACCCGGTCCGCACGATCCGCACGAAGAAGGTCCCGCGCAACCACGTCAAGGCCGAGGCGACCGACAAGCACCCGGCGCAGGTCGACGTGTACTACGAGGACGTGCCCATCGGGTACTGGACGACCGTGAAGTTCTCCGGAGCGCTTCCGGCGCGCCGGGTGAACGAGCTGCTGGAACGCGTCGAGAAGCTCCAGCACGCGGTGAAATTCGCCCGTGAGGAGGCCAACGGCGCCGAGGTCACCGACCGCCGCGTCGGAGACGCGGTGTTCGGCTACCTGTTCGGCTAGGGTCGGACGCCAGGCGGCACACCCCAAGAACGCCCCCGCGCCCATGCCGTGGGGGCTGCGCACCCTGCACGAGGCGGAATTGAGGTCCGCCCCGTGTGATGAGCGCAAGCTGAAACTGACGTTCAGCCTGAAGACGCGGTAACGGTGGAGGTTCGAGTCCTCCCCCCGGCACCACCTGCCGGGGTGGCCCAACATGGCAGAGGCAGCCGCGATCAATCTCAGACTCTCGCTCCAGCTTCAGTATCGCCGCCGATTGCCAGATCGACCGAGTACGGACGAACACCGTTGAATGCTGGTTCGAATCCGGCCTGCGCCTCTCCGCGGCGCGGTAGTTCAAAGGCAGAACGCGACGGTATGACGACTGATCCGCACTCTTAAACGGCGCTGGCAAGCGCAATTGGGTGGCAACCCCAGGGGCCCGGGAGCTGGATACGACTCCCGGGCTCCGCCACGCCCGGGCGTCGCCTTCTGCCGCTGGGGGCGGTGGCAACTTACTTTGCCTTGCCCGCAGGAGGAGGCGTCACGGACGGCTCGATGGTCGAACGGACGTAGATCCGCATGGTGCCGGGTGCGAACTCGTGGGCGAAGAGATCGACGCAGCGTTGGAGGTGCGTGCCCTCCGGGGTCGCGAGGTCGTCCGGGCACAGGCTGGTCTTCCGCAGCCCTTGACGAACGTCTCCGGCGCGGGCAGCCCGAGGTGATCGAAGGCAGCCGCGGGACGGTAGTCCTTCGGCTTGGGATGGGAGTTGTCGATCATCCTGGTGCCGTCCTCGACGAACCGGCCGGTATACGTCTCCGCCTCGTCGGCCGGGAGGACGAAGGACAGGAGCCCGGTGTCGTAGCGCTCCCCGACCTCGTAACCCGCTCGACGGTCCGATGCCGTGTCCGGGATGCGAATACCCATCTGGTCGCTCATCCAGGCGGGCGTGGCTCCGTCTTCCCAGCAGCAGGTGATCTCCTTGTCCATCAAGTCCGAGGAGACCTTCTCCGTGACGCAGGACACCACCCCGATCGTGGCAGCGGCGCAAGCGAGAAGCACCGACAGCACGACGACGGCGACAGGCATGCGACGGCGGCGTACGGGCGGCTCACCGGCAGCGGTCTTGCTGAAGCTGTTCATCGGTCCTCTATCGTGCTTCCTGCTGCTCACGGCCCGGGTCCGTGCGGTCGCCCTCGCGCCCGGGCTCGTCCGGCGCGGGCAGGGGAACGTCGGAGTCCATCGGTCTCGCGCGTATGTCCGCGGTCGAGGTGAGCCTCAGGGCGGCAACCGCCAGGGTCAGGGAGGCGGACCGGTCCGACGACCTGCTCGACTGGATTCCGGAAATCCAGAAGACGGGTGTTCCTCCGCGCGACGGGGCGTACGGACCTACAAGTGGGTGAGGCGCACGTTATGCCTGCGCCCACGCAAGGTCATCCGCTGGAGGATGAGCTGCTGCTCCGCACGCTTCGTCTCAACACTCAGACCGGTGCGTACGCTTTGCTTTGGCGGAAGCTCTACAGCCCAGCCTGGGAGACCGACAACTGGGCCGCGATCTCCCGTTGGCCCACCACCACCCCGCCCCTCACTCAAGGCGTAGGCCCCACCTGGACCCGCGACACCCCCCTCCGCACCGAGTTCGCCCGTCGTGCCGCGCTCGTGCAGATCGACGCGCTCGTGGCCGTCCGGCTCGGGATCAGCGAGGACGAGCTCGTCGCGATGTACAACGCCCGCTTCCCCGTGCTCCAGCACTACGAGGAGAACCTGTGGTTCGACGCTGCCGGCCGGCGTATTGCCAAGGCGCACCACCAGCACGGCTACGGCCAGCCCAAGGACGCCTGGAAGGCTCTGAGCTCGCAGGAGGGCTATCCGGAGACAGTCGATGAACTCCCGGGCTACGACGGGCCTCTCTATCCCGCCGACCGGCGCAGCGAGATGCGCGCCGCCCACAAGGAGTTCACCCGCCGCCTTCGCGCGGCAGGATGGGAGCCCGGGGGTGCGACGGGCCCCAGCGCGGATGACTAGCTGACGCGTGAGAGCCCTGCCGGCAAGTGGTCGTGCGGCAGGGCTCTTGGTGGACAATCAGGCGGAGGCGATGAACCCAATCCTCGCCTCGGGCGAAACGGTGAGCGAGGGACCGCTCGTGTTCTTCGAGTCCCGGACGTGAACGGCTCCCGTGGGGGTCGCGACCTCCACGCACTCGCCGCCGGAACCGGTGCTGTAACTGCTCTTGAACCAGTCCAGCTCGGGCGTGGGCTTCATGGACTCTTCGGGGTTCATCTCTCTCCCAGCAACTTCTCAATGGTGGCCAGCGACTCACGCGGAGTCAGCGCTTGTGCCCTGAGGATGCCGTACTGCTCGTCGAGCTCCCGCACCGCTGCCCTCTCGGTGTGCAGACGGCTGTCCTTGTACGACGTCCTCAGGGCGCTGCGCGGGCACACGCGCCGGCCGGCCGTCAGGCGCCACGCCCTCACCGCTGCCGGGGGTTCCGTCCGTCATCTCCGCAGTCACAGCCGACCGCCGCCTCTCCCGGGCCACCCACGGCCCAACGCGCCCGGGAGACTTCCGTCGTGCCACGCGCCTCGTACACGTCCGTGCCCAGCGCGTACAACACCCTGATCGCACCGGTGAGTCACCACTCGTCACGCTACGACACCGGGCCGCACCACTCGCCCGGTTCGCTGAATCATCACCCCAGCCGATCCGTGCCGCCGCCCCACGCCTCCAGCAACTCCGCAGGCCCGTACGCCGCGTCCAGCCCACCGCAGTCGGTTCCGCTGCGGGATACGGCGACTACCGGCACCGGTTCGGGCGTCAGTGCTGCCCGGTGGCGGTGCAGAGCGGCCAGGTCGTGGCGGTCGAAGGGGGAGTTCTCCAGCCACTTCACCGAGCCGACGAACAGCAGTTCCTTGGCGATCGGAGCCCTGTCCGCCCCCACGATGTCGATCTCCACATCGTTCGTACGCGTCCAGTAGCCACCGATCGCCGGGGCGGCCGGAAGGCTGTCGTCCGGCAGCAGGCGCGCCAGGGCCTCCCGGACCAGGGGCTCGACGGCCCGGCCGCGCCAGCTCGTCCAGTTCTCCTTGATGCGTGCGAGCGTCAGATCGCCCCGGCCTCGTTCGATCTCCGGGAGCGCCGGGCCGAGCAGCTTCAGCCAGAAGCGCAGATACGGGTCCGCGACCCGGTAGCGCCGGTCCTTCGACGGCCGGGTGGACAGCGGCAGTTCGGCGGCGACCATCCGCTTCTCCGTGAGGGCGGCCAGTGACCGTTGCAGGGAGGCGCCGGACAGGCCGCCGGCCGCACGGGCGATGTTGGAGAACGTCCGCTCGCCGCTGCCGATCGCGGACAGCACCGCACGGGCCTGCAACTCCTTGGGGAACTCCGCCGCGAGCGATCGCTCCGCCGAGACCAGTAGAGCGGACACCGGATCGCTGAGGGCCTCCCCGAGGAAGTCCCATAGTCCCGCTCCATGCGTCCACTCCGTGCAGATGAGCGGCAGCCCACCGGTGACCAGCGTTGCGTCGAAGGCCGATGCGGCGTCCAGGCCGAGCATCCGGCCCACTTCCGCCGGGTTCAGGGGCCCGAGCACCATCTCGCGGCCGCGCTGGTGGAACGGGCGGCCGTAACTGTTCAGGGCCTCCATCATCGACAGATCGGACCCGATGAGGACGAGGAGCACCGGCTTGGTCTCCAGGACCCGGTCCCAGGCGCGCTGGAGCACGCCCTCGAAGGCGCCGTCCGCATCCATCAGATACGGAAGTTCGTCCAGCACGACCACGCTCGCCCGGTCGTGCGGAAGGGCGGCCGCCAGCACATCGAACGCGGCGTCCCAGCTCGCCGGCCTGGCCCCGGACAGCAGCCCGGCCAGCGGCAGGGTCGATGCGTCCGCGTCCCGGGCCAGCCGTTGGAGATCCGCCTCCGGCGATGCGCCGGTCGCGGCATAGAAGAGGAACGGTGCGCCGGAGTGTTCGGCGAAGCGCTCCACGAGCCTGGACTTGCCTACACGGCGGCGGCCCCGAAGCATCACGCACCGGCCGGGCCTCTCCCCGCCCGCACCGGCCGTGACCTTGCCCAGTTCACGCTCAAGCGTGGCCAGCTCGGCCTGCCGACCCACGAAATCCGCCATGGACAGCTCCTGTGACATCGATTACGAACATCTGCGTTACTAACATCGATGATAGTAATGTGCGCATGCCCCTCCCCTGGTCCCGTGTCGGCGCGCCGCACGCCGCGTACGGGACACCGCCGGCCTCGTACAGCCGCGTCCGTCACCGCGTCGCACCTGGTCACAGGCGTCCGAGAGCATCACGGTGAGGTCTGTGACCAACGAACCCACCGGCGCCCGGACCGCCACGTGCCCAGCCACCGCCGCCCGGCCGAGTGCCGTACCCGAGCCGCATCGCTTCACCATGCGCTTCAGCTCGACGCCCCGGGGTGCCAGGCTCCCCGGCCCCGACCGCTGGCAGAACGAACCGCGCGTCTACGACCGGCCGGCCGAGTCCGCCCTCACCGAGCTCGCCCCCGGTAACTCCTACTACGTGCGCGGCTACCGCCACGTGGTCGACGGCTTCGACCTCGGCCCGCGCCCCAAGGAAGCGGACGGGGACACCCCCGCGGCGCTGCGGGTCTGGCGCGTCTGCAAGGAGTGCGGCCACGTCCGCACCGAGAACGCCGAGCAGGACACCTCCGCCTGCCTGCGCTGCGGCGGACGCGACATCGGCGGGCGCACCGCCCTCCACCACGTGATCGTCCCGGCCAAAGTCACCGCACGCGACAAGCGGGACGACGCCCGCATCATCGACGACAACGAGAACCGGACCACCACGAACTACACCGTCGTCACAGCCGTGGACATCGACCCGCACGACATCAAGGAGAGCTGGCGTCACAAGGGGGCCACCTTCGGCGTGGACCACGTACGCAAGGCGGTCATCCGCAGCTTCAACCTCGGCAAGGCCAAGCACGGGCGGCGCAAGGACACCACCTTCGCGGGCGAGGAAGTGGCCATCACTGGCTTCACCCTCTGCCCGTTGTGCGGAGGTGCCACCGAGCGGGAGATGGGCAACGCCCCCACAGCGGGCACCGTCCCGGCCTCGGTCATGGGTAAACCCGAACTCGCCCACCACCGGCCCTGGTGCGCCACCCGCCGCCGGGCACGGGCCGCCCGGCCGCAGGACCAGCCGATCATCACCGCGACCGAACACACCACCGAAGCCCTGCGCATCCTGCTCCCCGCGGCCACCCTCAACGTCCCCGAGCGGCTCGCCTCCTTCTCCGCCGCCCTCCATCTCGGTCTCGCCCTCCGCTACGGCGGCGACCCCGACCACATCCGCTCCACCCCGCCACCGAGCCGGACCGGGAGAGTGGGCTCACCCGCAACTACCTGGTGCTGTACGACTCCCTGCCCGGCGGGACCGGCTACCTCCAGCGGCTCGTCGTCGACGACGGTGCCGAGTTCCGGAAGGTGCTCGCAGCCGCGCAGAAGGCGCTCGGCGCGTGTGTCTGCAAGGACGGACCGCGCCGAGCCTGCCACCGCTGCCTCCTCGCCCACGCCAAGCAGCGCGAGGCAGCCCTTGCCGGCAGCCTCCGCAACCTGATGCGCGGCCCTTGAACGGCTCGCGACCCACACGCCCCGAACATCACACGGACCATCAGCCCGGCCGGATCCGCTCCTCGGCCTGAGGGACGCCTCAAGACCCGTGCTGATCTCGCGGCCTTCACCGTCAACGGGGCGGGCCCCCGAGGGACTTGCTTCGGGCCTGGATGTCAGACCCGCCTGCGAGGGTGTTCCGTGTCGGCCCGCTCCGGCCGGAGGTCACGGCTGGGGCGGGTCAGGCAGCGAACCGTCGAACGACTCAATGGAGCGTCCCATGCCCGGCACCACCGCCCCCCGCGCGAACGGCTCCCCCCAAGGCGCCTCCGGCGCCCCCGCGATCGTCTACGACACCGAGGTCCGGACCGAGGGGCGGTGGCGGAAGGCCTCTCCACTGACGGTGCGTCTGGACCAGGGGGAGCCGTCCGACCTCGTCGAGCTGGCCTGGCGGTCAGAAGGCGGGGCGGAGGCCACCATCGCGTTCGGCGAGGGCATGAAGGACTTCCGCGGCCACCGGCGCACCGTCGACGGCACGCCGCAGGAGTACCGCGGGACGGAGAGCGGATACGGGGCGGTCTCCGAGGAGCTTCTGGGCTCCCCGGAGCGGGTCTTCGCCACCGAGACGGAGGGCGCGCGCGGCCCAGCGGTCGCCGGCACGCTGCACCTGGTCCTGGACGACGGCGGGGCTCCCGTCGAGCGGATCACCTGGCGCGACCGGCAGGGCACCTCCATATCCGTCACGCTGCGGGCCGCGCGGTCCGTCGACAGCACCGTGCCGGTGAAGGTGGACGAGGTCGTGGCCAGCGACGAGTACACGGAGGCCGACGAGGTCGCCGAGCACCTCCTCACCGGCGGCCCGGACAAGTGGCTGGGCTGGGATGACAAGGCCACCCTGGACTTCTTCCTGACCGAGCCGGTTGCCGTCACCGCCTACACGCTCACCTCCGGCAACGACTACCGCGACCGCGACCCCCGGGACTGGCGGTTCCAGGGGTCGATGGACGGCACCACGTGGTACACGCTCGACTCACGGGTGGACCAGGCCTTCCCCGAGCGCTCTCAGGAACGTACGTTCGCGGTGGTCAACTCCACGGCGTACTCGGTGTATCGGCTCGACATAGCCCGTAACTGGGGCGGACTGCCCGAGACGCAGCTGAACCGGGTGCGGCTGCTCACCATGGACCGGCCCGGGATCATCGGCACCCCGGTGCCCGTGGCCGGGGTCACCGCCAACGACGAGTACAGGGGAGCAGGGGAGGTCGCGGCCCACGTACTCCACTCCGGCGAGGGCAAGTGGCTCGCCCGCACCGGTCAGGCCTGGCTGGAGTTCGCCCTTCCCGAGCCGGTCGCCGTCACGGCCTACACGCTGACCTCCGCCAACGACCACTGCGCGCGGGACCCGAAGAACTGGGTGCTGGAGGGCCTCGTCGACGGGGAGAAGTGGGTGCCCCTCGACCGGCGTACCGACGAGACCTTCGCCGGGCGCTTCCTGGTCCGCGAGTTCAACGTGACCGCCCCGGCCGCGTACCGGCGCTACCGGCTGCGCGTCACCGCGAACGAGGGCGATGTCGGCGAGGTGCAGCTGAACAGGGTGCAGCTGCTGGTGAGGAGCGACGACCGCTTCTCCGCCCTCGGCGAGTTCTTCGGATTCCTGCGGCACAGCGGCGGCCCTGCCGTCGACTACCGAGGCAGGGGCATCGCCGAGGAGCCGGACCGGGCCGAGCCGGACGCGGGGGGTGACGGGGTCACCGGCGTGCTGGTGTCGAAGCTGGAGGAGCTCACCCGGGCGATCGAGGAACTGTCCGGCCGGCTCCGGACCCACTGACTCACCGGTGCGGGGCGTGGTATCGGCCGGGACCCGTCCTCGGTGACCTGCAGTCACTCGTGCTGTCCTTCCCGCGTCCGTCCGCCCTCGGAGTGACGAACGCGCGCCGGGGTACGCGAGCGCGACGCGACGAGAGGAAGGCCGGCACGGCGTCGAGGAATACGGTGACGGGCCCCACGGTGTCATCGCCCGCTCCTGGAACGCACTCGCCACTCACTCGCGATCAGTGGTGGACAACGACAAAGAGCCGGACCCGGTGAGACCGGGTCCGGCTCTTGAAGTCTGGCACTTCGCCCGCTCAGCGACGTGATCGCGCTGTTCCGGCGGAAGTGCCCCCGGCAGGATTCGAACCTGCGCACCCGGCTCCGGAGGCCGATGCTCTATCCCCTGAGCTACGGGGGCGATGTCGCTGCGCTTGGCGGCGACGAGTGAAACCCTACCAGCTCCGACAGGGTGTCCGGGAACAGGTATTTCCGCGTCATCGGCACCCGCGCGAGACGTGCGTCGGCCATCCCCGCGGGGGCGGAAGTGGGCAAAACCCGGACGCAGCTCCCCCGCCCGACCTACCCTCGAAGGGTGTCAGGGGCGTACGGCCGCGTGCTTGTTGTCGACGACAACAAGGTCATCCGGCAGCTGATCAGGGTCAATCTCGAGCTGGAGGGCTTCGAGGTCGTGACCGCGGCCGATGGTGTCGAGTGCCTGGACCTGGTGCACGAGGTCTGTCCGGATGTGATCACTCTTGATGTGGTGATGCCCCGGCTCGACGGCATACAGACCGCGGCCCGGCTGCGCGCCGATCCGAGGACCGGGCACCTGCCGGTCGCCGTCATCAGCGCGTGCACGCCCCATGAAGTGGACTCCGGGGTGGCCGCCGGGGTCGACGCGTTCCTGGCGAAGCCCTTCGAGCCGAGCGAGCTGGTGCGCATGGTGCGCCGCCTCGTGCACCGGGAGGAACCCGCGCCGCTCGACGGCAGACACGGTGCGGGGACGGCCGGGAGCACGGCCGGCTGACGGCATGGCTGACCGTGCCCGCGACGGGGCCTCCGGCCGGGCCGGGACGGGATCGCTGCCCGTATGGCGAAACCGGTTGGCGAAGTGCCCCCCTTCCTCCCATACGCTGGTCCCGTGACCCCCGCAGATCTCTCCCGGACCGTGCTGCGCGCTGTGCGCCGCGCGGTCGACGAGGACGCCCTGCGCGCACCGGTGCCGGTGCGTGTGCGGGTCGAGCGGACACGGCCCGGCGGCAGCGGCGACTACGCCTGCGCCGTCGCCCTCCAGCTGGCCGGCCCCGCCGCGCTCCCGGCGCGGGACGTCGCCGCGCTGCTGCGGGACCGGGTCGTCGGCGCGCCCGGGATCGGACGGGTCGAGATCACCGGGCCAGGCTTCCTGAACTTCACGCTCGACGCCTCCGCCGAGGCCGAGGCCCGCGCGGCCCGTGTGCGCGAGGTGCGCGAGCTGGGCCGCAGGTACGGGCTGGTCACCACGGAGACCGGGCGCCTGCACCGCCTCCACCACCCCCGCGAGGTCCGGGCCGCTGTCCTCGCGCAGAGCGTGGCGCGCCTCCTGCGTACCCAGGGCGGTCAGGTGCTCGTCGGCTGCACCGAAGAGCCCGATTCCCACTGGGAGCAGCTGCGGGTCGAGGCCGGCCTGTTGCGCGGGAGCGAGGGCAGCTCCGAGATCCGCCCGGTCCCGGCCGGCGCCACCGCCGAGGCGCTGGTGGACCGCCTCGGACGCGACGCCGCGCTCTGGGGGCTGCAGCGGCCCGCTGCCCACGACCACGCGCCCCTGGGCGGCGACCTCCTCGTACAGGGTGAGGCCAACCCGTTCTTCCTGGTCCGCTACGGCCACGCCCGCGCCCGCGCGCTCACCCGCGAGGCGGAGCGGCTCGGCTTCTCCGCCGGATACGACGTCGACGTCGAGGCGCCCGCGCTGCACGCCGCGCTCGCCGACTACCCCGGCGTACTCGCCTCGGCCGCGCGCCACCACGCGCCGGACCGGGTGGCCCGGTACGTCGAGACCGTGGCGGACGCCTTCCTCGACTTCCTCGGCACGACCCCGGTGCTCCCCGTCGGCGACGAGAAACCCTCGGCCGCCCACCGCTCCCGGCTGGCCCTTGCCGAAGCCGCCGGGACGGTGCTCGCAGGCGGCCTGTCCCTGCTCGGCATCAGCGCGCCCGAACACCTCTGAGAACCGAGAGAGCAGAACAGAACGATGAGCCGATCCGCACACCCCGCCGGGCCCCGTCACGCCGACGTCCTTCCCGAGGGCCACTACACCGCCCCGGCCACCGACCTCAACGAGCTGGACGCGAAGGTCTGGTCCCGCACCGTCACCCGTGACGCGGACGGTGCCCTCACCGTCGGCGGTATCGAAGTCGCCCGGCTGGCGGAGGAGTTCGGCACCCCGGCGTACTTCCTGGACGAGTCCGACTTCCGCGCGCGCTGCCGTGCCTGGTCGGACGCCTTCGGGCCCGACGCCGACGTCTTCTACGCGGGCAAGGCCTTCTTGTCACGCGCCGTGGTGCGCTGGCTCCAGGAGGAGGGACTGAACCTCGACGTGTGCTCCGGCGGCGAGCTGGTCACGGCGCTCGACGCGGGGATGCCCGCCGAGCGCATCGCCTTCCACGGCAACAACAAGACCGCCGCCGAGATCGAGCGGGCCGTCGAGGCGGGCGTCGGGCGGATCGTGCTCGACTCCTTCCAGGAGATCGTCCGGGTCTCGCACATCGCCCAGCGGCTCGGCGTCCGCCAGCGTGTACAGATCCGTGTCACGGTCGGTGTCGAGGCCCACACCCACGAGTTCATCGCCACCGCGCACGAGGACCAGAAGTTCGGTATCGCGCTGGCGGACGGACAGGCGGCGGAGGCGGTCCGCAGGGCGCTCACCCTGGACGGCCTGGAACTCATCGGCATCCACTCGCACATCGGTTCGCAGATCTTCGACATGGCCGGCTTCGAGGTCTCCGCGCGGCGCGTCGTGCAGCTGCTCGCCGAGATCCGCGACGAGCACGGCGTCGAGCTCCCCGAGATCGACCTCGGCGGCGGCCTCGGTATCGCGTACACCTCCGACGACGACCCCCGCGAGCCGCACGAGATCGCCAAGGCGCTCTCCGACATCGTGACCCGGGAGTGCGACTCGGCCGGTCTGCGGACCCCGCGCATCTCCGTGGAGCCGGGCCGCGCGATCGTCGGTCCCACCGCGTTCACGCTGTACGAGGTCGGCACCATCAAGCCCCTCGAGGGCCTGCGGACGTACGTCAGCGTCGACGGCGGCATGTCGGACAACATCCGCACCGCGCTGTACGACGCCGAGTACAGCGTCTCGCTCGTCTCGCGCAGCTCCGAGGCCGAGCCCATGCTCGTACGCGTCGTCGGCAAGCACTGCGAGAGCGGTGACATCGTGGTCAAGGACGCGTTCCTGCCGTCCGACCTGGCCCCCGGTGACCTGATCGCGGTGCCGGCCACCGGCGCGTACTGCCGTTCCATGGCGAGCAACTACAACCACGCCCTGCGCCCGCCGGTCGTCGCCGTGCGCGACGGACAGGCGCGGGTCATCGTCCGGCGCGAGACGGAGGAAGATCTCCTGCGTCTCGATGTCGGCTGATGAAATTCACATCTCAAAATCCGGACGGGTGGCAGAAACCCCCGTCCGGTGAGTGAGACTGGTCCACACATCAGAAGTATGAGAAACGAGGTCGGATGATGCGTACGCGTCCGCTGAAGGTGGCGCTGCTGGGCTGTGGAGTGGTCGGCTCAGAGGTGGCGCGCATCATGACGACGCACGCCGACGACCTCGCCGCGCGCATCGGCGCGCCGGTCGAGCTCGCCGGTGTGGCCGTCCGCCGGCCCTCCAAGGTGCGGGAGGGCATCGACCCCGCGCTGATCACCACCGATGCGACCGCCCTGGTCGAACGGGGCGACATCGACGTCGTCATCGAGGTCATCGGAGGCATCGAGCCCGCCCGCACGCTCATCACGACCGCCTTCGAGCACGGCGCGGGCGTCGTCTCGGCCAACAAGGCACTGCTCGCCGAGGACGGCTCCGCGCTCCACGCCGCCGCAGAGAAACACGGCAGGGACCTCTACTACGAGGCGGCCGTGGCCGGCGCCATCCCGCTCGTACGGCCGCTGCGCGAGTCCCTCGCGGGGGACAAGGTCAACCGGGTGCTCGGCATCGTCAACGGCACGACCAACTTCATCCTCGACAAGATGGACACGAGTGGCGCCGGCTACTCCGAGGCGCTCGACGAGGCCACCGCCCTCGGGTACGCCGAGGCCGACCCGACCGCCGACGTCGAGGGCTTCGACGCCGCGGCGAAGGCCGCCATCCTCGCGGGGATCGCCTTCCACACCCGGGTGAAGATCGGCGAGGTGCACCGTGAGGGCATCACCGAGGTCACCGCCGCCGACATCGCCTCCGCCCGGCGCATGGGCTGCACCGTCAAGCTCCTCGCCATCTGCGAGCGCGCCGCCGACGGCAGGTCCGTCACCGCCAGGGTGCACCCCGCGATGATCCCGCTCAGCCACCCGCTGGCCTCCGTCCGTGAGGCGTACAACGCGGTGTTCGTCGAGGCCGAGGCGGCCGGTCAGCTGATGTTCTACGGTCCCGGCGCCGGCGGCGCCCCGACCGCGTCCGCGGTCCTGGGCGACCTGGTCGCCGTGTGCCGCAACATCATCGGCGAGACCACCGGCCCCGGTGAGTCCGCCTACACGCGTCTGCCGGTCAGCCCCATGGGCGATGTCGTCACGCGCTACCACATCAGTCTCGACGTGGCCGACAAGCCTGGCGTGCTCGCCCAGGTCGCGACGGTCTTCGCCGAACAGGGCGTATCCATCGATACGGTCCGACAGCAGAGCCGACCATCGGGCAGCGGCGACGGAGTTGCCATCGAGCAGGGTGGCGGCGGGCGACGGGCGGGCGGAGACGGCGAGGCATCCCTCGTCGTCGTCACCCACCGCGCGCCCGACGCGGCCCTCTCCGGGACCGTCGAAGCGCTGCGCAAGCTGGACACCGTGCGCGGTGTCGCCAGCATCATGCGTGTTGAAGGGGAGTAAGGACCCATGACCAGCAAGGGCACCCACCAGTGGCGCGGCATCATCGAGGAGTACCGAGACCGTCTTCCGGTCACGAGCTCCACGCCGGTCGTCACGCTCCGTGAGGGCGGTACGCCGCTCGTTCCGGCGCAGGTTCTCTCCGAGCGCACGGGCTGCGAGGTACACCTCAAGGTCGAGGGCGCCAACCCCACCGGGTCGTTCAAGGACCGCGGCATGACCATGGCGATCACCCGCGCCAAGGAGGAGGGCGCGCAGGCCGTCATCTGCGCCTCCACCGGCAACACCTCCGCCTCCGCCGCCGCGTACGCCGTGCGCGCGGGCATGGTCTGCGCCGTCCTCGTGCCGCAGGGCAAGATCGCGCTCGGCAAGATGGGGCAGGCGCTCGTCCACGGCGCGAAGATCCTCCAGGTCGACGGCAACTTCGACGACTGCCTGACCCTGGCCCGCAGCCTCTCGGACAACTACCCGGTGGCGCTGGTCAATTCGGTCAACCCGGTGCGCATCGAGGGTCAGAAGACCGCCGCGTTCGAGATCGTCGACGCGCTCGGCGACGCTCCCGACATCCACGTACTCCCGGTGGGCAACGCGGGCAACATCACGGCCTACTGGAAGGGTTACAAGGAGTACGCGGGAGACGGCATCTCCACGCACACCCCGCGCATGTGGGGCTTCCAGGCCTCCGGTTCCGCGCCGATCGTGCGCGGTGAGATCGTCAAGGACCCGGCGACCATCGCCACCGCGATCCGTATCGGCAACCCGGCGTCCTGGCAGTTCGCGCTGGACGCGCGGGACGAATCGGGCGGCTTCATAGACGAGGTGACGGATCGTCAGATCCTGTCCGCCTACCGCCTGCTGGCATCCCAGGAGGGCGTCTTCGTCGAGCCCGCCTCGGCCGCCTCCGTGGCCGGTCTGCTCAAGGCCGCCGAAGAGGGCAAGGTCGACCCCGGCCAGAAGATCGTCTGCACGGTCACCGGCAACGGGCTCAAGGACCCCGACTGGGCCGTCGCCGGCGCCCCGCAGCCGGTCACCGTCCCGGTCGACGCGGCGGCCGCGGCCGAGAAGCTGGGCCTCGCGTAGCGGCCCTCGCCGCAGCTCAACCGCCCTTCCCGGGGCGGAGAGCGCATGGGAGGTGTGCGACACGCATCGTGCGCCTCCCGTGCGCCCTGTGTCGCCACAGAACCTTCCTTCGATAAGCTGTACTCAACCCGCCCCGCCGCATCCGCCGCGGTGCAGCAGCCGTCGTGACTGCCGGGTCCCGCCCCCCCGCGCAACGGCACCCCACGTACGTCGAAGTACCCTGCACAAGATCCCCGCCGCCGTACAGGAAGAGTCGTCCAACCGATGGCCGGTCCCGCGTTCCGAGCCGCCGCCGTCCGGGTGCGCGTCCCCGCAACCAGTGCCAACCTGGGCCCGGGTTTCGACGCCCTCGGCCTCTCGCTGGGGCTCTACGACGACGTGGTCGTCCGGGTCGCCGATTCCGGGCTGCACATCGACATCGCGGGTGAGGGAGCCGAGACGCTGCCCCGCGACGAGAACCACCTGCTCGTCCGCTCCCTGCGCACGGCCTTCGACCTGCTCGGCGGACAGCCCCGCGGCCTGGAGATCGTCTGCGCCAACCGCATCCCGCACGGCCGTGGCCTCGGTTCCTCGTCCGCCGCCATCTGCGCCGGGATCGTCGCCGCCCGCGCCGTGACGACGGGCGGCGAGGCCCGTCTCGACGACGCCGCCCTGCTGGAGCTGGCCACCGAGATCGAGGGGCACCCCGACAACGTCGCCGCCTGTCTCCTCGGCGGATTCACCCTCGCCTGGATGGAGAGCGGAGCCGCCAGGGCGATCCGGATGGACCCCGCCGATTCCGTCGTTCCGGTGGTTTTCGTCCCGGCGACGCCGGTGCTCACCGAGACCGCGCGCGGCCTTCTGCCGCGCACCGTCCCCCATGTGGACGCCGCGGCCAACGCCGGCCGTGCGGCTCTGCTCGTCGAGGCCCTGACCAGGCGTCCCGAGCTGCTTCTCGCGGCCACGGAGGACCGGATCCACCAGGAATACCGAGGTCCCGCGATGCCGCAGAGCGTGGAGCTGGTGAACCGGCTGCGCGCCGACGGCGTCCCTGCTGTCATCTCGGGTGCGGGGCCCACCGTGCTCGCACTGACGGAAGAGGGTTCGGCAGACAAGGTCGCCCGGCTGGCGGGTGAGGGCTGGGCCGCGAACCGGCTCGCTCTCGACGCCACGGGTGCGAGCGTGTTGCCGCTCGCCGCGTAGTCCCACGTGATTGCCGGTGCATGAGAGGGGGAATGTTTGTTGGAGCCGGTAGTGTTAACCTCAAGTCAGCAATCGACGTCTTCGTGGCGCGTTGCTTCGTGTCCCGCTCCGGGACCACCACTCTTCCGGGAGCCTCCCCGACTGCCTGAGCAGCCTGCCTGAGCTTTCGAGCACGCTCCGGAACCGGCACGACACCCTCTCGCTCATCCAGGAGTGGGCCGAGCAGGGGGATGCTCGCGCCGGAACCCCGCACATTCGTCTCTCCGCCGTACCCGGCGGACCACCGCCCCGGCAAGGTCCGCGATCGACACGATCAACAGACCGCAGTCGGACAGCACAACCGGTCGCCGAGCCAGAAGGCCGACGTCCGCTCCAGGGAAGGACCCTTCGTGAGCGACACCACCGATCTGATGGGCGTGAGCGCCGACAAGAGCGTCGACAGCTCCGCGCCCGCCGAAGGTGCTGCCACTGGCACCACCGCACGGCGCCGCCGCTCCGGCACCGGCCTCGAGGGCATGGTCCTGGCCGAGCTGCAGCAGGTCGCGTCCGGCCTCGGCATCAGGGGAACCGCGCGGATGCGTAAGAGCCAGCTGATCGAGGTCATCAAGGAGGCGCAGGCCGGAGGATCCTCCGCGCCCGCCCCCAAGGCCGCCGCCTCCGCCGGTACGGACACCGGGAGCAAGCCGAAGCGACGCGCCACGTCGAAGACGCGCACCGGTGACGAGACCGCTGCCGCGCCGGCCACCGACGCCGCCCAGCAGCAGATCGACATCCCCGGGCAGCCGGCCAGCGACGAGCAGCCCACGGGTGAGCGCCGTCGTCGCCGGGCCACCGCGCAGGCGGGCAGCCCCGACACCAAGGCCGAGTCCAGGACGGAGGCCGAGCCGAAGACCGAGGCGAAGGCCGAGGTCCGCCAGGACCGCACCGAAGAGCGCGGCGAGGCGAAGGCCGACGCGAAGGCCGAGTCCGCCACGGACACCGCCGAGGGCCGTCGGGGCGACCGCCAGGACGGCCGCCGCGGCGACCGCCAGGACCGCGGCGACCGCCGGGACCGCCAGCGCGACCGCCGGGGCAAGGGCGACGACCAGGGCCAGCAGGGCGGCGGACGCCGTCAGGGCCAGCAGGGCGGCGGCCAGAACCAGGGCCAGGGCCAGCAGGGCCAGGGTCAGCAGGGCGGCGGCGGCCAGCAGGACGACGGTTACGACGACGAGGGTGGCCGCCGTGGCCGCAGGGGCCGCTACCGCGACCGCCGTGGCCGTCGTGGCCGCGACGACTTCGCGACCGATGTCCAGGTGGCCGACGACGACGTCCTGATCCCCGTCGCGGGCATCCTCGACATCCTCGACAACTACGCGTTCATCCGGACCTCCGGTTACCTGCCGGGCCCGAACGACGTGTACGTCTCGCTCGCCCAGGTCCGCAAGAACGGCCTGCGCAAGGGTGACCACGTCACCGGTGCGGTGCGCCAGCCCAAGGACGGCGAGCGCCGCGAGAAGTTCAACGCGCTGGTCCGTCTCGACTCCGTCAACGGCATGGCGCCGGAGTCCGGCCGCGGCCGTCCCGAGTTCCAGAAGCTGACCCCGCTGTACCCGCAGGACAGGCTCCGTCTGGAGACCGACTCCAATGTCCTGACCACCCGGATCATCGACCTGGTCGCACCGATCGGCAAGGGCCAGCGAGGCCTGATCGTGGCCCCGCCGAAGACCGGTAAGACCATGATCCTGCAGGCCATCGCCAACGCGATCACGGTCAACAGCCCCGAGTGCCACCTGATGGTCGTCCTGGTCGACGAGCGTCCGGAAGAGGTCACCGACATGCAGCGGTCGGTGAAGGGCGAGGTCATCTCCTCGACCTTCGACCGCCCCGCCGAGGACCACACCACGGTCGCCGAGCTCGCCATCGAGCGCGCGAAGCGCCTCGTGGAGCTGGGCCACGACGTGGTCGTCCTGCTGGACTCGATCACCCGTCTGGGCCGCGCCTACAACCTGGCGGCACCGGCTTCCGGCCGCATCCTGTCCGGTGGTGTCGACTCGACCGCGCTGTACCCGCCGAAGCGCTTCTTCGGTGCCGCGCGCAACATCGAGGACGGCGGCTCGCTGACCATCCTGGCCACCGCGCTCGTCGAGACCGGCTCGCGCATGGACGAGGTGATCTTCGAGGAGTTCAAGGGCACCGGCAACATGGAGCTCAAGCTCGACCGGAAGCTCTCGGACAAGCGCATCTTCCCGGCGGTGGACGTCGACGCGTCCAGCACCCGCAAGGAAGAGATCCTGCTCGGCACGGATGAGCTGGCCGTCGTCTGGAAGCTGCGCCGGGTGCTTCACGCCCTCGACCAGCAGCAGGCGATCGAGCTGTTGCTGGACCGCATGAAGAAGACGCAGTCCAACGCGGAGTTCCTGCTCCAGATCCAGAAGACGACCCCGGGTAACGGCAACGACTGACGTCGCCGAGTCGCCCCATGAACTGATGCCCCGTCACGAGACTGTGACGGGGCGTCAGTCGTCTGTGGGCGCAGACGAGTTGTGTCTGCCGCCCGAGCGGCGGAGGGTCGGTCGAGGGAAACGCGCGACGCGGCGACGCACCGTGGCGAAGCCCGGGCTGTGCCACGGCGGTGCCGCGTCCCCGGGTGCGATGTTCGCCACACGGGGCAGGTGCCGCACCGGCTGGAGCAGCTGGGGCCTGTTCGGCCGAAACGCCAGATGAGCGCCGGTTTGCCGGCCCGCTCACCCGCTTCTTCCGAGGCCTCCGTCACCGGACGGGGTCCTCAGGTCGTTGTGCGAGGCTGCAGGATGCTCCGGCGCCCCACCGAGTGACGCCGGACCACGCCCGTGCACCACGGCAGGGGGTCGGAGCGAGAAGCGGAAGAGGGAGCGCATGAGCGAGCAGAGCAGCGGTGCCGGCCGCATACGCGGCACCGGCAGCCGCCGGAGGAAGCCGCCCCGGGGGCGCCGGGTGAAGAGGATCGCCCTGTGGGGCGCGGCCGCCCTGGTGGTCGTCGGGGGATCCGGGCTCGGTTACGCCTACTTCACGCTCAACGGGAACCTGAAGGGCGTCGACATCGACGCCGCCCTGGGAGCCGAGCGCCCCGACGACGTCGACAACGGCTCGCAGGACATCCTGGTGCTGGGATCGGACTCCCGCTCCGGCGCCAACGCGAAGTACGGCGTCGACGAGGGCTCCGCCCGGGCGGACACCGCGATGGTCGTCCACGTCGACGAGGGCCACACCTCGGCGAGCGTGGTCTCCGTCCCACGGGACACCCTCGTGGACCGTCCCGCCTGCACGAGCGACACGACCGGTGAGCAGGTCGGCGCCGAGCGGGAGGCGATGTTCAACACGGCGTACGCGGTCGGCGGGCCGGCCTGTGCCGTGAAGACCGTCGAGGCCATGTCCGGTATCCGCATGGACCACTACCTCGAGGTCGACTTCACCGGGTTCAGGAAGCTCATCGACGAGCTGGGCGGCGTGAAGATCACCACCTCGCAGGCGATCGACGACCCCAACAGCCATCTCGCGCTGAAGGCCGGCACCCACACCCTGAGCGGGGAGCAGTCGCTCGGACTCGTCCGTACGCGGGAGAGCGTCGGTGACGGCAGCGACCTGGGCCGGATACAGCTCCAGCAGGCGTTCGTGAAGGCGCTGATGGACCAGGCGAAGAGCGTCGGGGTGTTCTCGAACCCGCAGAAGCTGTTCGGCCTGGCCGACGCCGCGACGAAGGCCGTCACCACCGACTCCGGGCTGGCCTCCGTCAAGAAGCTCACGAGCTTCGCGAACGGGCTCAAGGGCCTCGGCTCGAAGAACGTCGACATGGTCACCCTGCCCGTGGAGTACGACCGGAACGACCCGAACCGGGTACTGCCCCAGGAGAAGGCCGGCCGGCAGGTCTGGGCGGCGCTCAAGCAGGACGAGCCGATCCCGGCGTCCGCCACGGCGAACTCGGCCGGCGACAAGGGCGGGGCGGGCGAGGTCGTGGGGTGAACTGCCCCTCAGCGGCACCTTCCGTCACCGCCAGGTCGCGGAACGTTCCCCGTACGCATGGGGAATACACCCGGCCGAGTCCTCGTTTTGGGAGATACGGCCGGTCCTGGCAGACTGGTACGTCGGCCCCGGTTCACGGACGCGCAATCCGCGCGAACGACCCGGAGCCCTCCCGAACCTAGGAGACACCTTGAAGCGCGAGATTCACCCCGAGTACGTCGAGACGCAGGTCAGCTGCACCTGTGGTGCGTCGTTCACCACCCGGAGCACCCTTGAGGGCGGCGCCATCCGCGCCGACGTCTGCTCCGAGTGCCACCCGTTCTACACGGGCAAGCAGAAGATCCTCGACACCGGCGGCCGCGTGGCCCGCTTCGAGGCCCGCTTCGGCAAGGCCGCCGGCTCCGCCAGCAAGTAGCGAGCCACTGCGCCGGTTCCCGACGCCCTCCAGCGGGGCGCCGGGACCGGCGTTTTTTCCGGCTGTGCGGCCGGACGCGCCTCCGGGGTGCGGCACCGGAAGCACACCGTCCAGCAGGCCCGCAGACGTATGACGCAGAAACCAGGAGCCCGAAGATGTTCGAGGCGGTCGAGGAACTGATCGGCGAGCACGCCGATCTCGAGAAGAAGCTCGCCGACCCGTCGGTCCACGCCGACCAGGCCAACGCGCGCAAGCTCAACAAGCGCTACGCGGAGCTGACCCCGATCGTCTCCACCTACCGGTCCTGGAAGCAGACCGGCGACGACATCGGGACCGCCCGCGAATTCGCGGCCGACGACCCGGACTTCGCCGCCGAGGTCAAGGTGCTGGAGAAGCAGCGCGAGGAGATCACCGAGAAGCTCCGCCTCCTCCTGGTCCCGCGTGACCCCAGCGACGACAAGGACGTGCTCCTGGAGATCAAGGCGGGCGCGGGCGGCGACGAGTCCGCCCTGTTCGCCGGCGATCTGCTGCGCATGTACCTGCGCTACGCCGAGCGCGTCGGCTGGAAGACCGAGATCATCGACTCCACCGAGTCCGAGCTCGGCGGCTACAAGGACGTCCAGGTCGCCGTGAAGACCAAGGGCGGCAACGGGGCCACCGAGCCCGGTCAGGGCGTCTGGGCGCGGATGAAGTACGAGGGCGGCGTGCACCGTGTGCAGCGCGTGCCCTCCACCGAGTCGCAGGGCCGTATCCACACCTCCGCGGCCGGCGTGCTCGTCACGCCCGAGGCGGAGGAGGTCGACGTGGAGATCCACGCCAACGACCTGCGCATCGACGTCTACCGCTCCTCCGGCCCCGGCGGCCAGTCCGTCAACACCACGGACTCCGCCGTGCGCATCACGCACCTGCCGACCGGTGTCGTCGCCTCCTGCCAGAACGAGAAGAGCCAGCTCCAGAACAAGGAGCAGGCCATGCGCATCCTGCGGTCCCGGCTGCTGGCCGCCGCCCAGGAGGCCGCCGAGCAGGAAGCCTCCGACGTACGCCGCAGCCAGGTGCGCACCGTGGACCGCTCCGAGAAGATCCGGACGTACAACTTCCCGGAAAACCGGATCTCGGACCACCGCGTCGGCTTCAAGGCGTACAACTTGGACCAGGTCCTCGACGGTGACCTCGACGCCGTCATCCAGGCCTGTGTCGACGCCGACTCGGCCGCCAAGCTCGCCGCCGCCTGAGGCGCGTACGCCCCGTCCCGCCCCGCTCGTGAACCCGTACGGAGAACCGCGATGAACCTGCTGCTCGCCGAGGTGGCCCAGGCCACCCAGCGGCTGGCCGACGCCGGTGTCCCCTCGCCGCGCTTCGACGCCGAGGAACTCGCCGCGTTCGTACACGGCGTCAAGCGGGGCGAGCTGCACCATGTGCCGGACGCCGATTTCGACGCCCGTTACTGGGAGACGATCGCCCGCCGCGAGGCCCGGGAGCCGCTCCAGCACATCACCGGCCGCGCCTTCTTCCGCTACCTGGAACTCCAGGTCGGCCCCGGTGTCTTCGTGCCCCGCCCTGAGACCGAGTCCGTCGTCGGCTGGGCGATAGACGCGGTCCGCGCGATGGACGTCGTCGAACCGCTGATCGTCGACCTGTGCACCGGATCGGGCGCGATCGCGCTCGCCATGGCGCAGGAGGTGCCGCGTTCGCGTGTGCACGGCGTGGAGCTGTCCGAGGACGCCCTGCAGTGGACGCGGAAGAACGCCGAGGGGTCCAGGGTCACCGTCCACCGCGGAGACGCCCTGAGCGCCCTTCCCGAGCTCGACGGCCAGGTCGACCTGGTCATCTCCAACCCGCCCTACATCCCGCTCACCGAGTGGGAGTACGTGGCGCCGGAGGCACGCGACCACGACCCCCAGATGGCGCTCTTCTCCGGCGAGGACGGCCTCGACACCATCCGCGGCATCGAACGCACCGCGCACCGTCTGCTCCGCCCCGGCGGGCTCGTCGTCATCGAGCACGCCGACACGCAGGGCGGCCAGGTGCCGTGGATCTTCACCGAGGAGCGGGGCTGGGCCGACGCGGCCGACCACCCCGACCTGAACAACCGGCCCCGGTTCGCGACGGCCCGCAAGGCCATGCCGTGACCACCGGGACACCGGCACCGCACGATCCCTACCCGCCAGACCCGTACATGTCCGAGGAGGCCGGCTGATGGCACGGCGATACGACTGCAACGACGCGACCGACCGTACGACCGGCCTGCGTGAAGCCGCGTCCGCCGTCCGCCGCGGCGAACTGGTCGTGCTGCCCACCGACACCGTGTACGGGATCGGTGCGGACGCCTTCAGCTCGGAGGGCGTCGCCGACCTGCTCGACGCCAAGGGGCGCGGCCGCAACATGCCGACCCCGGTCCTGATCGGCTCCCCGAACACCCTGCACGGCCTGGTCACCGACTTCTCCGAGCAGGCCTGGGAGCTCGTCGACGCGTTCTGGCCCGGCGCGCTCACCCTCGTCGCCAAGCACCAGCCGTCGCTGCAGTGGGACCTCGGCGACACCCGTGGCACCGTCGCCATCCGGATGCCCCTGCACCCGGTCGCCATCGAGCTCCTCACGGAGGTCGGCCCGATGGCCGTCTCCAGTGCCAACCTCACCGGACACCCCTCGCCCGAGGACTGCGACGCCGCCCAGGACATGCTCGGCGACAGCGTCTCCGTCTACCTCGACGGCGGTCCGACCCCCGGCATCGTCCCGTCCTCCATCGTCGACGTCACCGGCAAGATCCCGGTCCTGCTGCGGGCGGGCGCTCTCTCGGTCGAGGAACTCCGCAAGGTGGTACCCGACCTCGAGGTGGCCAATTGACCGCCCCTGAGGGGCGTGGCATAGCGGGTCGGTACGACACCTTCCGCATCCTCCACGTCAGCACCGGCAACGTCTGCCGCTCACCCATCACCGAGCGGCTGACCCGTCATGCCCTCGTGGACCGCCTCGGAGACCCGCTCAGCGGCGGCCTCATCGTGGAGAGCGCCGGCACCTGGGGGCACGAGGGCGCGCCCATGGAGGCCAACGCCGAGGTCGTCCTCGCCGACTTCGGCGCCGACGCCACCGGCTTCGTCGGCCGTGAGCTCCTGGACGAGCACGTGATCCGCGCCGACCTGGTGCTCACCGCCACCCGGGACCACCGCGCCCAGGTGATCTCCATGGGCCACTCGGCGGGCCTGCGGACCTTCACGCTCAAGGAGTTCACCCGGCTGGTGCGGGCCATTGACCCCGCCACGCTGCCCGACGCCCGCGAGGAGGGCGTCGTCGAGCGTGCCCGCGCCCTGGTGCGCGCCGCGGCCGCCCTGCGCGGCTGGCTGCTGGCCCCGACCGCCGACGCGGACGAGGTCTACGACCCGTACGGCGCCCCGATCACCTTCTTCCGCTCCATCGGCGACGAGATCAGCCAGGCGCTCGATCCCGTCATGACCGCACTGACCGGAGTGAACGCCCCGCACTGAGGGCTCGCGTACCGGATGGCCCGGAAGGCCCCGCACAGGGTGCGCCGACCGGCGTAGAGGGGCGCCCGGCAGCGGGCAGGCGGCCCGGGGCGGGCCTACATTGGATCTGACGCCACGCACCCCCTCCAGGCCCGGAGCCGTCAGATGCCGGTCACCACTCCAGCCGCACGCGCGGCCGCGCCACCGCCCTCCCCGCCCGGCACCGCCGTGCCGCAGGACTTCGGCGCCCTGCTCCGCCAGGACCCGGAGATCGGCGGGATCCTGCTGGCCGAGGCGGGGCGGCAGTCCAGCACCCTCCAGCTCATCGCCGCCGAGAACTTCACCTCGCCCGCGGTCCTCGCCGCTCTCGGCTCCCCGCTCGCCAACAAGTACGCCGAGGGCTACCCCGGAGCCCGTCACCACGGCGGCTGCGAGCAGGCCGACGCCGCGGAACGCGTAGCGGTCCGGCGGGCCATGTCACTGTTCGGCGCCGAACACGCCAACGTCCAGCCGCACTCCGGCTCCTCGGCCGTCCTCGCCGCCTACGCCGCGCTGCTGCGCCCCGGTGACACGGTGCTGGCCATGGGACTCCCGTCCGGCGGGCACCTCACCCACGGAGCACCGGGGAACTTCTCCGGACGCTGGTTCGAGTTCGCCGGTTACGGCGTCGACCCCGACAGCGGGATCGTCGACTACGCGCAGGTGCGCGCCCTGGCCCGCGCCCGGCGCCCCAAGGCGATCGTCTGCGGCTCGATCTCGTACCCCCGCCACCTCGACTACGAGCAGTTCCGGGACATCGCCGACGAGGTGGGCGCGTATCTGATCGCGGACGCCGCCCACCCGATGGGGCTGATCGCCGGGGGAGCGGCCCCCAGCCCGGTGCCGTACGCGGACGTGGTGTGCGCGACCACCCACAAGGTGCTGCGCGGACCGCGCGGCGGCATGATCCTGTGCGGCGTCGAGCTGGCGGAGCGGATCGACCGCGCCGTGTTCCCCTTCACCCAGGGCGGCGCCCAGATGCACACGGTCGCGGCGAAGGCCGTCGCGTTCGGCGAGGCGGCGACCCCGGCGTACGCGGTCTACGCCCACCGGGTCGTCGCCCATGCCCGCGTCCTGGCGGCCGCTCTCGAATCCGAGGGCTTCGAGATCACCACGGGCGGTACGGACACCCACATCGTCGTCGCGGACCCCGGTCCGCTCGGCATCGACGGCCGCACCGCCCGCGACCGGCTCATGGCCGCCGGGATGGTCCTGGACACCTGTGCCCTGCCGTACGGTGACGCGCGCGGGATCCGGCTCGGCACCGCGGCCGTCACCACCCAGGGCATGGACGAGGACGACATGGTGCGGATCGCCGCGCTGTTCGGCGCGGCCGTGCGCGAGGAGCGCGACCCGGGACTGCTGCGGGCGGACGTACGCGGGCTGGCCGAGCGCAATCCGCCGTATCCGGGGTAGGCGGTGTGGATGACGTATGTGCAACCAACACCCGTGGCTCGGTGTCCTTGTTCTTGAGACTAGGGTGTGGGGCTGAGATGGCCGGCGAATTCTGTGGGGCAGCCCGTGCGTGATTACCTGCTGACGCTCTGTGTCACGGCCGCAGTTACCTATCTGCTGACCGGACCGGTGCGGAAGTTCGCCATCGCGGTCGGGGCGATGCCCGCGATCCGTGCGCGTGACGTACACCGAGAACCGACACCCCGGCTCGGTGGCATCGCCATGTTCGGCGGACTGTGCGCGGGGCTGATCGTCGCGGACCACCTGTTCAACCTGAACGGCGTCTTCGAGCTCTCCAACGAACCCAGGGCACTGCTGTCCGGCGCCGCCCTGATCTGGCTGATCGGCGTCCTGGACGACAAGTTCGAGATCGACGCGCTGATCAAGCTCGGCGGGCAGATGATCGCCGCCGCGGTCATGGTCATCCAGGGTCTGACGATCCTGTGGCTTCCCATCCCCGGTCTGGGTACCGTCGCGCTCACCCAGTGGCAGGGCACACTGCTCACGGTCGCGCTGGTCGTCATCACCATCAACGCGGTCAACTTCGTCGACGGCCTGGACGGCCTCGCGGCGGGCATGGTCTGCATCGCGTCCGCGGCGTTCTTCCTGTACACCTACCGCCTCTGGTACGGGTACGGGATCGAGGCCGCCGCCCCCGCGACGCTCTTCGCCGCGATCCTGATGGGCATGTGCCTCGGCTTCCTGCCGCACAACATGCACCCGGCCCGGATCTTCATGGGCGACTCCGGATCGATGCTGATCGGCCTGGTGCTGGCGGCAGGCGCGATCTCGGTCACCGGCCAGGTCGACCCGGACGCGATGAAGCTCTTCGAGGGCAGTGAGCGGCAGGCGACCCACGCGATGCTGCCGGTCTTCATCCCGCTGCTGCTGCCCCTGACGATCATCGCGATCCCGGCCGCCGACCTGATCCTCGCGATCGTGCGGCGTACCTGGAACGGCCAGTCGCCCTTCGCGGCCGACCGTGGTCACCTGCACCACCGGCTGCTGGAGATCGGGCACTCGCACAGCAGGTCCGTGCTGATCATGTACTTCTGGTCCGCGCTGATCGCGTTCGGCGCCGTCGGCTACTCCGTGCACTCGGCGTCGCTGTGGATCGTGCTGGTGATCGTGGGTCTCAGCGCCGTGGGCCTGGTCCTGCTGCTCATGCCGCGCTTCACTCCGAGGGCCCCGAGGTGGGCCCAGCGGATCGTGCCGCCGCGTTACCGGCGTCGTGCCACGGAGCAGGATTCCGTCCTCCCGTACGAGGAGAAGCCGGCGCCCGTGGCCTGCGAGGCCCGACAGGGCTCGGCAGACGCTCAGACGGGCGAAGAGGCTGCCGGACGGGCTCCCGTGGCGGTCGGAGTGTCCGGCGTCAACGGCGCTACCGCGATCAGCGCTCGTTCGCGGTTCCCGGATCGCCGCTCGATCGACTCCTCGCGCTGACGATTCGGAACTCGCGTTGCATTACCAGACATTTCTCCGCCTTGTCGTGCACACACGCGCGGACTAACCCTCACGTGTGACAGTTGGCACACCTTCGAGGTAAAGACCTCATCAAATAGTTTGTGATACCGTTCACGAGACCCGGTGACGGAGCCGAAGGACCTTGGTAGGACGGTCCATTGGCCCGAGAATCCGCCTCGCGGACCGGGCCTACGCTCGTCCATGACGACGCCCCATTCCTCCCCTCAGACCAGTGGAGCTGCCGCCATGCAGTCCGACATGCGCGAACTACTGCGCATCGCCACCCCCACCGCCGCAGTGGGAGCCATCGCCACGCTTGTCGGCGGTCTGCTCGCCGGCGGCGAGGGGGCGATCGGTGCCGCGGTGGGCTGCGTGGTCGTGATCGTCTTCATGGCGCTCGGACTGCTGGCGCTCAACTGGGTCGGCAAGACCATGCCTCACCTGTTCCAGGGCATGGGGCTGATGATTTACTCGGCCCAGCTCGTGCTCCTGCTCATCTTCATCCTGAGCATCAGGAACACCTCTCTCTTCGATCTTCAGGTCTTCGCCCTCTCGCTGGTCGCGGCCGTCATCACGTGGATCACCACACAGGCCGTGCTGCACTCCCGGAGCAAGACCCTTTACGTCGACCCCGACGCGGACACCCGGAACCGTCCGGGCGGAGCTGGGGGAGATCGTGACGAGTAGGGCCGGAATAAAGCCGTGTTCGACGTGCTGCTATCGTCCGGTCTCGGTTGCGGTAGTGCGAGCGCGGGCAAGAGGGCGGTCGCTTGATTCATCGCGAGGCTTCGGGCCCGGCCGCCGCCTCCTCACCGTAAGAACCAGTCCGGTGCCGACTTGCGGCTACCAGCCGCTCCGACACAACGAGGTAGCCGCATCCATGCGCCATGCAGAAGGAGCTCTTGGTGACTGACGCCCAGACGCTCGCTTTCGAGACGAACTGCCACCTGTTCAAAGACTGCGGGTTCCAGGCTCCCAGCGTGTGGTCGTTCCTCTTCGAGCCGATCTTCACCATCGGGCCTGTCGAGTTCAACAAGCCCATGCTGCTCGCGATCATCGGCACGTTCGTGATCCTGGCCTTCTTCTGGGCCGGCTTCGCGAAGTCGAAGGTCGTCCCGGGCAAGCTCCAGATGGTGGCCGAGCTGCTGTACGACTTCGTTCGCCGCGGTATCGCCCGCGAGACCATCGGTAAGAAGGGTGAGCAGTTCGTTCCCCTGCTGGTCTCACTGTTCTTCTTCGTCTGGATCCTGAACCTCTGGGCTGTCATCCCGCTCGCCCAGTTCCCGGTCAGCTCCATCATCGCCTACCCGGTCGGCCTGGCCCTGGTGGTGTGGGTGACCTACATGACCGTGACGTTCCGGTCGAACGGATTCGTCGGCGGTATCCGCAACCTCTGTGTCCCGAGTGGTCTGCCGAAGCCGATCTACGTGCTGCTGACGCCGCTGGAGTTCGTCTCCAACGTCATCGTCCGGCCGTTCACGCTGGCCGTGCGACTCTTCGCGAACATGTTCGCGGGCCACATCCTGATCCTGATCTTCACGATCGCCAGCTGGTACATGCTCGGTACCGTCCTGGGCACGGTCTACGCCTCCGCGTCGTTCGTCATGACGCTGGTCCTCACCGTGTTCGAGATGTTCATCCAGGCCCTCCAGGCCTACGTGTTCACGGTGCTGACCGCCACGTACCTGTCCCAGGCGGTCGAAGAAGCTCACTGAGGGCCCGCCGGTCACGGCTGCCGTCCTCACCCACCCCAGACGCCCGGTGCGAAGACACTTTCCACCGGTCCCACCAAGAGAAGGAACCACGGACATGTCTGCTGCTTTCGAGACCCTCGCGGCCGTGAACGGCAACGTCGGCACCATCGGCTACGGCCTCGCCGCGATCGGCCCCGGCATCGGCATCGGCATCATCTTCGGTAACGGTGTGCAGGCCATCGCCCGCCAGCCCGAGGCTGCCGGTCTCATCCGCCAGAACATGCTGCTCGGCTTCGCCGTCGTCGAGGCCCTCGCCCTGATCGGCTTCGTCGTTCCGTTCATCGTCAAGTGACGTTGTGGCCGTAGCTCTATTCGATGAAAGGTCCACCATGATGTACCTGGCAGCCGAGGAACCGCAGATGCCTCTGCTCCCGGTCTGGCCTGAAGTCGTCATCGGCTTGATCTGCTTCGGCATCGTCTTCCTCGTCTTCTGGAAGAAGCTTCTTCCGGTCATCAACGCGACCCTGGAAGAGCGCCGCGAGGCGATCGAGGGTGGCATCGAGAAGGCCGAAGCGGCTCAGATCGAGGCCCAGAGCGTTCTTGAGCAGTACAAGGCTCAGCTCGCCGAGGCCCGCCACGAGGCCGCCCGTCTGCGCCAGGAGGCGCAGGAGCAGGGTGCCGTCATCATCCAGGAGATGAGGGCGGAAGGTCAGCGGCAGCGCGAGGAGATCATCGCCGCCGGCCACACCCAGATCGAGGTCGACCGCAAGGCCGCGGCGTCCGCGCTGCGTCAGGACGTGGGCTCTCTCGCCACCGCCCTGGCCGGCAAGCTGGTCGGTGAGTCCCTCGAGGACCACGCCCGCCAGAGCGGCACGGTCGACCGTTTCCTCGACGAGCTCGAGGCGAAGGCCGAGGCCGTCCGATGAACAGCGCGAGCCGCGAGGCACTGGCTGCCGCACGTGAGCGTCTCGACGCGCTGACCGACAGCACGTCGGTCGACGCGGCGAAGCTCGCCGAGGAGCTGGCTTCCGTCACGACGCTGCTCCACCGCGAGGTCTCACTGCGGCGGGTCCTCACCGACCCTGCGCGCGGTGGCGAGTCCAAGGCCGAGCTGGCCGGACGACTGCTGAGCGGTCAGGTGGGCGGCGAAGCCGTGGACCTGGTCTCCGGCATGGTCCGTTCCCGCTGGTCGCAGTCCCGTGACCTGGTCGACTCGGTCGAGGAGCTGGCGAACACCGCAGACCTCACCGCGGCCGAGCGCGCGGGCGTCCTCGACGACGTCGAGGACGAGCTGTTCCGGTTCGGCCGGATCGTCGGATCCGACGTGCCACTGCGATCGGCTCTGACCAGCAAGACGGCTTCGGTCGCAGCCAAGGGCGAGCTGCTGCGCAGCCTGCTCGGCGGCAAGGCGCAGCCGGTCACCGAGCGCGTGATCACGCGCCTCGTGACGCAGCCGCGTGGACGTAGCCTGGAAGCGGGACTCGAGTCCCTTTCCACGCTCGCCGCCGAGCGCCGCAACCGTACGGTCGCCGTCGTCACCTCGGCGGTACCGCTGTCCGATCGGCAGAAGCAGCGCCTCGGCGCCGCCCTGGCGAAGATCTACGGCCGGCAGATGCACCTGAACCTGGACGTGGACCCCGAAGTCCTCGGTGGGATCTCGGTGCGCGTCGGTGACGAGGTCATCAACGGCACGATCGCGGAGCGCCTCGAAGAGGTCACCCGCAGGATGGCCGGCTGACAGCGCGCAGCGCCACACCGCACGAACTGAACGAGCAAGAACAGCGGCCCGGTTGGGCCGTGCAGAAATTGCAGAAGATTCCTGGGGGTCGCCCCCAGACCCCATTGAGAAACTTCGGGCCCAACAAGGAGAGCAGGGAACCCAGATGGCGGAGCTCACGATCCGGCCGGAGGAGATCCGGGACGCACTGGATAACTTCGTCCAGTCGTACCAGCCGGACGCGGCCTCGCGCGAGGAGGTCGGGACGGTCAGCGTTGCCGGCGACGGCATCGCGAAGGTGGAGGGCCTGCCCTCCGCCATGGCGAACGAGCTGCTGAAGTTCGAGGACGGCACCCTCGGTCTCGCCCTCAACCTCGAGGAGCGGGAGATCGGTGCGATCGTCCTCGGCGAGTTCAGCGGAATCGAGGAGGGCCAGCCGGTGCAGCGCACCGGTGAGGTGCTCTCCGTCGGCGTCGGCGAGGGTTACCTCGGCCGCGTCGTCGACCCGCTCGGCAACCCGATCGACGGTCTCGGCGAGATCGCGACCGAAGGCCGTCGCGCCCTCGAGCTGCAGGCCCCTGGCGTCATGGTCCGCAAGTCGGTGCACGAGCCGATGCAGACCGGCTACAAGGCCGTCGACGCCATGGTGCCGATCGGCCGTGGCCAGCGTCAGCTGATCATCGGCGACCGTCAGACGGGTAAGACCGCTCTGGCCGTCGACACGATCATCAACCAGCGCGACAACTGGCGCTCGGGCGACGTGAACAAGCAGGTGCGCTGCATCTACGTCGCCATCGGTCAGAAGGGCTCCACCATCGCCTCCGTGCGCGGTGCCCTCGAAGAGGCCGGCGCGCTCGAGTACACGACCATCGTCGCCGCCCCGGCGTCCGACCCGGCCGGCTTCAAGTACCTGGCGCCGTACACCGGTTCGGCCATCGGTCAGCACTGGATGTACGACGGCAAGCACGTCCTCATCATCTTCGACGACCTCTCGAAGCAGGCCGACGCCTACCGCGCCGTGTCGCTTCTGCTGCGCCGTCCGCCGGGCCGTGAGGCCTACCCGGGCGACGTCTTCTACCTGCACTCGCGTCTGCTGGAGCGCTGCGCCAAGCTCTCCGACGACCTGGGCGCCGGTTCGATGACGGGCCTGCCCATCGTCGAGACCAAGGCGAACGACGTGTCGGCGTTCATCCCGACCAACGTCATCTCCATCACCGACGGCCAGTGCTTCCTGGAGTCCGACCTGTTCAACGCGGGTCAGCGTCCGGCGCTCAACGTCGGTATCTCGGTCTCCCGAGTCGGTGGCTCCGCCCAGCACAAGGCCATGAAGCAGGTCTCCGGCCGACTGCGCGTGGACCTCGCCCAGTACCGTGAGCTGGAGGCGTTCGCCGCCTTCGGTTCCGACCTGGACGCGGCCTCCAAGGCGTCGCTGGAGCGCGGTAAGCGCATGGTCGAGCTGCTGAAGCAGCCGCAGTACGCCCCGTTCCCGATGGAGGAGCAGGTCGTCTCCGTCTGGGCCGGCACCACGGGCAAGATGGACGACGTCCCGGTCGAGGACATCCGCCGCTTCGAGAGCGAGCTGCTGGAATTCCTGCGCCGCGAGCGCAAGGACCTCCTGACCAGCATCGCCGAGGGCGGCAAGATGTCCGACGACACGCTGCAGTCGATCGCCGACGCGATCGCCTCCTTCAAGCAGCAGTTCGAGACCTCGGACGGCAAGCTCCTGGGCGAGGGCTGATCGATGGGCGCTCAGCTTCGCGTTTACAAGCGCCGCATCCAAGCCGTCACCGCGACCAAGAAGATCACCAAGGCGATGGAGATGATCGCCGCCTCGCGCATCGTCAAGGCGCAGCGCAAGGTGACGGCGTCGATGCCGTACGCGACCGAGCTCACCCGCGCGGTGACCGCGGTGGCGACCGGCTCGAACACCAAGCACCCGCTCACCACCGAGGCCGAGGCTCCGGCCCGGGCGGCGGTCCTGCTCCTCACGAGCGACCGCGGTCTGGCCGGCGGCTACTCCTCCAACGCCATCAAGGCGGCGGAGCGGCTGCGGGAGCGGCTGGCGGCCGAGGGCAAAGAGGTCGACACCTACATCGTCGGCCGCAAGGGTGTCGCGTACTACGGCTTCCGTGAGCGCAAGGTCTCGGAGTCGTGGACCGGCTTCACCGACAGCCCTCAGTACTCGGATGCCAAGAAGATCGCCGAGCCCCTCATCGCGTCCATCCAGAAGGACACGGCCGAGGGCGGCGTCGACGAGCTGCACATCGTGTTCACGGAATTCGTGTCGATGATGACGCAGAACGCGGTCGACGGCCGGATGCTTCCGCTGTCGCTCGACGAGGTCGCGGAGGAGGACACCGGTAAGGGCGAGATCCTCCCGCTGTTCGACTTCGAGCCGTCGGCGGAGGACGTCCTCGACGCCCTGCTGCCGCGCTACGTCGAGAGCCGTATCTACAACGCACTGCTGCAGGCCGCCGCTTCCGAGCACGCTGCCCGTCGCCGTGCGATGAAGTCGGCGACCGACAACGCCGGGGATCTGATCAAGAGCCTCTCCCGGCTTGCCAACGCGGCCCGCCAGGCCGAAATCACCCAGGAAATCAGCGAGATCGTCGGCGGTGCAGGTGCGCTGGCCGACGCGTCCGCGGGGAGTGACAAGTAATGACGACGACAGTTGAGACGGCCGCTGCCACGGGCCGCGTCGCCCGGGTCATCGGCCCGGTCGTCGACGTGGAGTTCCCCGTCGACGCGATGCCTGAGATCTACAACGCCCTGCACATCGAGGTCGACGACCCGGCCGAGGCCGGCACTCGTAAGACGCTGACCCTTGAGGTCGCCCAGCACCTGGGTGACGGCATGGTCCGCGCGATCTCGATGCAGCCCACCGACGGTGTGGTCCGCCAGGCCCCGGTGACCAACACGGGTGCGGGTATCACCGTCCCCGTCGGTGACATCACCAAGGGCAAGGTGTTCAACACCCTCGGCCAGATCCTGAACGAGCCGGAGGCCGAGGCGCAGATCACCGAGCGCTGGCCGATCCACCGCAAGGCCCCGGCCTTCGACCAGCTCGAGTCCAAGACCGAGATGTTCGAGACCGGCCTGAAGGTCGTCGACCTGCTGACCCCGTACGTCAAGGGCGGCAAGATCGGTCTGTTCGGTGGTGCGGGCGTCGGCAAGACGGTCCTCATCCAGGAAATGATCATGCGTGTGGCGAAGCTGCACGACGGTGTGTCGGTGTTCGCCGGTGTCGGTGAGCGCACCCGTGAGGGCAACGACCTCATCGACGAGATGACCGAGTCGGGCGTCCTGGAGAAGACCGCGCTGGTCTTCGGCCAGATGGACGAGCCGCCGGGCACCCGTCTGCGGGTCGCGCTGTCCGCCCTGACCATGGCGGAGTACTTCCGCGATGTGCAGAAGCAGGACGTGCTGCTCTTCATCGACAACATCTTCCGCTTCACGCAGGCCGGTTCCGAGGTCTCCACGCTGCTCGGCCGCATGCCGTCCGCAGTGGGTTACCAGCCGACCCTGGCCGACGAGATGGGTGTGCTCCAGGAGCGCATCACCTCGACGCGCGGTCACTCGATCACCTCGATGCAGGCGATCTACGTCCCCGCGGACGACCTGACCGACCCGGCCCCGGCCACCACGTTCGCCCACCTCGACGCGACGACGGTTCTCTCCCGTCCGATCTCCGAGAAGGGCATCTACCCGGCCGTGGACCCGCTGGACTCCACGTCCCGCATCCTGGACCCGCGCTACATCTCGCAGGACCACTACGACACGGCCAGCCGCGTCAAGGGAATCCTGCAGAAGTACAAGGACCTCCAGGACATCATCGCGATCCTGGGTATGGACGAGCTGGGCGAGGAGGACAAGCTGGTCGTCCAGCGTGCCCGTCGCGTCGAGCGCTTCCTGTCGCAGAACACGCACGCCGCCAAGCAGTTCACCGGCCTGGACGGTTCGGACGTGCCGCTCGACGAGTCGATCGCCGCGTTCAACGCGATCTGCGACGGGGAGTACGACCACTTCCCCGAGCAGGCGTTCTTCATGTGCGGTGGCATCGAGGACCTCAAGGCCAACGCCAAGGAGCTCGGCGTCTCCTGAGCCTCCGGCTCACCGAGGGGGGTGGGTGTGTCCCACCCCCCTCACCACGCCCCGTAGAATCGAAACGACACCCGGCGGGACCGCCGGGTGGTGACCCGAGGAGCCACCCTTGGCTGCTGAGCTGCATGTCGAGCTGGTCGCCGCGGACCGTAGTGTCTGGTCCGGCGAGGCCACCCTCGTCGTCGCACGTACCACGTCCGGTGACATCGGCGTCATGCCCGGTCACCAGCCGCTCCTGGGTGTGCTGGAATCGGGCCCCGTGACGATCCGTACGAGTGACGGCGGCACCGTTGTCGCCGCTGTGCACGGCGGATTCATCTCTTTCGCGGACAACAAGCTCTCGCTGCTGGCGGAGATCGCCGAACTGGCGGTCGAGATCGATGTCCAGCGTGCCGAGCGTGCGCTGGAGCGCGCGAAGTCGGACACGGACGGCGCCGCCGAGCGGCGCGCCGATGTGCGACTGCGTGCGGTGGCGGCGCACTGAGCGTCCCCACCAGGAGTTTTTGACTCAGCCGCGGCCCGAGCTGGAGAGATCCAGACCGTGTCGCGGCTGAGGCGATGCAGGTGCAGTCCGGTTCGGCTCGGTGCGGTATCCGTTACTCGACGATGCGAGGAGGTCGGTGGAGATGGTCCTCGCGTTGTGGGTGGGCGGCCTGGTCGTCGTACTGGTCGCGGTGGGTCTGTTCGTCTTCGGCCTCCGCAGGCGGCTGATCCAGCGTTCCGGCGGAACGTTCGACTGCAGCCTGCGCTGGGACGTGTCCGAGGAGCCGGATCCGTCCGGCAAGGGCTGGGTGTACGGGGTCGCCCGCTACAGCGGTGACCGCGTCGACTGGTTCCGGGTCTTCTCCTACTCGCCGCGTCCTCGCCGCGGCCTGGAGCGCTCCGCCATCGAGGTGGTCGCGCGCCGGCTGCCCGAGGGCGAGGAAGAGCTGGCTCTCCTGTCCGATTCCGTCGTGCTCGGCTGTCTCCACCGGGGGACGCGCCTGGAGCTGGCGATGAGCGAGGACGCCCTGACCGGCTTCCTCGCCTGGCTGGAGGCGGCGCCGCCCGGCCAGCGGGTCAATGTGGCTTAGACAAAGGCTGCTCGCCGGTTGGGGGTCCCCTTGGACGGAGTCCGGCGGAGGGTGAACGTGGCCTGAGGGCCGAGCAGACGTGCGAGAACCGGGGAGACAGGGGGCGGACCTGTCTCCCCGGCGCTTTTTCGGAGTGCGAACGCCCTAGGGCGTGTTTCGGAAGTAGCGCCGTCCGCCCGGAGGGCGGGGCTGGCGGCGTCTGGTGCGTGCGATCGCAAGGCGGAGGGTCGCCCCGATACTGGTGTATCGGGGTGATCCCGACAACGCGGCGAGCGTGCGTGCCAGGCGTCGCCGGACAGGCGGGACTTCCGAAACACGCCCTAGTTGAGGCCGCTGTCCATCGCGCTCACGAGCTCACCGTTCGCGGTGTCACCGCTGAACTCCCAGAAGAACGCCCCGCCCAGCCCCTGGCTGTTCGCCCAGGCCATCTTGGACGTGATCGTCGCCGGGGTGTCGTAGCTCCACCAGTTGGTGCCGCAGTGGGCGTACGCGGTGCCGGCGATCGTGCCGGTGGCCGGGCAGCTGTTCTTCAGGACCTTGTAGTCCTCGATGCCCGCCTCGTACGTCCCCGGGGCCGCCCCGGTCGCCGTGCCGCCGGGTGCCGACTGGGTCACGCCGGTCCAGCCGCGCCCGTAGAAGCCGATGCCCAGCAGCAGCTTCGAGGCGGGTACGCCCTTGGCCTTCAGCTTGGCGATGGCGGCGGCGCTGTTGAACCCCTCCTGCGGGACGCCGCTGTACGAGGTCAGCGGGGAGTGCGGAGCTGTCGGGCCCTTGGCCTCCCAGGCGCCGAAGAAGTCGTACGTCATCACGTTGTACCAGTCGAAGTACGCCGCGGCGCCCGCGTAGTCGGCGGCGTCGATCTTGCCGCCGGCCGACCCGTCCGCGGTGATCGCGGCAGTGACCAGGTTGTTCGTGCCGAACTTCGTGCGCAGCGCCGAGGAGAGGTTCTTCAGCGCGGCGGGGCCGCTGGTGTCACAGGTGAGACCGCAGGCGTTGGGGTACTCCCAGTCGATGTCGATGCCGTCGAAGACATCGGCCCAGCGGGGGTCCTCCACCAGGTCGTGGCAGGACTGGGCGAACGCGGCCGGGTTCTGGGCGGCGGCACCGAAACCGCCGGACCAGGTCCAGCCGCCGAAGGACCAGATGACCTTGATGTGCGGGTACTTCGCCTTGAGCTTGCGCAGCTGGTTGAAGTTGCCGCGCAGCGGCTGGTCCCAGGTGTCGGCGACGCCGTCGACCGACTGGTCGGCGGTGTAGGCCTTGTCGTAGTCGGCGTAGGCGTCACCGATGGTGCACTTGCCGCCCTGGACGTTGCCGAACGCGTAGTTGATGTGCGTGATCTTCTCGGCGGAGCCGGAGGTCACGAGGTTCTTGACGTGGTAGTTGCGCCCGTAGACGCCCCACTCGGTGAAGTAGCCGAGGTTGACCTTGCCGCCGGGGCCCGGGTCGGTGGCGCCGGTGGTGCGGACGGCGACCGAGGCGCTCACCGGACCGGTCTGGTCGGCGGTGTCACGGGCCTGCACCGTGTAGGAGTAGTCGGTGCCCTTGGTGAGACCGGTGTCCGTGTACGTCGTCGTGGTGACCGTGGCGACCTTGGCGCCGTCGCGCAGGACGTCGTAGTTCTTGACGCCCTTGTCGTCGGTGGCGGCGCTCCAGGTGAGCCTCGCCGAGGTGTCCGTGATGCTGTCGGCGGTGGGGGTGCCGGGCTTGGACGGGGCGTTGTCGCCGGGGACGCTGCCGCCGTCACAGGAGGCGCCGTTCAGCGTGCAGCCGGTGGGGGAGCCGGTGCCGGTGCCGTTGAAGCCGAAGCTGATGGTGGCGCCCGGGGCGACCGTACCGTTCCAGCCGAGGTTCTTGGCGGTCCAGTGGGTTCCGGAGCTCGTGACGGTGGCGTCCCAGGCGGAACCGACCGCGGTGCCGGAGGGGAAGTCCCACTCGATGGTCCAGGAGGAGAGGGCGGTCGTACCGGTGTTCTTGACCGTCCACTGGCCCTCGAAGCCGCTGCCCCAGTCGGACTTCTTGACATAGGTGGCGGTGGCGGAGGCGGCGGCCTCGGCGGGGGACGCCAGGCCGACCATCGCGGCGAGGGGGAGCAGCAGCGCGGTGAGGCCCGCGACCGTCCTGGTCCGGGGGGATGTGCCGGCTGCGCGTCTCCATCTGAGTCGGGAGAGGCGTACGGGGTTGTCAGTGCTCAACGGTGCTCCTCGGGTGAGGTCCGGCAAACGGGGGATGATCCGTAACCTGCGAACCCTGCGTCGCCCTGAGCCCGCTCTGTCATGGCGTACTCACCGCAGCGTGTTCGGTGAGATTAGGAAGGTCTGGACCAATCGTCAAGAGGTCCAGACCAAGGATCCGGTCGGGGGTCAGAGGCCCCATTCCTGGGCGAGCACCGCCGCTTGCATCCGGCTGCGTAGCTCCAGCTTGCCGAGCAGCCTGCTGACGTGTGTCTTCACCGTCGCCTCCGCCATCGAGAGCCGCCCCGCGATCTCCGCGTTCGACAGGCCCTCACCGAGACAGCCCAGCACCTCCCGCTCCCGGCGCGTGAGCGTGTCGAGGGCCTCGGGAGCGGGTGCGGCCGTCCTGCGCGCGGCCCCGGCGAACTCCTCGATCAGCCGCCGCGTCACGGCCGGCGCGATCATGCCCTCGCCGCGCGCCACCGTGCGTACGGCGTCGAGCAGGTCCTTGGCGTCGGTGTTCTTCAGCAGGAAGCCCGACGCACCCGCGCGCAGTGCGCCGAAGACGTACTCGTCCAGGTCGAAGGTCGTCAGTACCAGCACGTCCGCAAGCCGCTCCGTCACGACCTGCCGCGTCGCGGACACCCCGTCGAGCCGGGGCATCTGCACATCCATCAGGACCAGATCCGGGCGGAGTTCACGAGCCAGGCGCACGGCGGACTCGCCGTCGGCCGCCTCGCCCACGACCTCGATGTCCGGCGCGCTGCCCAGGATCAGCACCAGTCCCGCGCGCACCGCCGACTGGTCCTCCGCGACCAGCACCCGGATCGTCATGTCTTCTCCATCCCTTCCTCGACGGGCAGTTCGGCCCGCACCAGCCACATCTCCAGCTCGTCGCCCCGGCGTTCCGGGCCCGCCTCGATGGTCCCGCCCAGCAGCGCGACCCGTTCCCGCATCCCCACCAGACCGGCCCCCGAGCCGGGCGCACGCGGCCCGGGACGGTCGCCGAACACGCTGCCGACCTCGACCGTCAGAAGCTTGCGCGACCCACGCAGCCGGACCGTCACCGGGCCCGGCGCCGCATGCTTCAGCGCGTTCGTCAGCGACTCCTGGACGATGCGGTACGCCGCCAGCTCCACCGGCGCCGGCAGCGGCCCGGTCTCCTCGCGGCCGTCGTCCAGGGTGACGGTGAGCCCGCTGGACGCCGAGTTCGCGCCGGCCTGTTCCACCAGGGCGTCGAGGGAGGCGAGGGTCGGTGCGGCGCTCGGCGGTCCGGCCGCGCCGTTCTCCCGCAGCAGTCCGATCAGCCGGCGCATCTCGGCCAGTCCGTCGACACTGTTCTGCCGGACGACCCCGAGGGCGTCGCGGGAGGTGCCCGGTTCGTCGATGGAGAGCGCGGCGGTGGAGTGGATGGCGATCGCGGAGAGATGGTTGGCGACCATGTCGTGCAGCTCGCGGGCCATCCGTGACCGCTCGGCGGTCACCGCCTGGACCCGGTCCATCTCGGCCAGCAGCGCGGTCTGGTCGGCGCGCAGCCGGGCCGCGTCGGCGGCGTCGCGGTGGTTGCGCACGCCGGCCCCGGTCAGGGCGGGGCCGAAGGAGACCATGCCGACGACGATCCCGATGAGCACGGCGTCCGCCGACGGGGCCCAGGCGATGAAGCCGACCGTCGTGGCGACCGTGACGAGCAGCGTGATCACCGGAATGCGGCGCGAGGCGGCGGGCGCGCCGTACAGCACCGCGGCGTACACGAGGTCGGTGAACAGCAGCAGGGTCGCGAGGCTGCCCACCGTGAACTGATCGGCCACCAGCGCGAGCGTGCCGACCGCCAGCGCGGGGAGCGGGGCGCAGCGCCGCAGCAGTTCGAGGGCCGACATCGCCACGAGCGGCAGCAGGGACACCCAGGGGGCGTCGAAGAGCCGGCCGTTCTGGATGTGGATGCCGATCAGCCACAGGACCACACCGCCGGACAGCCCGGTGACCGCGAGCAGGACGTCGTCGCGATGCGGGCGCGCAAGGGAGAACACCCTCCCATCCAACACGGCGGCGTGCCGCGGCACGTCCGTACGCGGGGGGAGCCGCTGCTACATCGAAGGATGCAGTCGCGGTTCGTCACTGCCGACGACGATCCGGCGCCGCACGGAGGGGAGTCTGGAGGGGAGCGGAAGGAGAAGCGCAGTGATCGTCACACTGATCGTGCTCTGCGAAGTCGGCTTCTGGGTCCTGCTGGCCGCCGGACTCGCGCTGCGGTACGTCGCGAGGAAACCCCGGTTGGGCGCGGCCGTGCTGCTGTGCGAACCCCTGCTGGAGGTCGTCCTGCTGGTGGTGACGGCCATGGACCTGAAGGACGGTGCCGAGCCGGGCCTGAGGCACGGCCTGGCAGCCGTCTACATCGGCTTCACGGTGGGGCTCGGCCACTCCACCATCAAGTGGGTCGACGCCAGGGTCGCCCACCGCTTCGCGGGCGGCCCGCCGCCGGTGAAGCCCCCGAAGTACGGGATGGCGCGGGCCGCCCATGAGTGGCGCACCGCCGCCCGCTGGATCGTGGCCGCGCTGACCGCCATGGCCCTGCTCCAGGCGGCTGTCTGGTACGTCGGCGGGGACGGCGATACCGGCTCGCTGGAGATGTGGCAGCAGAAGATGCTCTGGGTGATCGGGATCAACCTGGTCATCGCCGCCGCCTACACGGTGTTCCCCAAGCAGGAGCCCAGGGACCGGGTCGGGGCGGGCCGCTGATCAGCGCTCGCCGCCCGGCACCCACAGCACGTCGCCGACCTCCTTGTTCGCCGTCCTGGCGAGGATGAACAGGAGGTCGGAGAGGCGGTTCAGATATGTCGCGGTCAGCGCGTTCATCACGTCCCCGTGCACCTCCAGCGCCGCCCAGGTGGACCGCTCCGCCCGCCGGACCACCGTGCAGGCCTGGTGCAGCAGCGCCGCCCCGGGAGTTCCGCCCGGAAGGATGAAGCTGCGGAGCTTCTCCAGCTCCTCCAGGAAGGTGTCGCAGTCCGCCTCCAGCTTGTCGACGTAGGACTGCTCCACCCGCAGCGGCGGGTACTTCGGGTTCTCCACCACCGGCGTGGACAGGTCCGCCCCCACGTCGAACAGGTCGTTCTGCACACGGACGAGGACCTTCACGACGTCCTCGGAGAGGTTCCCCAGCGCGATGGCCGTTCCGATGACGGCGTTGGCCTCGTTGGCGTCGGCGTAGGCCGAGATCCGCAGATCGGTCTTGGCGGTCCGGCTCATGTCGCCGAGGGCGGTGGTGCCCTGGTCGCCGGTACGGGTGTAGATGCGCGTCAGATTGACCATGGGGCCAGCGTAGTTACGCTCCGGCCCTGCGGAAGACCCGCGTGGCGACCGTCACGGCCATCAGGGCGAACGCGAGCGCCACCAGCACCCCGTACAGCATGTGCGCCGTGGCGTACGAGCCGATGTACGCGTCCCGCACCGCGTCCACCAGGTAGCGGAACGGCGTGAAGTGCGACAGGACGTCCAGCCACGCAGGCCCGAGCGTCATCGGCAGCATCAGGCCGGAGAGCAGCATGGCGGGCATGGTGAGCGAGTTGATCACCGGCCCGAACTCCTGCGGCGTACGCACCTTCATCGCCAGGGCGTACGACAGCGAGGCCAGCGAGACCGTCAGCAGGCCCACGAAGGCGAAGCCGATGAGCACCCCGGGCAGCGGCGCGCGCAGCCCCATGGTCAGCGCGGCGAGCACCAGCAGCACGGCCTGGAACATGAACAGCAGGGCGTCCCGCAGGACCCGTCCCAGCAGCAGGGCCAGCCGGCTGACGGGGGTCACGCGCATGCGCTCCACCACCCCGGTCGACTGCTCGATGATGAGGGAGAAACCGGTGAAGGAGGCACCGAAAAGAGCCAGTTGAAGGAGCAGGCCGGGCACCAGGACCTGCCAGGAGTCGCCCGCTGAGCCGAGCGGGAGACCTGTGAGGAGCGGGCCGAAGAAGAGCAGGTAGAGCAGCGGCATCAGGATCCCGAAGAAGATCTGGAACCGGGAGCGCAGGGTCTGTCGGACGTACCGGCCGAAGATCAGCGAGGTGTCGTGGAGAAGCATCGGGCACGTCCTATACGGCGACGGGGGTGGCCTCGGCGGCAGCCGGGGTCCGCCCGGTGATCGCGAGGAAGGTGTCGTGGAGCGAGGCGTCGGGCGAGCCGGCGTGCTCGGTCTTGAGTGCGGCCGGAGCGCCCTCGGCGACGACCAGGCCGCCGTCGACGACGACCAGCCGGTCCGCGAGGGCGTCGGCCTCGTCGAGGTAGTGGGTGGTGAGCACGACCGTCGTGCCGAACTCGTCCCGCAGCCCCCGGACCAGCTCCCACAGGTCCTCCCGGCTCCCCGGATCGAGGCCGGTGGTCGGCTCGTCGAGGAAGAGCACGGCGGGGCGGTGGGTGAGGCCCATGGCGATGTCGAGGCGCCGGCGCTGGCCGCCGGAGAGCGCGGCCGTCCTGCGGTCGAGCAGGTCACCGAGTCCGAGTCGCGCGGCCAGTTCCGCCGTACGCGCGATCGCGTCGGCTCTGCTCAGCCGGTACAGCCTCCCCTGGGTGACCAGTTCCTCCCGCACGGTGACGTGCGGGTCGACCCCGCCGGACTGGGCGACGTAACCGCACTTCTCGCGGACCCCCGCCGGGTCCCCGGCCAGGTCGCAGCCGGCGACGGTGGCCGCGCCGCCGGTGGGGGCGAGCAGGGTGGTCAGCATCCGCAGCGTGGTGGTCTTGCCCGCGCCGTTGGGCCCGAGCAGGCCGACGATCTCGCCGGGCATCACGGTCAGATCGACCGAGCGCACGGCGTGGACCGGTCCCGCCTTGGTCGTGAAGGTCCGGGCGAGCCCGGACGCGCTGATGATGGGCATAGTGACCACGAAAACAGAGTGACTTAAAAAATGCAATGCCTCCAAAATTTCAGAGACACCAGGAGATCCGTAGGATGGGCCCATGGCTGAGGGACTGAGGGAGCGGAAGAAGCGTCAGACGAGGCAGCACCTCTCGGACGTGGCGACCTGGCTCTTCGTGGAGCGCGGCTTCGACGCGGTCACGATCGCCGAGATCGCCGAGGCCGCCGAGGTCTCGGTGAACACCGTGTACAACTACTTCCCGGCCAAGGAGGACCTCTTCCTGGACCGCAGCCGCGGCGTCGTCGACCGGCTGTCGCGCTACGTCCGTGGCCGCGGCAAGGGGGAGTCCGCCGCCGACGCCGTCCTGCGTGAACTGCGGATCCAGGTCGAGGGCGTCTCGCCGACGGTCGGCCTCATGGACGGGTACGCGAGCTTCATGCGGGTCATCGAGGGCGCCGACAGCCTCAAGGCCCGCCTCTGGCACATCGGGCAGGAAGTCCAGCTCCACCTCGAGGCGACCATGCGGGAGGAGTCCGGCGCGGATGCCGGCGACCCGGCTCCGGACCTGGTGGCCGGTCAGCTCTGCTGGGTGCACAGCACCCTCATGGCGTACATCGGCGGCCAGATGGTCGCGGGCCGCGAACCGGACGAGGTCTCGCGGGACGCGCTCGTCCTGATGGACGAGATGGAGGACCTCCTCGGTGAGAAGGTACTCAACTACGCGCGACGCGCCGCCGCGTGACGCCGGCCGGTGTGATGTCCGTCATGTGAGACGTGACGCGCATCTCTTCAGGGCCTCACGGCCCCTCACGGGTACTAACCTCCGCCGGAGAGCATGCGAACAACTGACAAGCATTGGGGTGCGAAACGTGGCCAGGAAGCTCGCCGTCATCGGCGCCGGACTCATGGGGTCCGGTATCGCGCAGGTCTCCGCCCAGGCGGGCTGGGACGTCGTCCTGCGTGATGTCACCGACGAGGCCCTGGCCCGGGGGCGCGGCGGCATCGAGGCGAGTTTCGGCAAGTTCGTGGCCAAGGGCAGGGTGGAGGCCGCCGACGCCGAGGCCGCGCTCGCCAGGATCACCACGACCACCGACCTCGACGCCGTGGCCGACGCCGACGTCGTCGTCGAGGCCGTCTTCGAGAAGCTCGAGGTCAAGCACGAGATCTTCCGTACGCTCGACAAGGTCGTACGGGAGGACGCCGTCCTCGCCTCCAACACCTCCGCCATCCCGATCACCAAGATCGCGGCGGTGACGGAGCGCCCGGAGCGGGTCGTCGGTGTGCACTTCTTCTCGCCGGTCCCGATGATGCAGCTCTGCGAGCTGGTGCGCGGCTACAAGACCAGCGACGAAACGCTCGCCACCGCACGTGAGTTCGCCGAGTCGGTGGGCAAGACCTGCATCGTCGTCAACCGCGACGTCGCGGGTTTCGTCACCACCCGGCTGATCTCGGCGCTCGTCGTCGAGGCGGCCAAGCTGTACGAGTCGGGCGTCGCCTCGGCCGAGGACATCGACACCGCGTGCAAGCTGGGCTTCGGCCACGCCATGGGCCCGCTCGCCACGGCCGACATGACCGGCGTCGACATCCTTCTGCACGCCACGGGCAACATCTACACCGAGTCCCAGGACGAGAAGTTCGCCGCTCCGGAGCTGATGCGCCGGATGGTCGACGCAGGTGACATCGGCCGCAAGAGCGGGCAGGGCTTCTACACCTACTGATCATGACCGGGCCCCGGGCTGTCTGATGCGCCGTCAATCAGACCCGGGGGCCCGGGATCCGACGCCCATTCGGCGCACGGGTCCAGTGGATACCGCCGTACCCGGTTCACCCCTCAGGGTGAATTCGGTATCGGTTCGCTCACGGACGGCAACTTCCCTGTCGCTGCGGCAGTCAGCTGTGGCAGAGGCAGAAAGAGAAAAACCAGACAGACCGACCTAGCTGCGGAGCACTGACAGGGAGCGCATATGCACATCAGGGGCGACCACGCCGAGCTGGTCGTCGGGGGCCGCCTCGACGTCCGAAGCGCGGCGGACGCCCGTACGGTTCTGCACTCGGCCGTCGACGACGGAGCCGGCGACCTCGTGCTGAACCTGACCGAGCTGGACTCGTGGGACGCCACCGGACTCGGCGTCATCATGGGCGCGCACCGCAGAGCCGGCCGCGCCGGCCGGCGGCTGGTCCTGCGCGGCGTGCCGCCGCAGATGCAGCGCCTGCTGGTGGCGACGAGACTGCACAGGATCCTGGCCATCGAGGGCGGGATCGCCGCGGACTCCCTGCCACGCGTCTGAGAGCGTCCGCGATTCACGCACAATCCTCACGAGAATGTGATGTCGGGGCGGCGCGTCCCCCCGCCGGTTCGTGGATACTGTGCGAAGGTTTAGGGTTCGGCCGTCTGCTGATCGACGAGGACCCACTGGCGGACACCGGACCGGGAACGACAGCGGGCGTGCGAGGCCGGAGGGTGCAACCGCGCGCTGCGCGTCTGGGGGACTTTGACGATGGACCCGACCAATCGGGGACCGGAAGAGTACGGCCACGGCCACGACCGTTCCGGTGACGACGGCGGGCGGAGACGACAGTCCCGCGACCCGCTGACGCCCGACTTCGGGCATCAGACACCACAGCAGGCCCGCATGGTGCAGCTGATAGCGGGCGACTTCCTGCTCACCGTCAATCCGGTCGACGGCAGCGAGATCGAGCCCTGCCGGCCGGGGGAGCGGCCCGAGGCGCCCGTACGGAACACCGCCGCCCAGCGGGTGGAGCGCGAGCGCGCCGCCACGCCGCCCGTCCCTCCGGGGCCGCCCGCTCCGCAGATGCCTCTCCTGGAACGCCAGGAGGAGCGTGAGCGACTGGTGGGGCTGCTCGCCCGGGGGCGTTCGGTGTGTCTCACCGGACCGGCCGGGGCCGGACGCACGGCCCTCCTGGACGCCGTCGCCGGCGACTGCGCGGACCTGGCGCCGGACGGCGTCGTACGGCTCTCCGGATACAAGCGGACCGCAACCGAGCTGCTGTACGGGCTGTTCGAGGCCGTCTACAGCGCTCCGCTGCACCGTCCCGACCGCGAAGGGGTGCTGGCGCTCGTCCACGGCATCGGCGCCGTCGTCGTCGTCGACGACCTGGAGCTCGGCGGCGCCGCGCTCCAGGAACTGCTCGACGCCACCCCCGAGTGCGCGTTCCTCTTCGCCACGACCCCGGAGGTGTCCGCGCCCGCCGCCGACGCGAACCTCGAAGAGGTCTTCCTCACGGGTCTCGGCCGCAGTGCCTCGATCGAGCTCATGGAACACGTCGTGGAGCGCGCGCTCACCGACGAGGAGGCGAACTGGGCGGGAGATCTCTGGTTCGAGTCCGAAGGTCTGCCACTGCGCTTCGTCCAGGCCGGCGCCCTGCTGCGCCAGCGCGACGACCTGCGCACGGGCCAGGAGGTGTTCGACGGTGGCGACGACCCGGCCGACGCGCCGCCCTTCGGCCGGACCCAGTCGGCCGAACTCCCGCTGCCCAGTCTCGGTCAGGGTGCGGCGCCCGCCGCCCTGCTCGCGTCCCGGCTGACCGAGGCGGCCCGCGAGACCCTGCGCTTCGCGGTCGCGCTCGGCGGTGAGGTGCCGCACCAGGCGCATCTGCCCGCCCTCGTGGGGGACACCCACGCCGACGCCGCACTGGGCGAGCTGGCTCTCACCGGCATGCTCTCCCCGGCCGGTCCCCGCTACCGCCTGGCCGCCGGAGTGCTGACCCAGCTGGAGGCGAGCGGGTACGGCGAGAGCGCGGACGCGCACGCCCGCAGCGCCGCCCAGCACTACGCCTGGTGGGCGGGGCACCCCTCCGTCACCCCGGAACGCGCGGTCGCCGAGGCGGACGCGGTCCTCGCCTCGATGACCCGCCTCGTCCCCGCCGAGGCACCCGGACAGGCCAGCGTGGCCGTTCTGCTGGCCCGCAGCGCCGCTCCCGCCTTCGCGGCGGGGATGCAGTGGGGCGCCTGGGAGAAGGCCCTCAGGGTCGGCCAGGAGGCCGCACGGATCGCCGGCGAGGTGGCGGAAGAGGCGTACTTCCACCATGAGTTGGGCGTCCTGGCGCTCTGCACCGGTCATCTGGACCGGGCCAGGGCCGAACTTGAGGCGTCCATCGGCATGCGCGGGGCGCTCGCCGACAAGCCCGGCGCGGTGGCCGGCCGCCGGGCTCTCGCCCTCGTCGCGGACCGCTCCGGCGATCCGGTGCTCAGTACCCCGGCGGGCGAGGAGGTACCGGCCCCGCGGCACGACGAGTCGGCCTCACCCCCCGGCGGCATCCCGGCGGCCACACCCCTGTTCCCCCGGCAGACGGCCGAGACGTCCGCGACCCTGCTCACCCGGCAGAGCCCGCCGCCCCCCGGCGGGCCCATGGGGGTGCTCCGGGGCGCCCGGCGCAATCTCGTCGCGGTGGGCGCGGGCGCGCTGCTGGCGGCCGTCCTCGGCACGGTGGTGACTCTGGGCGCCACCTCGGGAGGGGAGGACCCGGAGGAGGGGCAGACCGTCACCACCGAACAGTCGGCGAACGAGGACGACAGCGAGAACGGCCTCCCCGCCGACGAGCCGACCGACGACCCGGCCACCGACGAGGGCACGGCCGGTGACGGCTCCCCCGCCCCCGCCCCGTCAGGCACCGCCTCCCCGTCCACGAGCGGCACCCCGTCCCCGGGCACCTCGAGCCCCGGCGCGAGCCCGGGAACGGGCACCCCGTCGAGCAACAGCCCCAGTAGCGACGACCCGCCGACGCAGGGCAGCCCCTCGCCGACGAAGAAGCCGACGAAGCCGCCGACCACCGAGCCCACCGAGTCCGAGTCCCCGACCGAGACCCCGACCGACCCGCCCACCACGGAGACCCCGACGGAGACCCCGACGGAGCCGGAAACCTCCGACTCGGCGAGCGGCCCGGCCGAGACGGTCACCGCTACGGCGACGGAGAACGGTCCCGCCTCGCCGACCGTGGCCTGAACGCGAAATCGCCGTACGGCCCCGGAAACCGGGCCCGTACGGCGATCGGGGGGCGACAGCCCCCGGGTCAGAACAGCCGCAGCTTGTCATCCTCGATGCCGCGCATCGCGTCGTAGTCGAGGACCAGGCACCCGATCCCACGGTCCGTCGCCAGCACCCGGGCCTGCGGCTTGATCTCCTGGGCCGCGAACACGCCCCGCACCGGAGCCAGATGCGGATCACGGTTGAGCAGTTCCAGATAGCGGGTCAGCTGCTCCACGCCGTCGATGTCACCCCGCCGCTTCAGCTCCACGGCCACCGTCGCGCCGTCCGCGTCCCGGCACAGGATGTCGACCGGACCGATCGCGGTCGGGTACTCACGGCGGATCAGGGTGTAGCCCTCGCCGATCGTCTCGATGCGGTCGGCCAGCAGCTCCTGGAGGTGCGCCTCCACGCCGTCCTTGATGAGCCCCGGGTCGACGCCCAGCTCATGGGACGAGTCGTGAAGGATTTCCTCCATGGTGATGATCAGTTTCTCGCCCGCTTTGTTCACCACGGTCCAGACGCCCTCGTCCTTGTCGGCGCCCTCCTTCAGGGTGCACGGCGGGGACATCCAGTTGAGAGGTTTGTACGCCCGGTCGTCGGCGTGGATCGAGACGCTGCCGTCCGCCTTCACCAGGATCAGACGGGGGGCGGAGGGCAGGTGGGCGGTGAGCCGGCCCGCGTAGTCGACGGAGCAACGGGCGATGACGAGACGCATGGTCGGCAACGCTACTCGACGACCACGGGTCCACGCGATTCCCGGACCCGGCAGCGGTACGCCCCTTGACGGACACCGATCTGGCTTGCCCCTCTTTGCGACCGTTCGTTATTGGCCGGTTGTGTTCCCAATCTCCTGGTGCGGCCCGGACTGCGCGCTTACCGTGGAAGCAGGAGGTCGCCGTCTGTGTACGCAGCGTCGCCATCCTGCCTTGCCCGTAAGGCCCCGGCCACCTGTCGGGGTCGCGAGAGGAGAACCCATGTCGCTCGACGTCTCACCGGCGCTGTTGGAACAGGCCGAGCGAGGCGAGGTCGACGAAGCCGACTTCGTCGACTGCGTCCGGACCTCCCTGCCCTACGCATGGGAGATGATCAGCTCTCTGGTGGCCCAGCTGAAGGTGGACGGCGGAGAGTTCGCCGACAACCAGACGCCCCCGCCGGACGAGCAGGCACGTGGTCAGCTGCTGCGCGCGCTCGCGAGTGATGCGATACGCGGCGCGCTGCAGCGGCACTTCGGAGTGCGCCTGGCATTCCAGAACTGCCACCGCGTCGCGGTGTTCCCGCTGGACGCCTCGGTCGACGAGCGACTGTCCCGATTCACCTCGGTGAGAGGGCAGTTGCTCAACCAGTCGCCAGGACTACGGGACTGCTGAACGCTTCTGCTGCCGCTTCGGGCCGCGGGAGGTGCAACTGGCTCCGGGGCGGCAGCACCCGTACCACCAGGACACCAGGATCAGCCGGACCACCAGCGTGAACGGATCACTCCAGCAACGGCAGCACTTCCATGCCCAGCCGCTGCACATTCGTCTCCGTCGCCGCGAGATCACCCGACCCCTCCACCATCAGGGCGAAGCGGGTGATGCCCGTCCGCTCCGCCGTGGCCGCCAGCCGGTCGGCGGCGAAACGGGGCGGGCCCACCGGATGCAGGCCGCAGAGGAACTCCGTGTACGCCACCGGGTCGCGCATCACCCGGTGCCGGTCGTCGACCGTCACATGGGCGTCGAGCCCCTGACGCAGCCAGCCCGGCATCGCCTTCACGAGCGTCTCCACGGCGTCGGCGGGACTGTCGGCGATCTGGGCCACCCCTGCGGACACATGTGCTACTCGCTGCACGACCTCCGCCGGCTGACCGGCTTCCCGGGCGGCCGATCGCCACAGGGCTGCCATGTCGGCCTTCACCTCGTCGCCGCAATGCATGCCGAGGAGCATCGGCAAACCCTTTTCAGCGGCGAGTTTCACGCTTTTCGGCGACGTACAGGCGACGATCACCTCGGGGCCCGGCGGACCGTCGCCGAGGAGCTCGTCCGCCCGGGGCACCACGGCCACCTCACGGAAGCGGTGACGCTCTCCGCTCCCTGCCACCCGGGGTTCGTCCAGCCAGGCGAGCAGCAGCTCCAGCGCCTCGGGGAAGCCCTTCTCGTACGCCTCGAGCCCGCCTCCGAACACCTCCAGGTCGACCCACGGACCACCGCGCCCCACGCCCAGGGAGAAGCGCCCTCCGCTGGTCAGATGCAGCAGCGCGGCCTGCTCGCCGAGTATGACCGGGTGCTGGTTGGGCAGCACGCTCACCGCCGTACCCACACGGATCCTGCGGGTGCGGCCGAGCAGCAGGGCGGCCAGCGTCGTGGCGGACGGGCACACCCCGTACGGCACGAAGTGGTGTTCTGCCAGCCAGACGGAGTCGAGCCCCGACTCCTCCGCGACCTCCGCGGACCGGACGGCCCGGTGCAGAGCCTCGCCCTGCCCCTGGCCCGGGAACTGGGCTGCCAGTACGAATGTTCCTACGCGCATCGCCTGTTGCCTCCTTACGGCCGACGCGGCTGTCCCCCACTGGCAACAACGTCTGACACGTGCCAAAGGCACGGTCCAGGGCGAAGTTGTTGCGATTTTCCGGTTACCCACTCGCCCCGCCGCTGCTCACGGGCCACTCCCGACACCGGCCTGCAGCCGATGCCTCTAGGCTGGTCGGAACAATCTGCCCGAACCGCCGCCCCGTGAGGTGTCCCGTGTCCCCGCGCCGTAACCGCCCCCGAGGCGGCGAGAGTCCTACCGGCAACGCGCGAGAGGCGGGGGAGCGGTACGGCGGGGGCGGTGACACGGAGAGCTGGCAGGGCGAGGAGTGGTCGGTGCGCCCGGTGAGCGGCGCGAGCGCGGCGGGCAAGCGCTACCGCTGCCCCGGCTGCGACCAGGAGATCCCGTCCGGGGTCCCGCACCTCGTCGCCTGGCCCGAATTCGGCGGGATCGACGACCGCAGGCACTGGCACAAGTCCTGCTGGAACGCGAAGGACCGCCGCACCACACGGGTGCAGCGGTCCAGGAACGCTCCGCGCTACTGAGCGGCCCGGGTCAGACGTCCCGGCGGTCGAGCGCAGCGAGGGCGCCGGCCATGGCCACCGCGGTCACGCCGACGATGATGAACACCGGATCCCAGCCGCTCGGCCCCGTCGAGGTCATCGACGAGTCGTACAGCGTGCTGAGCTGGTTGGGGATCGAGTACTCCAGGAGCGCCTGCTGCACACGGGCCAGCGACGGCGAGAACATGAACATGGCCAGCACGAGCGGGAGCAGCACCACCGCGATCATGATCGTGATGGCACCCGCCGAGTGGCGGATGATCGTACCGAGCGCGAGGGCGAGCAGCCCGAGCGTGGCGACGTAGACGCCGACCCCGACCGTGGAGCGCACCCACAGGCCGGTGCCGGGTGTGGCGCCGTCCAGTACGGCCGTCTGCAGGACGCCGACGATCCCGGTGGTCACCGTGGTGATCGTGAAGGCCAGCAGGAAGAAGACCACCGACTTCGCGGTCAGCATCCGCGCCCGGCTCGGGCACGCGGTCAGCGTCGTACGGATCATTCCGGTGCCGTACTCGGACGCGATGGTCAGCACGCCGAGCGTGATCACGCAGATCGATCCGAGCAGTACGCCGAAGAACCCCAGGCTGAGCACGGGGGCGTCGCCCGCCGGGGCTTCCGACATGTTCACCACGAGCGCGGTGAGCAGCCCGATGCCGACCAGCAGCACGATCATCACGCCGAGCGTCCACACCGTGGAGCGCACGGAGCGGATCTTCGTCCACTCGGAGGCGATCGCGTCACCGAGGCCGGGAGTGCGCACGGGGATCGGCGAGGCGTACGGGCCGGGAGGGGCGCCCCAGCCCTGCTGCGGCTGCGGGGGCGGCTGTGCTTGCGGGTGGTGCGGCGCCGGCATCGTCATCGGGAGTCCTCGGTGGTCTTGTGCCCGGTCCCGTCCGCGGGGACGGGTGCCGGTGTGTCGGCGTACGGGTCCTGTCCCGGGGGCGGCGGTGCGTACCAGCCCTGCTGGGGGACCTCCGGCGCGCTCGGGGGCGCGTCTGCGGGCTGTCCGTAGCCGGGTGGCGGCAGCTGGAGCCCTTCCTTGGCGTCCGCCGTCGAGCGGTAGTCCACGGCGCCCTGCGTCATCCGCATGTACGCCTCCTCCAGCGACGCCTGGTGCGGCGAGAGTTCCCACAGCCGGACGTCGGACGCATGGGCCAGATCACTGATCCGGGGGAGCGGCAGCCCGGTGACGCGCAGCGCCCCGTCCGGCTCCGTCATGACCCCGCCGCCCGCCTCCGCCAGGGAGGCCGTCAGCTTCTCCCGCTCCTCCGGCCGGTCGTCGGGGACCCGCACCCGGGCGAAGTCCGCGGAGTTGGCGGAGATGAAGTCCTTGATGCTCATGTCGGAGAGCAGCTGCCCGCGGCCGATCACGATCAGGTGGTCGGCGGTGAGCGCCATCTCACTCATCAAGTGGCTGGAGACGAAGACGGTGCGGCCCTCGGAGGCCAGCTGCTTCATCAGGTTGCGGACCCAGAGGATCCCCTCGGGGTCGAGCCCGTTGACCGGCTCGTCGAAGAGCAGCACCTGCGGGTCACCGAGCAGCGCCGCCGCGATCCCGAGCCGCTGGCCCATACCGAGGGAGAAGCCCTTGGACCGCTTCTTCGCGACGTCCTGCAGTCCGACGACGCCGAGGACCTCGTCCACCCGGGCCGCCGGGATGCCCGCCAGCTGGGCCAGGCACAGCAGGTGGTTACGGGCGCTGCGCCCGCCGTGCACGGCCTTGGCGTCGAGCAGCGCCCCCACCTGGCGCGGGGCGTTGGGAAGGCTGCGGAAGGCGTGGCCGCCGATCGTCACATGCCCGGACGTCGGCCGGTCCAGACCGAGCATCATGCGCATGGTGGTGGACTTGCCCGATCCGTTGGGACCGAGGAACCCCGTGACGGCACCGGGCCGCACCTGGAAGGAAAGGTTGTGCACGGCCGTCTTCGCGCCGTAGCGCTTGGTCAGGCCGACTGCCTCGATCATTCTCCAGCCCCATCGACTTATCTGTCGTCGGGGCCCAGGCCGCTCCGGCCGCACACCCCCGTAAGAGTTAGGAGGATAACCAGCCGTGGGTGGTTCCGGCCAAGCCGTTCCGTGGAGCGCCGGCGTTCCGCGCGCCACTCAGGCGTCCCGTTTCTTCAGTACGAGGTAGCCGCCGATCAGTGCCGCCACCACCCACAGCACCATGATTCCGAGCCCCGCCCAGGGCCCGTACGGCGCCGGGTCGCTGTTCATGGCGTCCGGGACCACCTGCATGATCTTGGAGCCGGCCTGGTCGGGGAAGTACCGGGCCACGTTCTTGGCGCCGGGCACCGCGGAGAGGATCTGCGAGACGAGGAAGAAGAACGGCATCAGGATGCCCAGCGACAGCATGGAGCTGCGCAGCATCGTGGCCACGCCCATGGAGAAGATCGCGATCAGGCCCATGTAGATGCCGCCGCCGAAGACGGCGCGCAGCACGTTCTCCGCGCCGATGTCGGTGCCGCGGTCGCCGAGCAGGGCCTGGCTGAGGAAGAAGGTCACGAAGCTGGTGGCGAGGCCGACCACCAGGGCCAGGACGCCCGCCACCGCGATCTTGCTGAAGAGGAACGACCCGCGCTGCGGCACGGCGGCCAGTGAGGTGCGGATCATGCCGGAGCTGTACTCCGTGCCCACCACGAGGACACCGAAGACGACCATCGCCAGCTGTCCCAGGACCATCCCGGAGAAGCTCACGAACGTCGGGTCGAAGGTGGCCCGTTCGGCGGCGGAGAGATCGTCGAACTGGCTGTTCAGCAGGGCGCTCAGGGCGGCGCCCATGGCGACGGTGACGACGAACGCGGAGATCAGCGTCCAGGTGGTCGACGAGACCGTACGGATCTTGGTCCACTCGGAGTTCAGGACCGCGGGTACCGATGCCATCGCCGTCACACCCCCTTCGTACGGTCGCCGGCCGTGCCGCCGCCGGTCTGCTGCTGGTTCCACCCGTCGCCCCAGTGCGGGCCCACCGGCGGCGGCTGGACACCGTCGCGTTCGGAGTGGGCGTGGTATTCGACGGAGCCTGCGGTCATCTGCATGAAGGCCTCCTCCAGGGAGGCCCGCTGGGCGCTCAGCTCGTGCAGTACGATCCCGTGCCGGCCGGCGAGCTCACCGAGCCTTTCCGGGGGCTCGCCGTCGATCTCCAGCGTGCCGTTGCCCGACTCGACCGCGACGACGCCCTCCGCGTGCAGCAGGTCGCGCAGGCGCTCCTGTTCCGGGGAGCGCATCCGCACGAAACTGCGGGAGTTCTCGCGGATGAAGTCGGCCATCGAGGTGTCGGCGAGCAGCCTGCCCTGACCGATGACGATCAGATGATCCGCGGTCAGGGCCATCTCACTCATCAGGTGCGAGGAGACGAAGATCGTCCGGCCTTCCGCCGCGAGGGCCTTCATCAGATTCCTGATCCAGTGGATCCCCTCGGGGTCCAGACCGTTGACGGGTTCGTCGAACATCAGGATCTCGGGGTCGCCGAGCAGGGCCGCCGCGATGCCCAGCCGCTGGCCCATACCGAGGGAGAAGCCCTTGGACTTCTTCCTCGCCACCGCGCTCAGGCCGACCGTGTCCAGCACGTGGGAGACCCGGCTCGCCGGGATGCGGTTGCTCTGGGCGAGGCACAGCAGGTTGTTGTACGCGGTGCGACCGCCGTGCATCGACTTGGCGTCCAGCAGCGCCCCGATGTGCTTGAGCGGCTCCTGGAGGTCGCGGTAGGGGCGGCCGTCGATCCGCACCGTGCCGCTGGTCGGGTTGTCGAGGTCGAGCATCATCCGCATGGTCGTGGACTTGCCCGCACCGTTGGGGCCGAGGAAGCCGGTCACCATCCCCGGCCTGACGCGGCATGACAGATGGTCGACGGCAACCTTGTTGCCGAAACGTTTGGTGAGGCCGTCGAGCTCGATCATGCGTTCACGCTAGAACGGCCGCGCGCCCGGCGCCACCACAAGGGCGGGACCGGGCGCACGAAGGGGTACAGCTGCCGTACGTGCCGTAGGCCTCCCGTCCGGATCGTGCAGGGCTCGATCCGGACGGAAGGACTCGGGTCAGCGGGTCTGCTGGGCGGGGACCCCGCGGGTGGCGGACTCGTCCTCCGCCGGGGAGCCCGCGGCGGCGACCGCGGCACCCGTCAGCGTCGCCAGCATCTCGCGGACGTTGGTCAGCTGGGCGTTGATCGAGTCGCGGCGGTTGGTGAGCGCCGCCAGCTCGCGCTCCGACTCGCTGCGGATCCGGTCGGCCTTGGCGTTCGCGTCCGCCACGATGTCCTCGGCCTGACGCTGGGCCGTCTCCACCGTCTGACGGGCCCGGCGCTCGGCGTCCGTACGGAGCTTCTCGGCCTCCAGGCGGAGCTGCTCGGCGCGGTGCTCGATCTCGGCGAGACGCTTCTCGGCCTTCGCCTGACGGGACGCGAGGTCGCGCTCCGACTGCTCGCGGCGCTTGGCGAGGTTCGTCTCGAAGTCCGCGGCGGCCTGGGCGGCCTTGGCGCGGGTCTCCTCGAAGAGGGCGTCCGCCTCCTCGCGCTTCTGCTGGGCGTCCTTCTGGGCGTCGGTGCGCAGCGTGCTCGCTTCGCCCTTGGCCTTCTCGACGATACGAACGCCCTCGTCCTCGGCCTTCGCCTTGCGCTCCGCGGCGAACGACTCCGCGTCGTTGCGCACCTGCTGGGCGGCCGACTCGGCCAGCTCGCGGTGCTGCTCGGCCGCGCGGCGGGCCTCCTCACGCAGGTCCTTCGCCTCTTCCTCGGCGAGGCGGAGGATCTTCTCCACGCGGGCACCGAGACCGGCGTACGACGGCTCGGCGTCGTTGACCTGGGCCTGGGCGTTCTGCGTCTCGAGGTGGAGTTCCTCGATGCGCTTTTCCAGAGAGGTGATACGGGCGAGAGCGCTGTCACGGTCGGCGACGAGTTTGGTAATGCGGTCGTCCACCTGACCGCGGTCGTATCCACGTCGCACGAGCTCGAAGCCGAAGGGGGAGGAAGGGTCGCTCATGGGGTTCCTGTCGAATGAGACCGGTGAGGTGTTAGAGGGAATCCTAGGGGTCTGGGCGGCGTGTCAACGTGAAGATGCCGCTTTGATATGGAGAATGACACCCCTTTTGAGTGGCTGACCTCCGGAGCGCTTGCGACCGGAGGGGTTGAATGTCCATGACGAAGTACGTGAGCAGCTATCCGTCCGACGCCTTGCCCCCCGAACGGTTGCCTGCCGCCGCGCCGGCCTTGACGCCCGCGGCACCGCCCGACCCCTTGCCCGATCCCCCCGGAGCCTCGAAGGACTCCAACGCCTCCAGGACGTCCTGGACACGGGAGATCTCCGTGTTGATGTCCTCGCGTCTGCGGACCAGCAGATCCAGCTCCCGACGGCCCTCGTCGACCGTCTGCTTCGCCTCGGCCTCGGCGTCGGCGCGCAGTTTCTCGGCCACCCGGGTCAGCTCGGCCTTCTTGGTCTCGGCCTCCTTGAGGAGCGACTCGGCGCGCTTCACGGCGGCGATGCGGACCTTGCTCGCCTCCGAATTCGCTTCCGACAGCAGCTCCTTGGCCTTGGCCTCGGCCTCCGCCCGCTGTTCCGTCGCCGCCTTCATCAGCTTGTCGACGCGCTCGCCCGCCGTCTTCATCTGCTCGGAGGTCTCGCGCCGCGCGCGCTCGTGCAGCTCCTCGACCTCGCTCTCGATCCGGACCCTGAGCTCCTCGGCCCGCTCCCGGGTCGCGGTGGCGTCCCGGCGGGCACCGACGAGCAGCTCGTCCGCGTCCGTACGGGCCCGCTCCACCAGGGAGTTGCCCTCGACCGTGGCCTCCGAGGTGATCCGCACGGCCTCGTTGCGGGCGGCGCCGACCATCCTGTCCGCCTGCTCCTCGGCCTCGGTGGCTGCGCGCAGCGCCTCCTCCTGGGCCTTGTTGACGAGCTGGTCCGCCTGTTCGGCGGCGTCGGCGCGGCGCTTCGCCGCGGCCTCGCGCGCCTCGTCCAGCAGCCGGTCCGCCTCCTGACGGGCCTCCACGCGCAACTGCTCCGCCGCGGCCTCGGATTCGGTGCGCAGCCGCTCCGCCTCCTCGCGGGTACGGGCCGCGTGCTCCTGGGCCGAAGCGACGGTCTGTGCCGCCTCCGCGCGCAGCCGCTCCGCCTCGCCGTTCGCCTCCCCGATGAAGCGTTCCGACTGCTCGGTGGCCTCGGTGCGGATGCGCTCGCTCTCGCTCGTCGCCTCCGCCATGAGCCGGTCGGCCTGCGCCGCCGCCTCGGAACGGATCCGGTTGGCGTCCTCACGGGCCTCGCCGCGGGCGCGCGAGGCGTCCTGCTCCGCCGACGCGAGGGCGTCGGACGCCTCCGTACGGACCCGCTGGCTGTACACCGAGGTGTCCGAGCGCAGCTTCTCCGACTCGGCGATGGCCTCGGAGACGGTCCGCTCGGCCAGGGCCTTCGCGGCGTCCGACTCCTCGTGCGCGACCCGCCGGACGCGGTTGGCGTCCTCGGTGGCCCGCTCGCGCTCGGCGTAGGCGTCGGACCTGACCCGGTCCGCTTCCTCCTGCGCCTCGGTCCTGGTCCGCTCCGCCGCGTGTTCGGCGGCGGAGCGCAGCCCGGTGATCTCCTCCTCGGCCTGCTCCTGCAGCCCGGCGACGGAGTCCCGCACCTGCTGGGCGTTCTGCTCGGCCGCGGAGACCAGCTCGGTGGCCCGGCTCTCCGCCTCCTCGACCAGCCGATGGGCCTCGGCCTGGGCCTCCTCGACCCGCTTGCGGGCGGAGGCGAGGAGCTCCTCGCTCTGCTCGCGGGCGCGCTCGCGCTCCTGCTCGGCCTCGGCGCGCGCCGAGTCGAGAGCCTCCTCGGCGGCGCGGCGGCGGCGGTTGGCCTCCTCCTGAGCGGCGGCCAGGGCCTCGGCGGCCTCCGTGCCGACCCGCTCGGCGGCGGCCGCGGCCTCGGCACGCACCCGGTCGGCGGTCTCCTGCGCCTCGGTCTTCAGCCGCTCCGCCTCGGCGGCGGCCTCGGTACGCAGCCGTACGGCGACGGACTCGCCCTCGGCGCGGGACTGCGCGGCGTCGGCGGCGGCCTCGGTACGCAGACGCTCGGCCTCCGTCGTGGCCTGCTCCTGGAGCGTACGGATCCGCTCTGCGGCCTCCGCGCGCAGCCGCTCGGACTCCTCGCCCGTCTCGCGGCGGATCCGTTCCGCCTCGGCGCGCGCCTCGCCGAGCGCCGACTCGGCGGCCGTGACCCGGGACTCCGCCTCGGCGTGCAGCCGCGTCAGCTCGTCTGCGGCCTCCGCCTTGCGGGCCTCTATGGCCTGCTCGGTCTCCTCGCGCAGGGCCTCGGCCGCCGTCTCCGCCGCGGCGGTCAGGGCGGTCGCCTGTTCCTCGGCCTCGGCGCGCAGCTTCTCGGCCTCGGCGCGGCTGCGTTCCAGCGCTTCCTCGGCCTGCTTGCGCAGGGTGGCGGCGCGCTCGGCCGCCTCGGCCTTGACGCGCTCGCTCTCGGCGCCCGCGGAGGTCCGCAGCTCCTCGGCGTCGGCCTTGGCCTTGGTGAGCAGCTCCTCGGCGGTGCGGGCACCCTCCTCGAGCTGCTGGACGGCCTCGCGGCGGGCCTCGCCACGGATCCGCTCGCCCTCGGCGACGGCCTCCGAGCGCAGCTGCTCGGCCTCGCCGCGGAGACGGCGTGCCTCCTCCTGCAGCTCGACGGTCTTGGCCCGGTATTCCTTGGTGTCGTCCTTGGCGGCGCCCTTGAGCTGGTCGGCCTGCTCGGCGGCCTCGCCACGCAGCCGGTCCGCCTCGGCCTCGGCCTCGCGGCGGATCCGGTCGGCCTCCTCACCGGCGGCCTTGGTGGTGGACCTGGCGTCGTCGGAGGCCTTGGTCAGGACCTCCTCGGCGCTCCGGGCCGCCTTGGCGAGCTGAGCCGCGGACTCCTCGGCGGCCAGGGTGCGGGCCTTCTCGGCGGCCTCGGCGACCACCCGCTCGGCCTCGGCCCGGGCGTCGACGAGGGCCTGCTCGGCCTCCTCCTTGAGCGTCTCGGCCTGCTTCGTGGCCTCGCCGACCAGCCGGGCGATCTCGGACTTGGCCGTACGGGTGCGCTGCTCGTTCTGCGACTCGGCGCCGGCCAGCCGCTTGACCGCGGCCTCCTTCGCCTCGGAGAGGACCTTCTCGGCCTCCAGCCGGGCCTCGCGCAGCCGGGTCTCGGCCTCCTGCATCCGCTGCTCGGCCGCGCGGTTCAGCTCCGCGGTCTGCTGCCGCGTCTGCTCGGTCTCGGCGGTGGCCGTCGAGCGCAGCTGCTCGGCGTGACCGGTGGCCTCCTGGGCCTGGGAGGAGGCGGCCTCCAGCAGCCGCTCGGCGTCCCTGCGGGCCCGCAGGAGGGTCGACTCGGCATCGGCACGCGCCGACTCCGCCTCGGAGTTGAGACGCCGTCGGGTCTCGTCGGCGAGCCGCGCGGCCTCGGCGCGGGCGGCGGCCAGGGACTGCTCGGCCTCCGTACGCGACTCGTCCAGGAGACGGCGGGCCTGGGACTCGGTCCTGGACCGCAACTGCTCGGCCCAGGCGACGTTCTCGTTGACATGGGACTCGACGGTCTGCCGGCGTTCCGCCAGCTCCTGGTCGAGCCGCTGGCGCCGCTGCACCGCCTCGGCGTGCAACTCCGCCTGGAGACGGGCCTGGTGCTCCGCGTGCTCCTGCAGGATCCGCTGCGTCTGCGCCCTGGCCTCACGGAGCTCACGCTCTGCGTCCGTACGCAGCTGATCGGCCTGGATCTGGGCGTTACGGAGCATCTGGTCGGCCTGGTAGCCGATGTCCGCGCTGTCGTGTGCGGGACGGGTCGCCAGATTGCGCCGTGCCTCGTGCAGCTTGGCGCGCAGGACCTCGACTTGGTAACCGAGGTCCTCGGCGTGCTGGACGGCCTTCTCCCGGTCGGTCTTCAGCCGGTCCATCTCGGCTTCGAACCGCGAGAGATGGTCGTCGTCAGCTCGGTGGCTCTGCTGGCTCTCGTAGCCCCGCACTGCGCGGTCCCATCCTTCCCCGAGCTCTCAACGTTGTTCGAGCAGGGGAGACCCCAACCCTGGTCGCAATTCTCCATGCGAGTACCGCTCGCCGACGAGCGGTCCCCCGGGGAATGGTGACAGATCAACGGCGGGGACGCGGCACGGCCCCGACCCGGCCCCGGCCCGGAGCAGCCCACTCTACCGGGCCGGGTATCCGTCGGGTCAGTGCTCCTTTGCCGAGGTGACCAGTTCGGTCAGCACGCCGTGGCAGTCCTTGGGGTGCAGGAAGGTGATCCGGGAGCCCATCGACCCGGTCCTGGGCTCGTCGTACAGCACCCGGACGCCCTTTCCACGGATGTCCGCGGCGTCCTGGTCGACGTCCGCCGTCCCGAACGCGATGTGGTGCACGCCCTCACCGTTCTTCGCCAGCCACTTGCCGACGGCTGAATCCTCACGGGTCGGCTCGAGCAGCTGGAGATAGGAAGCCCCGCCGTCAGAGGTGTCGTTGATCTTCAGCATGGCCTCCCGGACGCCCTGCTCCTCGTTGATCTCGGAGTGGTACACCTCGAAGCCGTAGGTCGCGCGATAGAACTCCACCGTCTTGTCGAGGTCGAAACAGGCGATTCCGATGTGGTCGATTCGCGTCAGCATGGAACCAGTGCAGCGCCCCGGCGTTGGTTACGCAACGTGCGCGCGATCACACCGACAGCCGGATGACGGGCGCCGTACCGCTCAGTACATTCAGGTAAACCCTCGTTCACAACCGATCCCAAGGGGCTGTGCCTCATGTCAGGAACGACCGGAACCACCTCAGTGATCGTCGCGGGCGCGCGGACGCCCATGGGCCGGCTCCTCGGCTCGCTGAAGAGCTTCTCCGGAGCCGACCTCGGAGGCGTCGCCATCAAGGGGGCGCTGGACCGGGCCGGCATCGGCGGCGACCAGGTCGAGTACGTGATCATGGGCCAGGTGCTCCAGGCCGGGGCAGGGCAGATCCCGGCACGCCAGGCGGCGGTCAAGGCCGGAATCCCGATGAACGTTCCCGCGCTCACCGTCAACAAGGTGTGCCTGTCGGGGCTCGACGCGATCGCGCTCGCGGACCAGCTGATCCGCGCCGGCGAGTTCGACGTCGTGGTGGCCGGCGGCCAGGAGTCCATGACCAACGCCCCGCACCTGCTGCCGAAGTCCCGTGAGGGATACAAGTACGGCGCGATCGAGATGCTCGACTCCATGGCGTACGACGGTCTGACCGACGCCTACGAGAACATCCCGATGGGCGAGTCCACCGAGAAGCACAACACCCGTCTGGGTCTGGCCCGCGCCGACCAGGACGAGATCGGCGCGCTGTCCCACCAGCGCGCCGCCGCCGCCCAGAAGAACGGCGTCTTCGAGGCCGAGATCACCCCGGTCGAGATCCCGCAGCGCAAGGGCGACCCGGTCCTCTTCTCCAAGGACGAGGGCATCCGCCCCGAGACGACCGCCGAGTCCCTCGGAAAGCTGCGTCCCGCCTTCACCAAGGACGGCACGATCACCGCGGGCACCTCCTCGCAGATCTCCGACGGTGCCGCCGCCGTCGTCGTCATGAGCAGGGCCAAGGCCGAGGAGCTCGGCCTGGACTGGATCGCCGAGATCGGTGCCCACGGCAATGTGGCGGGCCCGGACAACTCGCTCCATTCGCAGCCGTCCAACGCCATCCGGCACGCCCTGAAGAAGGAGGGCATCGGTGTCGAGGACCTCGACCTCATCGAGATCAACGAGGCCTTCGCGGCCGTCGCGGTCCAGTCGATGAAGGACCTCGGCGTCACCTCCGACAAGGTCAACGTCAACGGCGGCGCGATCGCGCTCGGTCACCCCATCGGCATGTCCGGCGCCCGTGTGGTGCTGCACCTGGCGCTGGAGCTGAAGCGGCGCGGCGGCGGCACCGGGGCGGCGGCGCTGTGCGGCGGCGGAGGCCAGGGCGACGCGTTGATCATCCGCGTACCGGGCAAGTAGCCGGTACGGGCGAGCGAGGAGGCCGAGCGTGAAGGTGGACGTCCCCACCCTGGTCGAGCAGGCACGGGAGGGCAGGCCGCGTGCGGTGGCCCGGCTCATCTCCCTGGTGGAGGGTGCCTCGCCGCAGCTGCGCGAGGTGATGGCCGCCCTGGCACCACTCGCGGGCCGTGCCTACGTCGTCGGCCTGACCGGATCGCCGGGTGTCGGCAAGTCCACCTCTACCTCGGCACTGGTCTCCGCCTACCGGAAGGCCGGCAAACGGGTCGCGGTCCTGGCCGTCGACCCGTCGTCGCCGTTCTCCGGGGGCGCGCTCCTGGGGGACCGGGTCCGGATGTCGGAGCACGCCTCCGACCCGGGCGTCTACATCCGCTCGATGGCCACCCGGGGCCACCTGGGCGGCCTCGCGTGGTCGGCGCCGCAGGCGATCCGGGTGCTGGACGCGGCGGGCTGCGACGTGATCCTCGTGGAGACGGTGGGGGTCGGCCAGTCGGAGGTGGAGATCGCCTCCCAGGCCGACACCTCCGTCGTCCTCCTCGCCCCCGGCATGGGCGACGGCATCCAGGCGGCGAAGGCCGGGATCCTGGAGATCGGCGATGTCTACGTCGTCAACAAGGCCGACCGGGACGGCGCCGACGCCACCGCCCGCGAGCTCAACCACATGCTGGGCCTGGGGGAGTCCCGGGGGCCAGGCGACTGGCGGCCGCCGATCGTGAAGACGGTCGCCGCCCGGGGCGAGGGCATCGACGAGGTCGTCGAGGCCCTGGAGAAGCACCGGGCGTGGATGGAGGAGCACGGCGTCCTGGCCGAGCGGCGCGCGGCGCGTGCGGCCCGCGAGGTCGAGACGATCGCCGTCACCGCGCTCCGTGAGCGGATCGCCGATCTGCACGGCGACCGCCGGCTGGACGCGCTCGCGGAACGGATCGTGGCCGGCGGCCTCGACCCGTACGCGGCGGCGGACGAGCTGGTCGCGGGACTCACCGGCGGGAACTGACGGTTCCCGGGCGGCGTGCGGGCCGCCCGGGAACCGCCCCCGCCGCGTCCCGACGGAGGTGCGCCCCGTCTGACGGGGCGTGAAAAGATGCGGCGCACGGGACGCGTGCGGTGCGCGTTCCTGCTCATGCACCTCGGGGGGACGCATGCTGGAGCCGTTGCGCGAGGACTCACCGAGACGTATCGGGCCGTACGCCGTTCTGGCCAGGCTCGGCGCGGGCGGCATGGGCGAGGTCTTCCTGGGCCTGCGGGACGGTTCAGGACCCGACGGGGCTCCCGTCGCCGTGAAGACGGTCCGCCGGGACGTCGCCCAGGACCCCGGTTTCCGGCAGCGCTTCCGCCGCGAGATCGCCGTCGCCCAATCGGTCACCGGCCCGGGTCTGGCCCCGGTCCTGGACGGCGACGCCGAGACGGACGTGCCGTGGCTGGCCACCGGCTATGTCGCGGGCCCGACCCTGTCGGCCGCGGTACGCCGGTCGGGGGCGCTGGGCGAGGAAGAGGTCCGGATGCTCGGGGCGGACCTCGCCCGGGCCCTGGAGTCCGTCCACGCGGCCGGTGTCGTGCACCGGGACATGAAGCCCGGCAACGTCATGCTCGCCGCCGACGGTCCGCGCCTGATCGACTTCGGGATCGCCCGCGGCGCGGGTGCCACCCCGCTCACGACGACCAGCCGCATGATCGGCAGCCCCGCCTTCATGTCCCCGGAGCACGTGGCGGGCAGCGGACGCGTCGTGCCCGCGTCCGACGTCTTCTGCCTCGCGTCCCTGCTGTGTTTCGCCGTCACCGGCCGCGACCCCTTCGGCGACGGTCCGGTCGCCGCGGTGCTGTACCGGGTCAAGTACGTCGAGGCCGACCTCGACGGGGTGCCCGACGCCCTGCGCGCGGTGCTCCAGGACTGCCTGGCGGCCGACCCCGCCGCCCGCCCCGCCCCGGGCGAACTCGCCGCCCGCCTCGCTCCGGAGGGCCCCGTACGCTGGCCCGCCCCGGTCGCGGCCCACATCGCCGGGTACGAGCGGGAGCTGGCCTCCGTGCGCGCGCTGGGCGGGCCGCTGCTGCCCGGGTACACACCGACCCGGGCGGCCACCGGCAGCCGGACACCGGTGGACCAACTGCCCACCCAGGGACCCGGGCTGCCACCGCCCGTGGTCGCGCCGGCCCGCCCCGCCCGCCGCCGTCGCCTCCTCGGCGCGGCCCTGGCCGTGGTCGTCCTGGCCGGCGCGGTCACCGGGGGGCTGTTCGCCCTGCGGGACGGAGACGGTGGGGGAACCGGGGGCGGGAAGAGCCCCGCTCAGGCCGGTCCTCCCGGCTGGAAGCCCTGGCACGCCACCTTCACCGGCACCCCGCTCGGCTGCGAGGCCGGCCAGGACGTGGTCGTCTGCCGCATGGCGGACGGAACGTACGAGGCGCTGTCGGCTGCCGACGGCAAGAAGCTCTGGGAGTTCGCCGCGGGCGAGGAAGCGGGCGAAGCGGAAGCCCGTTACAGCCCGTCCGGGACGTTCTTCATGCCCAACGGCTCCACCCGTCCCACCGTCCACGAGGACTCGGTGTACTTCGCCACCGGTGACCGTCTCCTCGCAGTCGACGCCAGGACCGGAACGTCCCGCTGGGAAGTCGAGGCAGGGGCCGCCCACAGGCTGGGGAGTTCGCCCCGGGTCGCGGACGGGCTGGTGTTCGTGGCCACGGGCGGTTTGCCCGACGGGTCCGGGATCGCCGCCTTCGACGTCCGGGACGGGACGGAGAAATGGCGGGAACCACTCGCGGGCGACGACCTGGCCCAGTACCAGAACGGTGATTTCTGGCCGTTGGGCGTACGGGACGGGCTGCTCTACGCCGACAACGAGGAAGGGCTGCACGCCTTCCGCGCCGTGGACGGCGAGGAGGAGTCCGCGGGGTGTCCCGAGGAGACTCCGGCCGACTTCGTGGTCCACTGCCCGCAGGCTCAGGACGGTACGGACGAGGAGCTCCCGCCGCCCGGAGTCGGCGAGGACGCGGTGGTGGTGGCGGAGAGCGACAGCCTTGCCGTGTACAGAACAGGTATGGACACGGGGACCGTGCCCGTCGAGGACGACGAGGTTTCCGAGTTCGTCGTCGTACGGACCGACGACGGCACGGTGCTGAAACGCTACAGCCTGGGCGAGGACGCCGAAGCCCGCGAGAAGAACCCCGTCTCCGCTCCCGCCCTCGTCGACGGCACCCTCGTCTGGGCGGACACCGACGCGCTCCACAGCGTGGCGCTGGACGGGGACACCCCAGGACCGCTGCGCCGGACCCCGATCAAGGGCGTACCCGTCCCCGCGATCGAGGAGCCGTACGACCCCGACTCCGGCATCTCGCTGGGCAAGGAGAACCGGCCGCCCGAGCTCTTCCCGGCCGACGGGGTCGTCCACATCGTCTACCGGCACGGCATCGCCGTCTCGCTCGCGCTGCCCGGAGGGAGGGCCTCCTCGTGATCGAGCCCCTGACTCCCGGCAGCCGCACCCGTATCGGCTCCTACCGGCTGCTGGGACGCCTCGGCTCGGGCGGGATGGGCGAGGTGTTCCTGGCGCGGGCGGACACCGCCCCGGCCGCCGGCGCCGGATCGCTCGCCGGGCTCGTCGCGCTCAAGACCGTGCTCGCCGGGCTCGACCTCGACGACGGCTTCCGCGTCCGCTTCCGCCGGGAGATCGCGGCGGCCGGTGCCGTGCGCAGCCCTTACTCCGCGGCCCTGGTGGCCGGGGACGAGAGGGGCGGGACGCCCTGGCTCGCCACGGAGTACGTTCCGGGCCCCTCGCTCGCCGAGGCGGTCTCCCGCACCGGACCGCTGCCCGAGAGCGTGGTCCGGGCCGCCGGTTCGCGCCTCGCCCTGGCGCTCGCCGACATGCACGCCGTACGGGTGCTGCACCGCGACCTCAAGCCGGGCAACGTCCTGCTGGGCGCCGACGGGCCCAAGGTGATCGACTTCGGGATCGCCCAGGCCTTCGAGGCCACCCAGCTCACCCGGACCGGTGTGGTGGTCGGCAGCCCCGGCTACATCTCGCCCGAACACGTCGACGGCTCGACGGCGCTGGTCCCTGCGTCGGACGTGTTCTGCCTGGGCGCGGTGCTGGCGTTCGCGGCGTGCGGACGCGGCCCGTTCGACGATCCGGACATGGCAGCGGTGATCTTCCGGATCGCGCACGGCGAACCCGAACTCGACCGCGTACCAGCGGGGTTGCGCGCGGTGATCGAACGCTGCCTCGCCCCCCGCCCCGAGGACCGGCCGACCCCGCACGAGCTTGCTGGTCTCCTCGCTCCGGACGGCGTTCCGGAGCCCTTCCCCTGGCACGACGCGGTACGGGAGCAGTGCGCCGCACACACCGAAACGGCCCTGCGGTGTGCCGCGTCGGTTCCGGTGGTTGCGGTGGTCCCGCCACGGCCGGCGGCTGCTCCCCCGCCACCGGCCCTCGTGCGTACCCGGCGCCGCCGTCCGCTCGTGGTCATGGCCGCGCTCGCGGCGGTCTGCGCGGTGCTCGGGGTGGCGTTCCTGCCGGGGCTGCTCGACGGCGCCGACGATCCGGCCGCAGCCCGGCCCGGCGGACCGGCATCCTCGCCGGCCGCCCTGGCCGGCCCCACGGTCGTGCCCGGGGCGGACGCCGCCCGCACGGACGACTTCGGGGCACGCGGCGCGGACCTGGCCGTGCGGCCGGCCGGCTGGAAACCCTGGCAGACCGGCGAACGCGTGGGGAAGTACGGCTGCCTGCTGTCGGCCGGAACCCTGGTCTGTTCCGGCGAGCGGGGCGTCACCGCGCTGGACGCGGCGAAGGGCACCGAACGCTGGAACGTCCCGGAGAAGTCCGGGCCCGGGAACGGCAAGGGCGGCCGGTCGGTCGTCACGGCCACGGACGGCACGGTGTACGTCTTCGTGCCGGGTGCCCTCGTCGGGCTGCGCCTGACCGACGGCAAGGAGGTGTGGCGGCGCGCCGTGCCGGACGGTCAGCCGGTCACCGGCGCGGTGTACTCGGACGGGGTGATCTTCTACGTCTCCGGGAACGAGGGCGGTTCGGCGGGCCGTCTGACCGCCCTGCGGATCACCGGTGAGGAGAAGCCGGAGAAGTGGGCCGTCGGGTACACCGGGTCCGACTCCACGCTCCTGGCCGGGGACGGCCGGGTGGTGGCCGTGGGGAGCGACATCCAGATCTTCGACGCCGGGTCGGGCCGGCGGCTGCGGGGCGTCGGTGAGGAGGACACGGAGTGTGCCCGTCCCCTGCTCAAGGACAGCGATCTGATCTGCGTCGCCAGGGACGGCCTCACGGTGACCGACATCTCCGCCCCCGCCGGCCGCCGCACCCTGGCCGAGGGGATGACGGGCGTGCTGAAGCCGGCCGTCACGGCGGACGGCACGGTGGTGGTCTCGGCGCCCGGCGAGGTCCGGGCGTTCCGGCTCCGTGACGGCGAGGAACTCTGGTACCACGTCGACACCCTGCTCGACGACAAGGCCGGGAACGTCTCGATCGTGGGCGACCAGGCGTTCGTCCATGACGACATCACGGTGAACGCCTACGAGCTGGACGCCGGCGGCGAGAACCCGCCCGGCGCGGGCAAGCTCTTCGACATGCCCGTCAAGGGCACGCCGCCCTCCCTGATCGCCTACGGTGACGCGCTGTTCCTCTCCTCACCCGACGACGGCAGGGTCCTGTCCGGCTTCGCGCCCTGAGGCGGAGCCGGACAGGACCCTGCCGGGCGCGAGGATCAGTCGTCGTAGCCGTTGTCGTCGTTGTCGTTGTCGTCGCGGTCGTCCCGGTCGTCGCGGTCGTCGTCCCGGTCCACGGAGACCTTGCCGTTCTTCGCGTCGACGTGCAGCTCGTGCTGCTTGCCGTCCTTGCCGACGACATCGACGCCCCAGTGCAGCGCACCGCGCCTGCCGTTGTCGTCGTCATCGTCGTTGTCGTCCAGGTCCACCGACGTCACCGTGCCGGGCTGCGCCACGAGGGCGGCCTTGACCGCCGCGTCCAGGGACACGGCCGCCGAACGGGTCGCGTGCCGGTCGCGGTCGTCGTTGTCGTCGTCCTCGCGGTCGGACAGCACCGTGCCGTTCCGCGCGTCCACGGTCACGTCGTGCCAGACCTTGTCGGAGCCGTACACGTCGAGCTTCCAGACAGCGCGGTCGCGGTCGTCGTCGTCATCGTCCAGCTCGGCCTCGGTGACCGTGCCGGGGACGGCCTTCAGCGCGGCGCGGACCGCTTCGTCCACGGTGAGCCGCTCGGTCTTCCGCTCGGCGGTCCGCTCCCCGGTGCTCCCGGTGTGCGCGGTGTTCCCGGCCGCCTGGTCGGTCACGACGGTCCGGTCCGCCACGGCCGTCCGGTCCGCCACAGCGGTCCGGTCGTCCGTGCCGCCGGTGTCGGAGTCCGCGAAGGCGGCGGTGGCGGCGAGCCCGCCGCCGACGAGTACGGCCGCGGTAAGGGTGGCGATGGCGATGTTGCGCTTCATGGTGGGTTCCTCCCCGATGGGATGTGCTGTGCTGAGCGACGGGACTCACATTGGCCCGGCGATGCTGAACGCAGCCTGAAGCCACCTGAAGGCTCCTTCAGGTTCGGTTTGCGAAGCTGTCCCCATGCGCCTGTTGATAGTGGAGGACGAGAAGCGTCTCGCGACGTCCCTCGCGAGGGGACTCACCGCCGAGGGCTTCGCCGTGGATGTCGTGCACGACGGCCTGGAGGGCCTGCACCTGGCCGGCCAGGGCGTCCATGACCTCGTGGTCCTCGACATCATGCTGCCCGGGATGAACGGCTACCGGATCTGCGCCGCCCTGCGCGCCGCGGGGCACGAGATGCCGATCCTGATGCTGACCGCGAAGGACGGGGAGTACGACGAGGCGGAGGGCCTCGACACGGGCGCCGACGACTATCTGACCAAGCCGTTCTCGTACGTCGTGCTCGTCGCCCGGATCCGGGCGCTGCTGCGCCGCCGCGGCGGATCCGCCGCGCCGGTGCTGACCGCCGGCACGCTGCGGATGGACACCGCCGCCCGCCGGGTCCACCGGGGCGAGGACGAGGTCACGCTCACCACCAAGGAGTTCGCCGTACTGGAACAACTCGTGCTGCGGGCGGGCGAGGTGGTCAGCAAGGCCGACATCCTGGAGCACGTCTGGGACTTCGCCTACGAAGGCGACCCGAACATCGTCGAGGTCTACATCAGCACCCTGCGCCGCAAACTCGGCGCCGCGTGGATCCGTACGGTACGCGGCGCGGGCTACCGGCTGGAGGCGCGGTGAGGTCCGTACGGGCCAGGGCCACCCTGGGAGCCACTCTGGTCGTCGCCGTCGCCCTGACCGTCGCGGGGCTGGCCGTCCTGCTGGTGCTGCGTGGGAACCTGACGGACCGGGCGGGCCTGGAGGCCGAGGTGACGGCGCGCGAGGTGGCCGGGGAGCTGGCCCTGGGCACGACGTACGCGGAGCTGGATCCGGGTGACGACGACACCCACCCCGTCCAGGTGACGGACGAGGGAGGGCGTGTGGTGGCCGTCTCCAGGGAACTGGAGGCGATTTCGGGGACGGGGACGTCACAGGTCGCCCCGGTCCCCCCGGCGCCGACTCCGAGCCCGGGCGATGACGACGACGATGACGAGGACGAGGACGTGGACGACGACGACCCGCCCCGCAGCGAGGTCTCCTCCGACCCGCCGGACTTCACGAACGGCACCGCCACCGTCGACGGCGAGACGGCGGACTACCGCTTCGCCGCCGTCGAGGTGACCACGAAGGAGGGCGTGACCCTGACCGTCCACGCGGGCGCCCCGCTCGCGGCCGAGCAGGAGGCGGTGGACACCGTACGCACCTCGATGCTGACCGGGCTGCCGCTCATGCTGCTCGTCGTCGCCGGAGTGACCTGGCTGGTCACCCGGCGCGCACTGCGCCCGGTCGAGGGGATCCGGCAGGAGATGGCCGCGATCACCGCGTCCGAGGACCTCAGCCGCCGTGTGCCCGAGCCGGACTCGCGGGACGAGATCGCACGGTTGGCCCGCACGACCAACGAGACCCTCACCGTGCTGGAGGCCTCGGTCGACCGGCAGCGGCGTTTCGTCGCCGACGCCTCGCACGAGCTGCGCAGCCCGATCGCCTCGCTGCGCACCCAGCTGGAGGTGGGGGAGGCCCACCCGGAGCTGCTGGACGTGCCCGGCGCGGTGGCCGACACCGTACGGCTGCAGGTGCTGGCCGCCGATCTGCTGCTGCTCGCCCGGCTGGACGCGGGGGAGCGGCCGGGGCGGGCGGCGGTCGGCCTGGACGCGCTGGTCCGCGAGGAGGTCTCCCAGCGCGCCGTGGACCGGATCCGGCCGGACGTGTCCGTCGCCGACGACAGCGGGCCGCTCGAAGTCGCCGGTTCGCGCGGGCAGTTGGCCCGGGTGATCGGCAATCTGCTGGACAACGCCCAGCGTCACGCGGAGCGTTCGGTCGCCGTGGCGGTGCGGGCGGACGGGGGCGATGTGCTCGTGGAGGTCACCGACGACGGCTCGGGCGTGCCCGAGGCCGAGCGGGACCGGATCTTCGAGCGTTTCGTGCGGCTGGACGACGCCCGCAGCCGTGACGACGGCGGAGCCGGGCTCGGCCTGGCCATCGCCCGCGATGTGGCCGCCCGGCACGGAGGCACACTCACGGTGGGTGAGGGGCCGGGCGGCGGCGCGCGGTTCACCCTGCGGCTGCCGAAGAAGCCGCAGGACGGGCGGGACGGGACGGCGGAGGACGGCTGAGCGCCGTCCGCGCTACGGCTTGCCGCGTCGGCCGCGCAGGTGGTCCGCGATCGGGGTCAGCGCCGAGTGCAGTGCGGCGAGCTCCTCGGGGGAGAGCAGGTCCATGAAGTGCCTGCGGACCGACTCGACATGGCGCGGCGCGACCTTCCGCATCGTCTCGCCGCCCAGGTCCGTGAGGACCGCGAACAGTCCGCGCCGATCCGACTCGCAGTGCTCACGCCGCACCAGGCCGGCGTTCTCCATGCGGGTGACCTGGTGCGAGAGCCTGCTCTTGGACTGCAGGGTGGCGGCGGCGAGATCGCTCATCCGCATGCGCTGGTCTTCCGACTCGGAGAGGTTGACCAGGATCTCGTAGTCGTTCATGGTCAGGCCGAACGGCTGGAGGTCCTTCTCCAGCTGGTGTGTCAGCAGTCTGCTGACGTCCAGGTGGGTGCGCCAGGCGCACTGCTCCGCATCGGTAAGCCAGCGTGTGGCCGTCTCGGTCTCCATGTATGGATTCTACCTAAGATGTTGAAAGCCGGACGAAGTCTGGGGGTGTGACACCGCGCACGCGCCTGCCGGTGTCACACTCCGCAGACTACCGCTCACAGCCCGAAGCGACGCTGGAGGTCCCCCAGCTGGCCGGGCATGCGGGGTGTGGAGCCGTGTTGACCACCGCTCCCGGGACCGCCGCCCGGCACACCCGGCTCGTGCGGGACGGCGCCGGTCGCCTGCTCGGGCATCAGCGCCTCGGTCGACTGGAGCAGCACCGTCCCCGCCCCGACGAACTCGAACTGATGCTCCTCGCCCGAGGTGCCGCCGATCCCGGTCAGCGAGCGCAGCCCGCCCATCACGCCCGTCATGTAGCCGTGGTCGTAGTGGTGGCACGGTGAGGGGCAGTCCGCCCACCCCACCAGCGCCTGCGGGTCCACCCGGAGCGGCGGCTCCATGAAGACCACCGGGCCGTTGGACGCGGCGACGAACTTCCCGGTCCCGATCAAGGTCAGGAAGCCGGGCACGATCGACTGCTTCAGCGCCAGCGTCGGCTGGTAGGCCAGCAGGTTGCCGGACCGGATCGTCAGGTTCCCGTCCTCCAGGTCGAAGGAGTTCACATCGAAGGCCCGGTCGGCGAGCAGCATCTTGCCGCTGCCCTCGGCCACCACCCAGTCGCTCACGTGCAGCGGGGAGTGGAAGCTCGTACGGATCAGCCGCTCGAAGCGGCCGTGCCCGATGCCGTTGAAGTCGATCTGCCCGTAGTAGGCGATCATCTTGCCCTTCTGCAGGAACCACTGGCTCCCCTTGAGCTCCACGCAGAAGGTGTACGCGTTGACGTTGTCGTCCGACGGCAGCGTCATCGGGTCGAAAATCACCGGCGTGCTCACAGCTTCTCCTCCGACGCCTGGACGTACACCGCTCCGTTGCCGCTGAGCTCGAGCTGGAAGGCCTCGCCGGAACCACGCCCCACCATGTCGCGCCAGCCGAGCGCGGTGGACAACTTGTTGGTCACGTCCCCGTGATGGGCGACGTACGCCTGAGGGTCCACGTGGACCGGCCGGCCCGGGGTGATCGGCAGCTCGATCACCCCGCCGTGCGCCATCACGGCGACCGCGCCGTGGCCCTTGAGCGTCGTCGTGAACAGCCCCTGCCCGGTCACCTGACCGCGCACCATGCCCATCACCCCGCCCTGCGCGCCCATGAACATGGTGCCCTGCTGGAGCGTTCCGTCGAAGGCGAGCAGCCGGTCGGCCTCCACGTAGAGGGTGTCGCCGGCCAGGCCGATCACCCGGACGTCGTGGCCCCCGTGGCCGAACATCACCGTGCCGTTCCCCTCGACGGTCATCAGCGGGGTCGCCTCTCCGGCCACCCGGCGGCCGATCATCGACCCCAGGCCGCCCTGCCCGCCCTGGACGTTCGGGGTGAACGAGACGTCACCCCGGTACGCGAGCATCGCGCCTCGCTGGCTGTACATCTTCTGGCCGGGGCTCACCGCGGCCTCGATCATCTTCGAGTTGATCTCACGGAACGGCATCAGACTTCGCCCCCGACGGTGTTCCGCTCGCTGGGCTGTACGTAGACGAGGCCCTCGCCCTCGAAGCGGATCTGGAAGGACTCGCCCGATCCCTCGCCCATGAGCGTCCGGAAGTTCACCCCGGACTGGAAGTGCTGCTGGAGCCTGCCCTGGTGGGCGATGTAGGCGCCGGGGTCGACGTTCAGCGGGTACTGCGGTGTCACCCGGAGCACCACGGCGGAGCCGTCCGACATGATCGCCGCCTGGCCGGTTCCCTCGACGGTCGTGGTGAACAGGCCGTTGCCGCTCGCCCCGCCGCGGAGGCCCGTGAAGGAGGTCCCGGTGCGCAGCCCCGCGTCGGCGGCCAGCAGATTGCTGGACTCGACGTACAGCGTCTCGCCGTGCAGCGAGACGAGGTTGATCTCGCTCGCCCGGTCGGCGAAATAGCAGGTGCCCTGCCCCTTCACCTCCATCATCTCCATCTGCTCGCCGGTCAGCCGGCGGGTCACCATGCCGCGCAGACCCTCACCGCCGCCGGACATCTTCTTGAACGCCATACGGCCGTCGTACGCCACCATCGAGCCGTTCTTCGCCTTGACGGCATCGCCCGTCAGGTCGACGGCGAGCGTCTTGCTGCCTTGAAGTCGGAACATCGCCACGGGGCGACGTTAGCCGCAGCGGAGGCCGGCGGACAGGGCCCTGTGGCCGATCCCGCCCCCGAAATGACCCTGATATGCGCGGATACGTGCGGCACGGACCGGATGAGGACCCCCTGCCCGAAGGGCCCCGGGACGATGCCACAATGGCTGTGCTTGTGCCTGCTTTCACAAGCCGACACGCCCCTCCCACCGAAGGTGCCCTCGTGGACATCAAGACCGCTTCCGCCCTGCACCGGCTGCGCCTCATCTCGCTTCCCGAGGCGCTGTCCTTCCCGGCGCTCCTGATCTTCGGCTCGCTCCTCATGCGGGTCTCGGACATCGACTTCCTGATGCCGCCGCTCGGCGCGCTGCACGGCCTGCTCTTCACGATCTACGTGATCTTCCTGCTGGACGTATGGGTGAAGGCCAAGTGGCCCCTCAAGCGCGTCGCCCTGTTCTTCCTCCTCGCGGTCGTGCCCTTCGGCGGTCTCTACGGCGAGAAGCTGCTCAAGAAGTACGAGGCCGACGGCGTCATCGCCGCCCGCGCCCGCGCCGAGGGGACGGTCGACGCGTGATCGTCGCCTTCTCCGTCAGCCCTCTGGGCGTCGGCGAGGACGTCGGTGAGTACGTCGCCGACGCCGTCCGCGTCGTCCGTGAGTCCGGGCTGCCCAACCGCACGGACGCGATGTTCACCTCCGTCGAGGGTGAGTGGGACGAGGTCATGGAGGTGGTCAAGCGCGCCGTGGCCGCCGTCGAGGCCAGGGCCGGCCGCGTCTCCCTGGTGCTGAAGGCCGACATCCGGCCGGGCGTCACCGACGGGCTGACCTCCAAGGTCGAGACGGTGGAGCGGCACCTCGCGGGCTGACCCCGCCGCACCCCGTACGCACGTACCCCGCCCCGGGAGCCCCCGGGGCGGGGTTTCCCGTTCGGACGAAGAATTCCCCTCGGTCGGACCTGCCGGGTCGACAGTGTGCCGTCCCTCCCCTTCTGTGGGGATACCGGCATATTCGACCATCGGAGGCGTGATGCCGTCGGACGGTTACGACCACGACAGCAGCGGCCGTCCCGCGGGGCACCCCGCGGAGAAGCCCGCGGCGCGGTACCGGGTGAGGTACCGCCGCCCCCTGCGCACCGAGAGGCCCCGAATACGAGCGGTCCTCCTGACGGTGCTCGCCCCCGCGGTCACCGGACTGCTGCTGCTCCACGTGCTGTGGCCCACGCACTGGTCCACCCGCGGCGGCGACGGCCGGCGGTGGCTGGTGCTCGCCGACTCCGTGACGCTGGTGTCCGTCGGCCTGATCGAGCTGTTCGTGCTCGCCGGCGTGGTCGCCGTCGCCCACGCGGTGTCGGTGGCCAGGGACCCCGTCCCGGTGACCCCGGAGCCCGGCACCGTGCTCGCCTTCCTCACCACGTACGTCCCGGGCCGGGAGCCCCTCGCCGCAGTGCGGGCCACCCTGGAGGGCGCGGTCAGGATGCGGCACCCCGGACCGCTCGACGTCTGGCTGCTCGACGAGGGCGACGACCCGGAGGCGCGGATGCTCTGCGCCGAGCTGGGCGTGCACCACTTCACCCGCGTCGGGGTGCCCGAGTGGAACCAGGAGAAGGGCCCGCACCGGGCCGCCACGAAGCACGGCAACGTCAACGCCTGGCTCGCCAAGCATGGTGACGCCTACGACCTCTTCGCCTCGGCCGAGACCGGCCACGTCCCGCAGTCGGGCTTCCTGGAGCGCATGACGGGCTACTTCCGCGACCCGGACGTCGCCTTCGTCGTGGGCCCCCAGGTCCACGGGGGTGACACCCCGGCTGCCGCGTCGCCCTGGGCGCTGTTCCACGCCCTGGTCCAGCGGGCGGGCAACCGCTACGGGGCGGCCGTCTTCGCCGGCCACGACCACGTCGTACGCGTCGCCGCCCTTCGCCAGGCGGGCGGCTTCCACGACTCCGCCACCGAGGACATGGCCACCGGCTTCGCGATCCACCGCCTGCGCAACCCGCTGTCCGGACGGTACTGGCGCTCCGTCCACACCCCGGACGTCCCGGCCGTCGGGGAGGAACCCGTGTCCTGGACGGACGCGTACGCCCAGCGGCTGCGCCGTTCCCGGGCGACGCACGGGGCGCTGCTGCTGCCGTATGCGAAGGCGCTGTTCCGGGTGCCGCCCGGCCGTCTCCTCGGCTATTCGCTGACGCTCGTCCACCGGCCCCTGACCGCCGTCACCTGCGTGTTCGCCCTGCTGAGCGGCGTGCTGGCCGTCACCCACGACCAGGCGCGTCCCTGGGCGCTCCTCGCCCTGGCGATCGCGCTCGCCCCGCCGGCGGTCTGGTGCCTCGCCCTGCTGCGTGAGCGCGCGGCCGACCGGCGCGGGAGCCGTACGGCCCGGGGCGCGTCCCGGACCGTACGCCCCGCCCACGAGCCGGAGACCGCGCCCGCCGCCGTCGTCGCCGGCACTCCCGCCGGAGGCAACTGAGCCGCGCCCCGGCCGGGTCAGTGCGCCTGGCCCGCCAGCGCGATGCCCAGCGGGGTGCGCTCGTACAGCACCTGATGGCCGTAGCGCCGTGAGGTCAGCAGGCCCGCCGCGCGCAGCACCGAGAGGTGCGCGGACACGGAGGAGGGGGCGAGCGACAGCCTGTGGGCCAGCGCGCTGGTCCCGGACGGCTCACCGAGCGCGCAGAGCACGTCCGCGCGGGCCCTCCCCAACAGCCGGGCGAGCGCGTCGGGCGTCCGCTCGGCGGCCTCCGTCCACAGGCCGCCGATGCCGCGCGCGGGGTAGATCACGGCGGGCTGCCAGGGGGGATCCTGGCCCCCGATCACATCCGGCCAGACGAAGACGCTGGGCATCAGGACGAGGCCCTGGCCGCCCAGGACCCGGCTGTGGTTCCCGCTGGTGCCGGCCACCGTCAGGGTGGAGTCTGCCCAGCGCAGCCGCGGGCTGATCTCGCCGAGCAGCCGCTGGAAGCCGACGTCGGCGAGGCGGCGCGAGTGGTAGGCGAGGTCGGCCTCCAGCAGGGCGCGCAGCCGGGGCCAGTGCGGTGCGATCATCACCTCCCAGGCCCGCTCCAGCAGGTCGGCGATCTCCCGGACCGCCCGCGCCGGGTCCGCCAGCATCCGCTGTCCGACGGGGGAGGCGAGGCCGCCGGGGGTGTCGGCGAGGGCGAGGGCCATGTCGTCCCGGGCGGTCGCCGGATCCGTCGCCCGTACGGTCTCGATCTCCTCGGCGAAGGTGGCGAGCGGCCCGAGCGGCGGCGGACAGATGAAGTCCGCGCCGTATCCGCGGTCCGGCATCAGTAGCCACAGCGGCCCGAGATCCAGCCCCGCGGCCGCCTCCTCGACCTGCCGGAGCCAGGGCAGGTGGTAGCCGTGCCGGCCCGGGCGGTTCAGGGTGCGCACCGCCTCCTGCGTCTCCCAGAGCGGTGAGAGGGTGAAGCGGCAGCGGAGCAGATCGCTCTCGTCGAAGTGCAGATGGAACGGCATGGACCCAACTTTCGGCCTGGGCCGAAAGTCTACGGAGCGGCCGCAGTGTTCCGCCACGCTGCGTCCATGCCGAACGACACCCCACCCCCGGCGGGTACACCCCGCGAAGCGCCCGCCGCGGTGCCGTCCTCGGCGCTGCCTCCGGAGCACGCCTCCTCACCCGGCCCGGGCCGCGCTCCGGAGGCGGACCCCGGCGCACGGGGCTACCGCGCGGTCTTCGCCGTCCGGGAGTTCAGGGCGGTCTTCGCCGCGCACCTGTTCTCCCTCCTCGGCGTGACCGTCAGCGAGCTGGCACTCACCGTGCTCGTCTACGACCTCACCGGCTCGCCCCTCCTGTCCGCCCTGACCTTCGCGCTCAACTTCCTCCCCTACCTCGTCGGCGGCACCCTCTTCGCCGGGGTCGCCGACCGTTACCCCGCCCGTCGCGTCCTCGTCGTGTGCGACCTGGTCTGCGCCGGCTGCGTCGCCGTGATGGTCCTCCCGGGCACAAGCGTCGCCGGACTCCTCGCCCTGCGCTGCGCGGTGGCCGCGGTGGCGCCCGTCTTCACCGGGACCAGGACCGCGGCCCTCACCGACATCCTCGGAGAGGGCGACCTCTGCGTCCTGGGGCGTTCGCTGCTGCGTCTGGTCTCGCAGAGCGCGATGCTGGTCGGCTACGGCGCGGGCGGGCTGCTGCTCACCGCGCTGTCCCCGCGCGGGGCGATCACGGTCACCGTGGTGACGTTCCTCTGCTCGGCGGCGCTGCTGCGCCTGGGCACCCGGGACCGGCCCGCGCGCACGGCGGAGGGCGCCGGCGGTGCGCTGCTCGCCCAGTCGCTCGCGGGCGCGCGGGCCGTCCTCGGGGACCGCCGCATCCGGGGCCTGCTCCTGCTCTTCTGGGTTCCGGCGTTCTTCGTGGTCGCCCCCGAGGCCCTCGCGGCGCCGTACGCGGACGCGATCGGCGCCGGGCCCGCCACCGTGGGCCTGCTGATGTGCGCGATGGCCGTCGGCCACATCGGGGCCGAGCTCTACGTGGGAGCCGCCCTGCGCCCCGGTGCCCGCTCCCGACTCGTGCTGCCGGTCGCCGCCCTCGGGCTGCTGCCCCTCCTGCTGTACGCGTTCCGGCCCGGACCGGCCCTCGCCACGGCCGCCCTGGTGCTGGCCGGGGTCGGCGCGGCGTACATCATCGGGCTCGACCAGTGGTTCGTCGAGGCGGTGCCCGAGCAGCTGCGCGGCCGGGCCATGACCCTGCTCACCGCCGGTCTGATGACCTCCCAGGGGCTCGGCATGGCCCTGGCCGGACTGGCCGCCGAGTTCGTCCCCGTGCACCAGGTGGTCGCGTACGCCGGGGCGATCGGCACGGTCTGCACGCTCCTGCTGGTGGCGGAGGTGCGGCGAACGCGTATCCGGTACCGAAGTGCGAGACGGGGCTGACCGTCATGTGACCAGTGGGTAAGGTCGTGCCGTGCCGAAGCCGCTCAGCCTCCCCTTCGATCCCATCGCCCGCGCCGAAGAACTCTGGCAGCGGCGCTGGGGGCCGGCGCCCTCCATGGGGGCGATCACCTCGATCATGCGCGCGCAGCAGATCCTGCTGGCCGAGGTGGACGCGGTGGTCAGACCGTACGGGCTGACCTTCGCCCGCTACGAGGCACTGGTCCTGCTCACCTTCTCCCAGGCCGGTGAGCTGCCGATGTCCAAGATCGGCGAGCGCCTGATGGTGCACCCCACCTCCGTGACGAACACGGTGGACCGGCTGGTGCGCTCGGGGCTGGTCGACAAGCGCCCCAACCCCAACGACGGGCGCGGAACCCTGGCCTCCATCACGGACAAGGGCCGTGAGGTCGTCGAGGCGGCCAGCCAGGACCTGATGGCGATGGACTTCGGGCTCGGGGCGTACGACGACGAGGAGTGCGCCGAGATCTTCGCGATGCTCAGGCCGCTGCGGGTGGCGGCCCAGGACTTCGAGGACGAGTGACCGCGAGGGCGGGGTGCTGCAAGATCGCTCCGGCCGCCCGGTTACGCTCGGTGCCATGAAACGCAGCGTGCTGACCCGCTATCGGGTGATGGCCTACGTCACCGCCGTCATGTTGATGATCCTGTGCGTGTGCATGGTCTTCAAGTACGGATTCGACACCGGTGAGAGCCTGACCTTCGCGGTCTCGCAGCTCCACGGCGTCCTGTTCATCATCTACCTGATCTTCGCCTTCGACCTCGGTTCCAAGGCGAAGTGGCCGATCGGCAAGCTGCTCTGGGTGCTGATCTCCGGCACGATCCCGACGGCCGCGTTCTTCGTCGAGCGCAAGGTCGTCAAGGAGGTCGAGCCGCTGATCACCGACGGCTCCGCCCAGGCCGTCAAGGTCTGATCGGAAGGACCCGAACCGCCCCGCGCGATGCGCCGGGCGGTTTGCCATCGACAGATACTAGGACGTCCTAGTAAATTTGTTCCATGGACGCTCACGAGATCGAGGAAGGCCGCCGCCGCTGGCAGGCCCGTTACGACAAGGCCCGCAAGCGCGACGCGGACTTCACCACGCTCTCCGGAGACCCGGTGGAGCCCGTGTACGGGCCCCGCCCCGGCGACACGTACGAGGGGTTCGAGCGGATCGGCTGGCCCGGTGAGTACCCCTTCACGCGGGGACTCCACGCCACCGGATACCGGGGGCGCACCTGGACCATCCGCCAGTTCGCCGGCTTCGGCAACGCGGAGCAGACCAACGAGCGGTACAAGTCCATCCTGGCCAACGGCGGCGGCGGACTCAGCGTCGCCTTCGACATGCCGACCCTGATGGGCCGCGACTCCGACGACCCCCGCGCACTCGGCGAGGTCGGCCACTGCGGCGTGGCCATCGACTCCGCCGCCGACATGGAGGTCCTGTTCCAGGACATCCCGCTCGGCGACGTCACCACCTCCATGACGATCAGCGGACCCGCCGTCCCCGTCTTCTGCATGTACCTGGTGGCGGCGGAGCGCCAGGGCGTCGACCCGGCCGTGCTCAACGGCACGCTCCAGACCGACATCTTCAAGGAGTACATCGCGCAGAAGGAGTGGCTCTTCCAGCCCGAGCCCCATCTGCGCCTGATCGGCGACCTGATGGAGCACTGCACGCGCGACATCCCCGCCTACAAGCCGCTCTCGGTCTCCGGCTACCACATCCGTGAGGCCGGGGCCACGGCCGCGCAGGAGCTCGCGTACACCCTCGCCGACGGCTTCGGATACGTGGAGCTCGGTCTCTCGCGCGGTCTGGACGTCGACACCTTCGCCCCCGGACTCTCCTTCTTCTTCGACGCGCACCTCGACTTCTTCGAGGAGATCGCCAAATTCCGCGCCGCACGCCGGATCTGGGCCCGCTGGATGAAGGAGACCTACGGCGCGAAGACCGACAAGGCGCAGTGGCTCCGCTTCCACACCCAGACGGCCGGTGTCTCGCTCACCGCCCAGCAGCCGTACAACAACGTCGTACGCACCGCCGTGGAGGCGCTGTCCGCGGTCCTCGGCGGCACCAACTCCCTGCACACCAACGCCCTGGACGAGACGCTCGCCCTCCCCTCCGCGCAGGCCGCCGAGATCGCGCTGCGCACCCAGCAGGTGCTCATGGAGGAGACCGGCGTCGCCAACGTCGCCGACCCGCTGGGCGGTTCGTGGTACGTCGAGCAGCTCACCGACCGCATCGAGGCCGACGCCGAGAAGATCTTCGAGCAGATCAGGGAGCGCGGCACCCGGGCGCACCCGGACGGCAAGCACCCCATCGGGCCGATGACCTCCGGAATCCTCCGGGGCATCGAGGACGGCTGGTTCACCGGCGAGACCGCCGAATCCGCCTTCCGCTACCAGCAGTCGCTGGAGAAGGGGGAGAAGCGGGTCGTCGGCGTCAACGTCCACCACGGGTCCGTCACCGGTGACCTGGAGATCCTCCGGGTCAGCCACGAGGTCGAGCGCGAGCAGGTGCGCGAGCTCGCCGCGCGCAAGGAGGGCCGTGAGGACGCGAAGGTCCGTGGCGCGCTGGACGCGATGCTGGCCGCCGCCCGCGACGGCTCGAACATGATCGGGCCGATGCTGGAGGCGGTACGGGCGGAGGCGACCCTCGGCGAGATCTGCGGGGTGCTGCGCGACGAGTGGGGCGTCTACACGGAGCCGCCCGGCTTCTGACCGGCGGGCGTCAGCCCTCCGAGGGGGACGCCGCCGCGCCCAGCCCCGAGAGCAGCAGCAGGGTGAAGCGCCGGGCCCAGTCGGTGTCGACGGGCTCGGCGCTCACCAGCGTCCGGTGCACCACGGCGCCGGCGATCACGTCGAAGATCAGATCGGCGGTGCGGGCCGCCACCACCGCGTCCGGTTCGGCGGGCAGCTCACCACGCCGCTGGGCGCGCTCCCGCCCCTGCAGCACGAGGCGCTTCTGCCGGGCCACGATCGAATCGCGGATGCGGTCGCGCAGCGCTTCGTCCCGCGTCGACTCGGCGACCACCGCCATCAGCGCCGTCTTGGTCTCCGGTCGTTCCAGCAGGGCCGCGAACTGGAGGACCACGGCCTGCACATCGGCCGCGAGGCTGCCGAGGTCGGGCAGCTCCAGCTCGTCGAAGAGAACCGCGACCGCGTCCACCACCAGCTCGTTCTTGCCCGCCCAGCGGCGGTAGAGCGTCGTCTTGGCGACCCCCGCCCGCGTCGCCACATCGCCCATCGTCAGCTTCGACCAGCCGAGATCGACCAGCGACGCACGGGTCGCCTCCAGGATCGCGGCATCGGCCTCGGCACTGCGAGGACGTCCGGAACGGGCGGGTCCGGTGGGGCTGCGGCTCAGCATGCGGCGACCATACCGGCCGGTAAGTACTGTTGACCGGCCCCGGAGCCCGTGAGACAGATCACCGCACACCCTTGCCTCGCGGGGGGTCCGGGCAGTTACGCTACGGGGCGTAGCGTAAGGCGTGACGGTTCGTGCGTCGTTGCGCGACGACCGATCGACAACCACAGGTGCCGGGTGGGGACCCGGTGCCGAACACGGGGTTTTCAGGGCCCCGGAACCGTTTCCGTCCGCCCGCCGCGCACACCGGCGTGGCTGTGGACGGAAGCGGTTCACGGATCGCTTTCCGGAACAGTGGGCGCAGGGGGGAGGATGTACGTATGCAGCCTAGGAACATGTCCATGAGTGGTGTCGTCGACCTCGCCGCTGTGAAGGCGGCCGGCGACGCCAAGGCGAAGGCGGAGCAGGCCCGCGCGGAGTCCGTCCGGCAGGGGGGCACCGGTGCCGTGGCACCCGCCTCCCTGGTGATCGACGTCGACGAGGCGGGCTTCGAGACCGACGTCCTCCAGCGCTCCACCGAAGTCCCCGTCGTCATCGACTTCTGGGCGGAGTGGTGTGAGCCGTGCAAGCAGCTCAGCCCGCTCCTGGAGCGTCTCGCCGCCGAGTACAACGGCCGCTTCGTGCTGGCCAAGGTCGATGTCGACGCCAACCAGATGCTGATGCAGCAGTTCGGGATCCAGGGCATCCCGGCGGTGTTCGCGGTGGTGGCCGGACAGGCCCTTCCGCTCTTCCAGGGCGCGGCCCCCGAGAGCCAGATCCGCCAGACGCTGGACCAGCTGATCCAGGTCGGCGAGGAGCGTTTCGGTCTCACCGGGATCACCGTCGACCCGGACGCCGGAGCCGGAGGCGAGGAGAGCGAGCCCGCCGAGGTCCCCGCAGGGCCGTACGACGCACAGCTGGAAGCCGCCGCGCTGGCCCTGGACGACAATGACTTCGCCGGCGCGGTCCAGGCGTACAGGAGCGTCCTGTCCGACGACCCGGTCAACACCGAGGCGAAGCTGGGCCTCGCGCAGGCCGAACTGCTGGGCCGTGTCGCGGGCATGGACCCGCAGCAGGTCCGTCAGGAGGCCGCGGAGAATCCGGCCGAGCCGGTGGCGCAGATGGCCGCCGCGGACCTGGACCTCGTGGGCGGCCATGTCGAGGACGCGTTCGGGCGGCTCGTCGAGACGGTGCGCCGTAATGCCGGCGACGACCGCGACGCCGTCCGGGTCCGGCTCCTTGAGCTCTTCGAGGTGATCGGCCCCGACGACCCCCGGGTCGGCGCGGCCCGGACCGCCCTGGCGCGCGTCTTGTTCTGATGTGACAACGCGGCCGTGGAGCCCTTCGGGCGCCACGGCCGTTTCCACGGGCGAACGCCGATGAACACGTCCGCTTTACTAAAACTTGATAAAAGTCCACACTGTTACTCGCAGTAAATCGCCTGCAGGGGTCTGTCCGGTTTCGGGTCGCAATCCCGTCATTCGCACGTCCCTTTGGTGCCACCCTGTGTGGCCGGACGATGCCGCCCTGTCGCGTCCTGGTTATCGGGTCGTTACTAGTCAGTAACGACCCCCCTTGTGTCACGGCCGCGAATGCACCACGATCGGCCACGCTCGGTCCAATACCCGCCGGCCCGACGGCCAGTCGGCGCAGGTGGGTCTGTTGGTTCCCCACCGGGTGGTCGGCGGCAGTGGCGCCGATCGCGGACAGGGGGGTTCCTGCCCCTGGCAGGGCCTGTCCGAACCGGCTGCGCAGACGCGCCGCCAGTGGTTGTCGCTCGGGGGTGATCGCCGGTGATTCGGATGCGGTACGCGCCTCCGGTCCGGGCGCTCTCCTTCCCGAGGACGTAGCACTTCTCCCATCCCAGGACGGGCACGATGCCCGTACCGGAGATGTACGTCCGAGAAGGAGGAAATTTATGAGTTCGCAGGTTCGCGGTGGTACCAGATGGAAGCGTTTCGCTCTGGTCATGGTGCCGAGCGTCGTCGCGACCGCCGCAGTCGGCGTCGGTCTTGCGCAGGGTGCGCTCGCCGCGTCGTTCAGCGTCTCCGGCCAGAGCTTCAAGGTCAGCACCGACAAGCTCGTCGGCGAAAACTTCGTCCAGTACGGCAGCGTGGCTGTCGGTAAGGACCTGAAGGGCGGCGACGCGGCTCACCCGGTCGCGGTGTCGGGCTTCAGCAAGGCCACGATCACCAACATGTGCCAGTCGGTGGTCACGCCGGACCTTCCCTTCGGTCTCGGCAGTGTCAGCCTCAACCTGACGGCCGGTACCGACCCGAAGAAGCCCGTCGAGGCGACGAACCTGTACCTCGACGTCGCCCAGCTCGACGCGGACGCGTACTTCGAGAACATCGACATCGGCGTCGCCGCCGGTTCGGTGGGTAAGCCGGGCATCCAGGCCGGTACCGAGAAGGCCGTCAACCCGAACGGCTTCTCGCAGCGGGCCGAGAAGGCCACGCTGACCGACGTGGAGCAGACGGCGTGGGCAACCACCGCCGGCACCTTCAAGCTCAGCAACCTGAGCCTGAAGCTGCACAAGGGCGTCAAGGAGTGCTTCTAGCACTCGCCCGGGGCGGCCGGAGTGTTCCGTGAGGGCCTTCGGCTGCCCACCCCTTCTCTTCTCACAGCAGTACCGGTTCCAGGGAGCTGTTTTCCATGAGCCCCGAGTCCACAGGGCAGAACGAGCACCACCTCACCGTCTACCGGCGGGGATTCCGCACCTGGCGGGGTAACCGGCCGTTCTGGGCGGGCCTGTTCACCATCCTGGGTGGTCTACCCATCGCGTACTTCCCGTACGCCAACATGCACCTCGGCAACATGACGATCGCGATGTCCACCACCGCGGGTGCGGGGTCGCTGATCATCGGGATCCTGCTCATCACACTGGGCTTCACGATGTGGTTCCACCACATCGTGCGGGTGTTCGCAGGGGTCGCCGCGATCCTGCTCGCGCTCATATCCATACCCGTCGCCAACATAGGCGGCTTCATCATCGGCTTCCTCTTCTCCCTCCTCGGCGGAGCCCTCTCCATCGCCTGGGCTCCGGGTGACGCCCAGGCGTCCGAGCACCCGGAGGCGCTGAGGGCCCGGGACGGCGCCCTCGGGGCTCCGGAGTACGGTCAGGAGCCCCACCGCACCGCTGAGGCCCCGCGGAGGCCGATGCTGTTCGAGGCGGCTACGGAGGCCGACGGTGGGAGGCATCGTGAGGGGTGACGACGGGCAGACGAACGACTTCGGCCCGGAGGACCTTCCGGAGCGAAGAGGGCCCCGCCACGCGGCGCCCAGGAAGTCACTCCTGACGAAGCTGCACATGCCCTCGGGCAAGAAGGCGTTCGCGCTCGCCGCGATGCCGACGGCCGTCTTCGTGGGCATGGGGCTCACCCCCAAGCTGGCCATGGCCGACGACAGCTCGGACATCCCCTTCGCGCCCGGGCCATGTGTGACGCGCTCCGACGAGCCGTCCGAGTCGCAGGAACCCGAGACGGAGCCGACGCCGAGCGCCACGCCGTCCGACGACACCGGTAAGGACGACGCCGGTAAGGACGACTCGGGCAAGGACGACTCGGGCAAGGACGACACGGGCGAGGACGACGCCGGTAAGGATGACGGGACCGCGACCCCGGAGCCCTCCGCGAGCGCGAGCGCGCCCGCGGACACCTCCGGGGACGAGGACGCCACGCCGGCCGCCCCCACACCCACCGAGTCGAAGAACCCCCTCGACCCGCTGGGTGTCGGCGACGCCCTCGAGGACCTCCTCGACGGACCGGACAAGGAGACGGCCGAGCCGTCCCCCAGCGCCACCACCGGGAGCCCGGAGCCGTCGGAGAGCGCCGCCGCCACCGATCCGGTGGACAAGGCGACGGAGGCCGCGAAGGACACGGTCGACAAGACCACCGACGCCATCCGTGAGGCGGCCGAGAAGGCGGGCAAGGACGTCGAGGAGCTCGACGACGACGTCAAGGGCCTCGACCCCGTGAAGGACGAGGACATCCCGGACGGCGCCAAGGAGCGCTTCCCGTGCCCCACCGCCGACCCCGAGGCGCTCGCGGCGGCCGAGCTGGAGCAGGGCATCCCGCTGCTGCCGGACGACCCGTGGACGCTGGAGACCTCGAAGCTCACGCTCAACGGGCTGGACTACGCGGGCATCGTCGAGGTGAAGACGTACAACGGCAGCGTCAAGAAGGTGCTGAAGTTCACGGCCGACACCATCGACATCAAGGACCTGCACCAGCTGACGAAGGGTCCGGCCGGTACCACCGGCCACGTCAAGGCGGAGGAGGGTTCCACCTCCACCATCCGCAACGGCACGGTGACGATGTACACCGAGCGCCTGAAGGGCAACCTCTTCGGCCTCATCCCCGTCACCTTCAGCCCGGAGACCCCGCCGCCGCTGAACGTGCCCTTCGCCTTCTTCACCGACGCCACGGTGACCCAGGCCGGCCAGTTCGGCGGCTCGCTCAAGGTCCCCGGACTGCAGAACTACTTCACCGGCGGCAACAGCTGACCGGTGGTCCGGACCCGTCCGGGAGCCGCATGACGACTGTGGCCCGCATCCCCGTTCTCACGGGGGTGCGGGCCACAGTCGTATCTGCCGTACGGCCGGTCAGGCGCGCTCGCCGCTCAGGTGGTGCACCCGGACCATGTTGGTGGTGCCGGGGACGCCGGGAGGCGAGCCGGCCGTGATGACCATCGTGTCGCCGTCGCTGTAGCGGTTCAGCTTCAGCAGCTCCGCGTCCACCAGGTCGACCATGGCGTCCGTGTTGTCCACGTGCGGCACGACGTAGGACTCGACGCCCCAGCTCAGTGCCAGCTGGTTGCGGGTGGACTCCTCCGTGGTGAAGGCCAGGATCGGCTGCGCCACGCGGTAGCGGGAGAGGCGGCGGGCGGTGTCACCGGACTTGGTGAAGGCCACCAGCGCCTTGCCGTCCAGGAAGTCCGCGATCTCACAGGCCGCGCGAGCCACCGAACCACCCTGCGTACGCGGCTTCTTGCCCGGCACCAGCGGCTGGAGGCCCTTGGACAGGAGCTCCTCCTCGGCGGCGACGACGATCTTCGACATCGTCTTGACCGTCTCGATCGGGTACGCGCCGACGGAGGACTCCGCCGACAGCATGACCGCGTCCGCGCCGTCCAGGATCGCGTTGGCGACGTCGGACGCCTCGGCGCGGGTCGGCCGCGAGTTGGTGATCATCGACTCCATCATCTGGGTCGCCACGATCACCGGCTTGGCGTTGCGGCGGCACAGCTCGACGAGGCGCTTCTGCACCATCGGGACCTTCTCGAGCGGATACTCGACGGCGAGGTCACCACGGGCGACCATCACACCGTCGAAGGCGGCGACGACGCCCTCCATGTGCTCGACGGCCTGCGGCTTCTCGACCTTGGCGATGACGGGGACCCGGCGGCCCTCCTCGTCCATCACCTTGTGCACGTCCTTGACGTCCTCGGCGTCCCGGACGAAGGACAGCGCGACCAGGTCGCAGCCCATCCGCAGGGCGAACCGCAGGTCCTCGACGTCCTTCTCGGACAGCGCGGGGACGTTCACCGCCGCACCGGGGAGGTTGATCCCCTTGTGGTCGGAGATGACACCGCCCTCGATGACGATGGAGGTGACCCGGGGGCCGTCGACCGAGACGACCTTCAGCTCGACGTTGCCGTCGTTGATCAGGATCGGGTCACCCTTGGTGACGTCGCCGGGCAGCCCCTTGTAGGTGGTGCCGCAGATCGACTTGTCGCCGGCGACGTCCTCGGAGGTGATGACGAACTCGTCCCCGCGGACCAGCTCGACAGGGCCCTCGGCGAACTTCCCGAGGCGGATCTTGGGGCCCTGGAGGTCGGCGAGCACGCCGACCGCGCGGCCGGTCTCGGCGGCGGCCTTACGGACCCGGTCGTAACGGCCTTGGTGCTCCTCGTGGGTACCGTGACTGAAGTTGAAACGGGCCACGCTCATGCCGGCCTCGATCAGAGCGACGAGCTGCTCATGGGAGTCGACGGCGGGACCGAGGGTGCAGACGATTTTGGAACGGCGCATGAGGCGGATCCTATCGGTTTGTTTCACTGCGGAATATTCCGTCTGGTGGAAGATACAAAGGGGCGCGGGCCCGCTCAGTTGTCGACCAGGGCGAAGGTCTGACCGGCGATCTCCAGCTCCTCGTCCGTAGGTACGACGGCGACCGCCACCCGCGCGTCGTCGGGCGAGATCAGCCGCGGCTCGCCGGACCGTGCGGCGTTGCGGTCCGCGTCCACGGCCAGGCCGAAACCTTCCAGTCCCGCGAGCGCAGCCTCCCGTACCGGGGCGGAGTTCTCCCCGACCCCCGCCGTGAACACCACCGCGTCCACCCGGCCGAGGACCGCCGAATAGGCGCCGATGTACTTCTTCAGCCGGTGGACGTAGATGTCGAACGCGAGCGTGGCACGCTCGTCGCCCTCGTCCACCCGGCGCCGGATCTCCCGCATGTCGTTGTCGCCGCAGAGACCGACCAGGCCGCTCCTCTTGTTCAGCAGGACGTCGATCTCGTCCGTCGACATCCCCGCCACCCGCTCCAGGTGGAAGGTGACGGCCGGATCGATGTCCCCGGAACGCGTACCCATGACCAGCCCCTCCAAGGGGGTCAGTCCCATCGACGTCTCGACGCACCGGCCACCCGCCACCGCGGAGGCCGAGGCGCCGTTGCCCAGGTGCAGCACGATCACGTTCACGTCGGCCACCGGCCGGCCCAGCAGTTCGGCCGTCCTGCGTGACACGTACGCGTGCGAGGTGCCGTGGAAGCCGTAGCGGCGGATGCGGTGCGCGTCGGCGGTCTCGACGTCGATCGCGTACCGCGCCGCGTACTCCGGCATCGTCGTGTGGAACGCCGTGTCGAAGACCGCGATCTGCGGCAGGTCCGGGCGCAGCGCCTGCGCCGTACGGATCCCGGTGATGTTCGCCGGGTTGTGCAGCGGGGCGACGGGGACGAGCTGCTCGATCTCCCGCAGCACCTCGTCGGTGATCACGGTGGGCTCGCTGAACTTCAGCCCGCCGTGCACCACCCGGTGCCCGATCGCCACCAGCTCGGGGGAGTCCAGGCCGATCCCGTCGGCCGCCAGTTCCTCGGCCGCGGCCTTCAGCGCCTGTGCGTGGTCGGCGATCCGGCCGGTGCGCTCGCGGGGCTCCCCGCCCGCCGGCGGTGTGTGCACCAGCCGGGAGTCCGCCTCGCCGATCCGCTCGACCAGGCCGGTCGCCAGCCGTGCGCCGTCGCGCATGTCCAGGAGCTGGTACTTCACCGAGGAGGACCCCGAGTTGAGGACGAGCACCCGGCTCGCCCGGTCGCCGGTGCTGTGTGCGGGGGTCATCCGGTCTGCTCCTCGTCCTGCGCCTGGATCGCTGTGATGGCCACGGTGTTCACGATGTCCTGCACGAGGGCGCCGCGCGAGAGGTCGTTGACCGGCTTGCGCAGCCCCTGCAGGACCGGGCCGACCGCGACGGCTCCCGCCGAACGCTGGACGGCCTTGTAGGTGTTGTTGCCGGTGTTGAGGTCAGGGAAGATCAGCACGGTCGCCCGGCCCGCCACCTCCGACGCCGGCAGCTTGGTCGCGGCGACGGACGGCTCGACCGCCGCGTCGTACTGGATCGGCCCCTCGATCCTCAGGTCCGGTCGTGACGCGCGTACCCGCTCCGTGGCCTCCCGCACCTTGTCGACGTCGGCGCCGGTGCCGGAGGTGCCCGTCGAGTACGACAGCATCGCGATCCGCGGGTCCACGCCGAAGCGGGACGCGGTGACCGCCGACTGCACCGCGATGTCCGCGAGCTGTTCGGCGTCCGGATCGGGGTTGACCGCGCAGTCGCCGTAGACCAGGACCCTGTCGGCGAGGCACATGAAGAAGACCGAGGAGACGATCGAGGCTCCGCCGGAGCCTTCGCCCCGGGAGGTGCTCCCCTGCTTGGTCTTGATGATCTCGAAGGCCGGGCGGATCGTCGCCGCCGTGGAGTGCGCCGAACCGGAGACCATGCCGTCGGCCAGTCCCTCCTCGACCATCAGCGTGCCGAAGTAGTTGACGTCCGAGACGACGTCGTACGCCAGCTCCACCGTCACGCCACGGTGCGCGCGCAGCTCGGCGTACCGCTCGGCGAAGCTCTGGCGCAGTTCGGAGGTCTGCGGGTCGACGATCTGGGTCCCGCCGAGGTCGATGCCCAGATCGGCGGCCTTCTTGCGGATGACGTCGGTGTCCCCGAGGAGGGTCAGGTCGCAGACGTCGCGGCGGAGCAGTACGTCGGCGGCGCGCAGGACGCGCTCCTCGGTGCCCTCGGGGAGGACGACCCGGCGCCGCTTCGCGCGGGCCTGTTCCAGCAGCTCGTGCTCGAACATCATGGGGGTGACCCGGCCGCTGCGGGCCACCGAGACGCGCTCCAGCAGGGCGCCGGTGTCCACATGGCGCTCGAAGAGGCCGAGGGCGGTCTCCGCCTTACGGGGCGTCGCCGCGTTCAGCTTGCCTTCCAGGGCGAAGAGTTCGGCTGCCGTGGGGAAGGATCCGCCGGCCACCGCGACGACCGGGGTGCCCGGTGCGAGGCGGGCCGCCAGCCTGAGTATCTCCTCGCCGGGCCGTTCGTCCAGGGTCAGCAGGACGCCCGCGATGGGCGGCGTGCCGGCGCTGTGCGCGGCGAGCGAACCGACGACCAGGTCGGCACGGTCGCCCGGGGTGACGACCATGCAGCCCGGGGTCAGGGCCTTCAGGAGGTTCGGCAGCATGGCGCCGCCGAACACGAAGTCCAGCGCGTCCCTGGCCAGGCCCGAGTCGTCACCGAGCAGAATCGTTCCGCCCAGTGCCGTGGTGATCTGGGCGACGGTGGGTGCGGAGAGCGCGGGATCGTCCGGCAGTACGGAACAGGGGACCGGGAGCTGCGTCTTCAGCCGGTCGGCGATGTCCGCGCGGTCCCCGGACGCCACCCGGTTCACGATCATCGCCAGGACGTCGCAGCCGAGACCGGCGTACGCGCGGTAGGCGTTGCGCGTCTCGGCCCGTACGGACTCGGCGTCCTGGTCCTTGCCGCCGACCACCGCGATCACCGAGGCGCCGAACTCGTTGGCGAGCCTCGCGTTCAGGGCGAGCTCGTCGGGGAGCTGGGTGGCGGCGAAGTCGCTGCCGAGGACCAGGACCACCTCGTAGTCGCGGGCCACCCGGTGGAACCGCTCGACGAGCAGGGAGACCAGTTCGTCGGTACCCTTCTCCGCCTGGACGGCGGAGGCCTGCTGGTAGTCCAGTCCGAAGACGGTCTCCGGACTCTGCGAGAGCCGGTAGCGGGCCCGCAGCAGCTCGAACAGCCGGTCGGGCCCGTCGTGGATCAGCGGCCGGAAGACACCCACCCGGTCCACCTGACGCGTCAGTAGCTCCATGACTCCCAGGTCGACGACCTGCCGGCCGTCTCCCCGGTCGATCCCGGTCACGTACACGCTGCGCGCCACGCGTGGTCTCCCGTCCTGTTTGGCTGGCATTGTCCTGTTGACGATACCTACCGGGGCAGGTGAGCCGCCCGCCGGGCGGGCGGCCCGGGACGGGCCGCTCCCGGGCCCGAACGGTCCCTGCCGCGAAGCCGGAAGCGCGGGGGCCCGGCTCGGCGTGGGACAATCGTCGTGGCTCACGGTACGGGGGTTTCTCGGCAGCTCCCCGGAATGCATGGCACTAGCGAGCAGGAGACAGAGTCAGGATGCGCATCGGAATTCTCACCGCAGGCGGCGACTGTCCAGGCCTCAACGCTGTGATCCGGTCGGTCGTGCACCGTGCCGTGGTGGGGCACGGCGATGAGGTCATCGGCTTCGAGGACGGCTTCAAGGGGCTGCTCGACGGCCACTTCCGGCCCCTCGACCTGAACGCGGTCAGCGGCATCCTGGCCCGCGGCGGCACGATCCTCGGCTCGGCACGCCTGGAGCGTGACCGGCTGCGCGAGGCCGCCGAGAACTGCGCGGAACTGTCCCTCCGTTACGGCATCGACGCGCTCATCCCGATCGGCGGCGAGGGCACGCTCACCGCGGCCCGCATGCTGTCCGACGCCGGGATGCCCGTGGTGGGCGTCCCGAAGACCATCGACAACGACATCTCCGCCACCGACCGGACCTTCGGCTTCGACACCGCCGTCGGCGTCGCGACCGAAGCCATAGACCGGCTCAAGACCACCGCCGAATCGCACCAGCGGGTCATGGTCGTCGAGGTCATGGGCCGCCACGCGGGCTGGATCGCGCTGGAGTCCGGCATGGCCGGCGGTGCCCACGGCATCTGCCTGCCGGAGCGGCCCTTCCAGGTCGACGACCTGGTCAAGATGGTCGAGGAACGCTTCGCGCGGGGCAAGAAGTTCGCCGTCATCTGCGTCGCCGAGGGTGCGCACCCGGCCGAGGGCTCCATGACGTACGCCAAGGGCGAGATCGACCAGTTCGGTCACGAGCGCTTCCAGGGCATCGGCAACCGGCTGGCCACCGAGCTGGAACGGCGGCTCGGCAAGGAGGCCCGGCCGGTCATTCTCGGCCATGTGCAGCGCGGTGGCACGCCGACCGCGTACGACCGCGTGCTGGCGACCCGCTTCGGGTGGAACGCCGTGGAGGCCGTGCACCGCGGCGACTTCGGGCGGATGACGTCCCTGCGCGGGACCGACATCGTGATGGCCCCGCTGGCCGACGCGGTGACCCGGCTGAAGACCGTGCCCAGCGACCGGATGTACGAGGCCGAATCGGTCTTCTGAGGCCGGACCGCCCTCCTGTGCACGTGGCCCCTGCCGTCCTCGCGGACGACGGGGGCCACGTGCCGTTCTTCCCGGCTCAGATTCCCGCCGTCCGCCAGAACTCCTCGACCACCCGGTCCAGGAACTCCCGCCCCGGGTCACCCGTCGCGGCCTGGTCCCGGGCCGTCGGGTTCCAGCTCAACGTCGATATCGTCAGGGCCTGGTAGTCGGCGTGCAACTGTTCCAGCACGTTCTGGACCAGGACCCGGTCCAGCGGTACGAGCTTGTCCACCGGCCGTACGTAGGCCTGCCAGCGCGTCGTGACGGCCTTGTTCAGCAGGTCCGCCAGCTCCTCGTTCCGGCCGGTCGCCGTGAGGAACTGCGCCGCCGACATGTCCAGCGCCCCGCAGAGTGCCACGGCCTGGCGCTCGTTGCCGCGCCAGCGGCCCGACTCCTCGATCCGCTGATACGCGGCGGCCGTCATCCCGAGCGTCCGCGCCAGGTCCTCCACCGCGATGTCCCGCGCCAGCCGGTGCTCGCGCAAGGTGCTCGCGGCGGTGAGCAGTTCGCCGGGCGCGCACCACAACACGCCGGCCAGTGCCTTCAGTTCGCGTTCGCCGGGCAGGGCCGTGCCGCGTTCCCAGGCCATGACGGTCTCAGCGGTGACGGCAAGTCCGTACTGGGCGCCGAGGCCGTACGCAACATGTCCGGGAGCCATTCCCAGCGCCTCGCGGAGGCGGCGCGAGGCGGGGGCGTTGAAGGGTGGTGTGGGGTGCACGGCCCCACCGTAGAAGTTCGTGAACGCCCTGGCTACAGCCTGTTCCCCCCAGTTCACCCTTCGTACGATCCTCCTAGGGTGCACGCCCCGGCGGGGCCCTCACACATCAGCGAGTTTCAGCCACCCAGTGATAGTGCAACTCGGGCCGGCCGACCTGGCCGTAGCTCGGCCGCCGCACGGCCCGGCCCGCCGTCACCAGGTGCTCCAGATAGCGGCGGGCGGTGATCCGGGAGATCCCCAGCCCTTCCCCGGCGGCCGCCGCGGTCACCCCGTCCGGGGCTTCCCGCAGGGCCCGGGTCACCGCCTCCAGCGTCGGCCCGCTCAGCCCCTTGGGCAGCGTGGCCGGGTCCGAGACCCGCAGCGCGCCCAGCGCCCGGTCCACCTCCTCCTGGCCGCTCGCCTCACCGGCCGCCGCCCGGAACTCCGCGTACCGCACGAGCCGGTCCCGCAGCGTGGGATACGTGAACGGCTTCAGCACGTACTGCACGACGCCGAGCGACACGCCCTCCCGCACCACCGCGAGATCACGCGCCGACGTCACCGCGATGACGTCCGCGCCGTGTCCGGCCGCCCGCAGCGAGCGCAGCAGCTGCAGACCGTGCCCGTCGGGCAGGTAGAGGTCGAGCAGCAGCAGGTCGACCTCCGTCCGGTCCAGCGCCCGTACGGCCTCCGCCCGGGAGTGGGCGACAGCGGCGACCTCGAAGCCCGGCACCCGGCCCACGTACAGCTGGTGGGCGTCGGCGGCCACCGGATCGTCCTCCACGACCAGCACCCGGATCACGGCGCGGCCACCTCCACCCTCGCCGTACGGCCGGCGAGCGGCAGCCGCACCGTGAACTCCGCGCCGCCCTCCGGCGCCCGGCCCAGCGTCACCGTCCCGCCGTTGCGGTGGGCCGCCTGCCGTACCAGTGCCAGGCCCAGACCCCGGCCCGCGCCGTTCGTCGTCCAGCCGCGCCGGAACACCTCGTCCGCGTCGTCCGGGCCGATCCCGGCGCCGGTGTCCGCCACCCGCAGCAGCAGCTCGCCGGACTCCGCCCGCGCGGTCACGGTGACCAGGGCCCGCGACACGGTGCGCTCGGCGGGGACCGGCCCGACGGCGTCACCCGTCGCCGTCTCCGACGCCGCGTCCACCGCGTTGTCGATCAGGTTGCCGAGGATCGTCACCAGATCACGCGGTGCCAGCGAGCGCGGCAGGGCCCCGTCGTCGATCAGGCTGTCCTCGGCGAGCACCAGCTCCACCCCGCGCTCGTTGGCCTGCGCCGCCTTGCCGAGCAGCAGGGCGGCGAGCACCGGCTCGGCCACCGCGTCCACGACCCGGTCGGTGAGGACCTGCGCCAGCTCCAGCTCCGCCGTCGCGAAATCCACCGCCTCCTCGACCCGGCCCAGCTCGATCAGCGACACCACGGTGTGCAGCCGGTTCGCCGCCTCGTGCGCCTGCGAGCGCAGCGCCTGGGTGAAACCGCGCTCCGAGTCGAGTTCGCCCGACAGCGCCTGCAGTTCCGTGTGGTCGCGCAGCGTCACGACCGTGCCGCGCCGCTCACCGCCGACCACCGGGCTCGTGTTGACGACGATCACCCGGTCCGCCGTCAGATGGACCTCGTCCACCCGGGGCTCGGACGCCAGGAGCGCCCCGGTCAGCGGCGCCGGCAGCGCGAGCTCGTCGATCCTGCGGCCGACCGACCCCGGTTCCAGTCCCAGCAGCTCCCGGCCCGCGTCGTTGATCAGGGCGACCCGGCGCTGCCCGTCCAGCATGATCAGCCCCTCGCGCACCGCGTGCAGCGTGGCCTCGTGGTACGTGTGCATCCGGCTCAGCTCCCGCGCGTTCATCCCGTGGGTGTGCCGCCGCAGCCTGGCGTTGATCACGTACGTCCCGAGCGCGCCGAGCGCCAGGGCGGCACCCGCCGCCGTCCCCAGGGCGCCGAGCTGCTCACGCACCTGGGTGGACACCCGCTCGACGGTGATGCCCGCGCTGACCAGGCCGACGATTCTGTCCCCGTCGTGGACCGGGGTCACGACCCGTATGGAGGGGCCGAGCGTTCCCGTGTAGGTCTCCTCGAAGGTCTCGCCGAGCAGCGCGCGCTCGGTGTGACCGATGAAGCTCCTGCCGATCTGGGAGCGGTCGGGATGGGTCCAGCGGACCCCCTCCGGATTCATGATCGTGACGAAGGCGATCCCGGTCTCCTCGCGGACCTGTTCCGCGTACGGCTGGAGTACGGCGGACGGGTCCGGGGTACGGATGGCCTCCCGGACGGACGGTGATCCGGCCATGGCGAGGGCGGCGGCCCGCACCTGGCGGGCCGCGGTCTCCTCCGCCTGGGACCGGCCGGAGGCGTACGCGAAGAAGGCGCACCCGGCCACGACCGCGGCCACGAGCAGGGCCTGCATCGCGAACAGCTGGCCGGCCAGGCTGCGGGGGAGGGTTCGGGTCAGGCGCATGGCACCCAGTCTGCCTGGCGGGGACACCCGACCCAAGGTGGCTCGAAAGCATCTGTGAACGATATGAACGTAAGGGTGACGGCCGTCACAGGGAAGTGAATAGTCACCGGGGCCCCCAGGGACGGGGAGCAGCCGCATACCCGAGGAGACCCCCGTGGCAGAGAAAGCCGCACGACGGGACCGCACCCACTACCTCTACATCGCCGTGATCGCCGCCGTGGTGCTGGGCGTCACGGTGGGTCTGGTGGTTCCGGACTTCGCCGTGGAGCTCAAGCCGATCGGCACAGGCTTCGTCAACCTCATCAAGATGATGATCTCGCCGATCATCTTCTGCACGATCGTGCTGGGGGTCGGCTCCGTACGGAAGGCCGCCAAGGTCGGTGCCGTCGGCGGCCTGGCCCTCGGCTACTTCCTGGTGATGTCCACCGTCGCCCTGGCCATCGGCCTGGTCGTCGGCAACCTCCTGGAGCCCGGCTCCAGCCTCCACCTCACCGAGGCGGCCCGTGCCGCGGGTGAGAAGCAGGCCTCCGGGGCCAGCGAGTCCACCGTGGACTTCCTGCTCGGCATCATCCCCACCACCATGGTGTCGGCCTTCACCGAGGGCGAGGTCCTACAGACCCTGCTGATCGCCCTGCTCGCGGGCTTCGCGCTGCAGGCCATGGGCTCGGCCGGCGAGCCGGTCCTGCGCGGCATCGGCCACATCCAGCGCCTCGTCTTCCGCATCCTCGCCATGATCATGTGGGTGGCTCCGGTCGGCGCGTTCGGTGCCATGGCGGCGGTGGTCGGCGAGACCGGCGTGGACGCGCTGAAGTCCCTGGCGATCATCATGATCGGCTTCTACGTGACCTGCGCGCTCTTCGTGTTCCTGATCCTGGGCGCGATCCTGCGCCTGGTGGCCGGGGTCAACATCTTCACGCTGCTGAAGTACCTGGGCCGTGAGTTCCTGCTGATCCTCTCCACCTCCTCGTCCGAGTCGGCCCTGCCGCGGCTGATCGCGAAGATGGAGCACATGGGCGTCAGCAAGCCCGTCGTCGGCATCACCGTGCCGACCGGCTACTCCTTCAACCTCGACGGCACCGCGATCTACCTCACGATGGCCTCGCTCTTCATCGCCAACGCGACCGGCGACCCGCTGACCATCGGCGAGCAGATCTCCCTGCTGGTCTTCATGGTGATCGCGTCGAAGGGCGCGGCGGGCGTCACCGGCGCCGGTCTGGCCACCCTCGCGGGCGGCCTCCAGTCGCACCGGCCCGAACTCGTCGACGGCGTCGGCCTGATCGTCGGCATCGACCGCTTCATGAGTGAGGCGCGCGCCCTCACGAACTTCGCGGGCAACGCGGTCGCCACGGTGCTGGTCGGCACCTGGACCAAGGAGATCGACCGGGAGCGGGTGGACCTGGTCCTCTCCGGCGCCCTCCCGTTCGACGAGAAGACGATGACGGACGACGCCCACGGCGGCGAGCCGCACGTCCCGGACTCGCGGGACGGCGACGTGGACGCCGACGAGAAGCCGTCACTGGCGAAGGCGTAAGAAGGCACAGCGACACAGGCAGGTGAGTGCGGCCGGTACGGGAGCCCCGTACCGGCCGCACCTACGTCGTGGGGCGCGGCATCGGCCCGACTCCGGAGACTCTTACCGCGTCGTCCGAGGCTCAACGCCTCCCTCCTGCCGCTGTGGTGCTGGTCAGCGTCGGGTGGGCGCGTTGTTCAGGTACTCCATGCGCTGCTGCGCCACCCACAGATGCCGACGGTCGAGAGAGGGCAGTGCTCGGAGCAGGCCGATCAGTTCGGGCCCGCACTCCCTGGCCTTGGCCACGTCCTTCATCTGGGTCCAGCAGTAGTGGGCGCTCTGTGCCGCGGACAGGACTTGCGGGGCGTCGGGGGACTGGTGAGCGAGCCTGGCCCGGCCGACGCCCACCCACAGCTGCGTCGCGAGCAGGAAGTTCCCGGACATCTTGGCGAGGTCGGCTCGGATCTCGACCCACTGCGTGGCCTGGGGCGAATCGAATCCGCTGGTGTGCAGGGTGTGCTGCTCCCACACCTGGGCCAGTTCGGCGGCCTCTTGGTGCCGTCCGGCCTGGGCGAGGGCGTGAATGTGGGGACGGGGGTCCTGCTCTGCGGGAGCTGGGGAAAGCGTCTGCGAGGTCTGCGCGGGGGCGGTCTGCTGAGGAACGGGGGCAGAGGCCAGCAGCTGCGGATCCGGAGCGTGGGTGTATCCCGGAGCGGGGTGCGGCGGTACCTGCTCCGGCACGGTGGACGTGCCCGTACCCCGACGGTGAGGGAGGAATGAGGTGTCCCCTGCGAGGAGGCGCTGCACATGTGTCATCGGTGGCCGGGCCGTTGGCTCGGGGGCGGCGATCTCCGGAGTGCTGGGGATGACCAGGGCGCCCGGTGGCAGGGATCCGGAGGACACGGTCAAAGCGTGCAGCCGGGCGTTGGTCGGCCGCTCGGGATGGTGGCGCAGCAGCTCGATCCAGTGCCGGGTGTAGACGCTGATCCCCTCGTTTCCCGGGAATCCCGGCGGAGCCACCACTCCGAACACGTCGGCTGTCGTCGAGGCCGGCAGCGCCCCGTACTCCTGCAGCAGGGGCCACGCACTCTTGTCCGCCGCGAGGTCGAAGACCACGGTCGTGAGGCCCGGGGGCCGGCTCCGCAGCTCGATGCCCAACCACTCCCAGGGGAGCGCGGTGTAGCGGGCCGTGGCCGTCGTGGTCCTGGAGAGAGCCAGGTAGAGCTGCTGTCCCCGACGGTCGGTGGTGAGCCGGCCGGAGAGGTAGACCAGCAGCGGGCCGGGAGTCGCAGCGGCTGCGCGTAGCCGGACCTGCAGCGCGTTCTGATCGTGAATGCCGTCGAGGTACGTGGTGTCGCTCGGCAGGCCGCTGCCCAGCAGGGCGGAGACAGGGACCATGGACAGCGCGGCAAGGTTCTCCGAGGGAAGCACCTGGACGGTGCGGCGGCGTACCGCACTGTCACCCGCGATCAGTAGTACGTGTCCTCGCTGCTGTTCCGCCCCGTTGATCTCCATAGACAGCACCGTACTCACATGCAGGAGGCCCCGGCGGACTCGCCCGCCGGAACCCTTCGCTGCTGGGTGCTGCCGTCAGGTCTCCCTCTCGGGCTCGTCGTCCGGAGCCGCGTGACGCAGCTGCGTACAGCCCGTCAACGGTGACGTCGTCCCAGGTGCCGGCCCAGCTCGACGGACTCCGTCAGGTCGACACCGATGTCCTGCTGGATCTGCGTCGAGATCTGGTCGACGGTGAGCTTCCTGGCCGAAGCGCACGTGCACGGAACCGGACCGCTGACGTGATGACGGAGGGGGCCCAGGGCTCCGCCAAAGGCCCCTGGTGGCCGTCGATCAGGCCTTGCGGGCGAGCAGGTGGATCTCCTGGAACTGCCTTCGGTCGGTGGGCTGGGGTTCGCGAACCATCCGGGCCACCTCGGCCAACCCGGAATCGCGCAGCAGCGCGGCGAGGTGATCAGGTGACCACCGATAGGCCGGGGCGACTGCGTGATCGAAGACCTGCGTCAGGTGAGACGGGCCTTCGCTCGCCGAGAATCCGATCAGCAGGTGGCCGCCCGGTGCCAGCACGCGGCGGAACTCCTCCAGGATGACCGGGAGTTCCGGCGGCGGAGTGTGGATGACGGACCAGCGTGAGAGTACGCCGCCCAGGACGCCGTCAGCGATGTTCAGCGCGGCCATCGAGCCCACGTCGAACCGCAGGCCGGGATAGGCTTGTCGGGCCAACGTGATCATCTCGGGTGAGGTGTCGACACCGAACGCCGCCAGCCCCAGCTCGTCCAGGTGGGCGGTGATGTGGCCGGGTCCGCACCCCAGGTCCGCGACCTGACCGCCCCCACCCGCGCGTACCACCTCGGCGAAGGCGCCCAAGAACGCCCGGTCCAGGGGACTGTCACGCAGCGAGTCGCGGAACAGGTTCGCATAAGTGAGGGCAGCAGCGTTGTAAGCCTCGCGGGTGGCACCGAGGGCATCGTGTTCGACCATGCCCGCGACAGTAGTTCTGATCCCGGGGCCGGCTGAGAGAATTCGCCATCCGCCCGACTGCCCGTCCGCCCGTCCGTCCGCGCCGTCTGCCGGCGCGCCATCGGCCTCCTCGTCGCGGCCTGACCTGACTATGAAACATGCCCTAGGAGTATGAGGCCCGGAGTGTCTTCACCTCGCCTGAGGGAAGTGCGTACGTGACCTGGGTGCAGAGCTCGTCGATGCCGCCGAGGTCGCGCACCACCGAGGCCGAGTACACGCTGGTGCGCCTCGCGCAGTACGGGTCACACGGGTTCTTCTCCGCAGAGTCGCCGACACCGTCGACGGTGTCGGCGACCCGGACCCAGCGGGGCTCGATCCACTTCCCGGCGGTGGGCGTGTCACCGCCGGCCGCGCTCCTGGACCGTGGCCGGTTCCGTTACCCGCGCCTGACGCCCCGGCGAGCTATCCGCGGCGGCCGTCAGCCCGCCGTCCACCCGCCGTCCACGGCCAGTGCCGACCCTGTGGCGAACGAGGCGCGGTCGCTGCACAGCCACAGGGCCGCCTGGGCGATCTCGACGGGATCCGCCATGCGTTTCTGCATCTGGCGGGCGACGAAGGCCGACCCCAACTCCGGATAGGCGTCCACCACTTGGTTGATCATGTCTGTCCGGGTGGTGCCGACGACGAGCGTGTTGATGCGAATGCCGTGTGCCGCGTACTCGGCCGCTGCGGCCCTGGTCATGCCGAGCACCGCGTGCTTCGCGGCGACGTAGGGCACGGGGGCTCCGGTGGCACCCACGGCCGCGGTGCTGGACGTGTTGACGATCGCTCCCTTCCCCGCTTCGAGCATCACCGGGATCTGGGAGCGCAGGCAGTTCCAGGTGCCGCTGACGTTGACGGCCATCGAGCGGTCGAAGACGGCCTGGTCGAGCTCATGCATCGGGGACAGGTCGTCGCCGGCGAAGCCCGCGTTGTTGAAGGCCGCGTCCAGGGAGCCGAAGTGCTCCTGGGCCGCGTCCACGGCGCGCTGTACGTCCTCGGCGACCGAGACGTCGCCCGGGCTGATCGCCGCCCGACCGCCCGAGTCGTTGATCTCCTGGGCCAGTCGTTCCAGTACGTCCTCGCGACGGGCCATCAGGAGGACTGCCGCTCCCTCGGCGGCGAACAGACGAGCGGCTGCTTCTCCGATACCGCTCGACGCACCCGTGATCATGACGGTCTTGCCCGCCAACATCCCGCTCGTCCCACTCATCTCAATGTCCTACTCACGTCACTCATGTGGCGAGTAAACCTCCTGAGGTCACGGAGACAAACCCCCGCAGCACATGTCCGGGACGGGACCCGCAGGCGCGGTCACTGTGTTCTGTCGATCAGCAACTGCGAGCGAGCGGTGGCGAACATCCGCTGCTGTTCAGCCAGGCGGTTCGGCGTGGAGACGGTATCGAACAGAAGTTGGTGGGCATGGCCCGACTCACCTGCGACGAAGACCTCCACCCGCTGACGGGGCTCGCTCTGCCGTACCCAGTGACAGTCGATCTCCGGCCACAGAGCCTCCTGGCCGTTCTGCCGGGTGGAATGTTCGGCCACCTTGAGATCGGCCATCGAGGATTCACCGGAGTCGTTGTACAGGCGAGCTGTCCGGCAGCCGCTGCCTCGGCGGTCGGACTCCACGGGCCCGCACGATTGTGCGGACCCTCGCGCGGTCCACGGACAGCGCGGCCCGGGGCCTCGGTGCGCCGCCGGTTGCCGAGCCGGTGCGGCCCCCAGGCCACCGCGGGGCCGCCGGCCCACGAGCGGGCCGGGGGCCGGCCGGAGCTGGGCCCTTGCGGAGCGAGCCGTCACCGTTCATGCACCTGTCCACGACCTGCTGACGTCGCAGCTGCTGCCGTCCCCCGGACCACACCACGAGGGCCCGGCTCGGGCTCCGGCCTACGCTCCCTCGAACCGGTTCAGACGTTTGACGAAATCTTCGATGCCCGCGAGCGCGCTCGTGTCTGTCCCGCGATAGCGGAGCGTCGCACCGACCAGCTCGCGCGCTGCGTCACGGGCTCGGGAGTAGTGCTCCGCACCGGCTTCCAGTCGCATGATGTGGGCCAGTCCCGCGAGATGGCGGTCGACGGACAGGGGATCGTCCTCGTCAGGGGCGTGCTCGGCATAGACCGTGAAGGCCGCGAGGGCCGCGGTTGTCTCGCCGAGTTCCACGAGGCACTCGGCCGCGTAGTAGCGGCATTGCAGTGTCTCGTGATCGTCGGGGCCGAACCTCGCACCGATCGCTTCTGCGGCCTGCTCGAACAGGCTGAGAGCCTCTCGGTGTGCTCCGGCCAGGAACTTGACATGCGCGAGGGACAGGGACAGATCCACCGCCAGCACGCCTTCCCCGGCCCGGTCGAGAGCTGCCACCAGGACGTCGGAGGCCTGCGTGAACTGCTTCTGCTGGGCGAGTTCCCCCGCCCGCTCCGTCGCCTCGTCGGCCTCCGCGTCCGTCAACGGCACAGGCCCGGACGGAGACGGTGACGTCGCGACGACATCGGCCACGGTCGGTGTGTACAGCACCGCCCGGCCCAGCTCTCGGCGCACCGATCCACCGAACGGCCGCGTGAACGGAGTGCAGGGGTCGAGCTCCAGACCGTCGGCGGTCAGCAGCCGCGGGGTTCCGGCAGGAGCCCCCATGGCGGCCAACGGCAGCAACGTCTCGTAGACCGTCGCAGCGCCCACACGCTGTTCCGAGTCCTTGTGCAGCATGCGGAGCAGCAACCGCTCGACCTCGGCCGGTACGTCGGGACGGAGCGACCGGACGGCCGGCGGGGCGGTGTTCACGTGATGCCAGACAAGGGACCGGTCACGCGAGGCGATGAACGGTGTTCTGCCGACGAAGAGCTGGTGGAGCAGGCATGCCAATGCGTAGATGTCCGCCGCCGGGCCCACCGCGTTGGCGAGGCTCTGCTCGGGGGACATGTAAGCAGGAGTGCCCACGGTCATCCCCTCCTGCGTGAGATGCGGATGAGCGCCGCCGGTACCGAGCAGCGCCGCGACCCCGAAGTCGAGCACCTTCACCACCCCGCCCGGCGTGAGCATCACGTTGGCGGGCTTGATGTCCCGGTGGACGACATCGTGGTGATGGACCTCGTCGAGAGCCGAGGCGATCTGCGCCCCGATGGCCGCGGCCCACGCCACCGGCAGCGGCTCGTAGTCGTAGTCCGTCTCGTCGATGAGGGTCTGGACCTCACGCCCCCTCAGTAACTGCATCACTACGTACAGCCGCCCGGTCGCCTCGTCGACCCCGGTGTCGTAGACCGCCGGAAGCCCGGGATGCTCGTGCAGCCCGGCGGTTGTGCGCACCTCACGCAGGAATCGCTGCCGCCGGGTCTCCAGTACTTCCTGCTGCGCCGCGTACATACCGGGCTGGTCGGCCAGCATCATCTTGACCGCGACCCTGCGGTCCAGCGCCTCGTCGTACGCCTGCCAGACCTCGCCCATGCCACCGGCGCCGATCGGTGTCCCCAGGCGGTACCGTCCCGCGAGGGGACGTCCCGTACTCGTCGCTGCCCGCAGTGCCGAGTCCCCCATGTGGCGCGCCGCCCTTCCCTGTACTGATGCGTCGATCGTTCGTGCAGGTTACGGGTTTCGGGGTTCAGCCCGCCCGGATCCGCCGTTCTTCAGTTCGGCCGCCCGCTCGGCCGTGGCCAGCCGGTCGGCCTCACGACGCGCCGGGCGCCGGATCAGGTTGTACGACTGTGCGGTCGCCACCTGTCGGAACAGCTTGTTGACCTGGTCCTCGTCGAAGTAGCGGACCATCAGCGCATCGTTGGACTGTGCCTGCCGGATGACGAAGTCGTCCATCTCCTTGGCCAGTTCACGACCGTAGGTCGCCTCGTCCTGGTGCAGCCCGATCTCCTGCATGTCCGGGTTCTCCGCGATCGCGACGACCAGCTGCCCCAGCAGGATCTGGTCCGTCGTGGTGAGGTCCGCTCCCAGATCGTCGTTGATCGACTGGATGACCTCCGCCAGTGACTGCTCCTCGATCTCCACCGCCGCGCCTGCGGCTTCCGGCAGACCGGGCAGGATCTGCGCACCGGCGGCGTCCAGTTTGAGCTCGGGCGTGCCGGTCTGCTTGACCCGCATATGGCTCGGAACCGTCTCGCCTATGTCCGCGGCTGCGGTTCCGTCCGGGCGCGGCAGCCTGCGCAGCAGGAACCGCCCGTACTGGAACAACCTCTCGAGCTCACGGTTCTCGAAGCCGATGACGTGCGACAGCCACCCGTACGCCTTGACGTACGACTGGAGGGCGCGGCGGAACTCCTGGGCCTTCTCCGGCTCGATGGCCACCAGGTCGTTGAAGCGGTCCACCGCAGGAGCTGTGTACCGGTACAGCTGCGCGTGCGCCTTCTTCACCGCGTCCTCGGAGGCACGCCCGTCGTCGAAAGCGGCGAAATACGCCTTGACGAGTGCCTCCATGTCGGCTTCCACCAGAAGCTGGTAGGCCATGACCTCGTCCTGCCGGTCGAAGAGCAGGTTCGGGTCGATCTCGTCGGTCAGCGACACCTCGTAGTACTTCTGGAAAGCGTCCTGGATCACCTCCGGCTTGTTGGCGAAGTCGAGGACGAACAGGTCCTCCTGCGACTTCTCGGGGTGAGTGCGGTTGAGGCGCGACAACGTCTGCACCGCCGCCACGTTGGCCAGCGGCTTGTCCACGTACATGGTGGTCAGGAGCGGCTGGTCGAAGCCCGTCTGGTACTTCTCCGCGACGACGAGGATGCGGTACTCGGGCTTGGGCACGGCCGGGGGATTCGGATCGTCCGTCCGTACGTAACCGAACCGGCCGGGCAGCTCCTTCTCGGGGAAGCCGTTGAGCTTGGACTCCGTGTACTCGACCCCGTCGAGGGTCAACGACCCGGAGAAGGCCACCAGAGCCGCGCAGTCGGTGGCTCCGCGTTCGTCGACGTACTTGCGGATCTCCAGGTAGAGCCGCACCGCGTGCTCGCGGCTCGGGGTGACGACCATGGCCCTGGCCCGCCCGCCCAGTTTGGCGGCGCTGTGCGAACGGAAGTGATCCACCATGATCTTGGCCCGCTGAGCCATGGACGCCTCGGACAGCAGAGCCGCCCGTACGAGCTGCGAGCGCGCCTTACGCGGGTCCACCTGCTGCTCGACCTGCTCCGCGGCATCGTTGCGCAGCTTGAAGTAAGTGCTCCAAGTGGCGTAGTTGCCCAGGACGTCGAGGATGAAGCCCTCGTCGATGGCCTGACGCATCGAGTACACGTGGAACGGTCCGGGCTGACCGGTGGTGGCATCCGGAGCCCCGAAGAGCTGAAGCGTCTTGGGCTTGGGAGTTGCCGTGAACGCGAAGAAGGACATGTTCGGCTGCTGACCCCGGGCCAGTGCTTCGGCGGTGAGCGGATCGCCCTCCGCGTCCACCGTGTTGCCCCCGAGCGCCTTCTTCAGCGCTGCCGAACCGTCGCCACCCTGCGAGGAGTGAGCCTCGTCGATGATCACGGCGTAGCGCAGGGCGCCGAGCCCGCCGACCTTCTTCAGGATGAAGGGGAACTTCTGCAGGGTGGTGATGACGATACGGGCGGTGGCGCCGGTCAGCGCGTCGGCGAGCTGAGCGGAGTCCTCGTCGATCCGGACGACGACGCCCGGCGTGTGCGTGAACTGGAAGATCGTGTCCTGGAGCTGCTTGTCCAGAACCCGGCGGTCCGTGATGACGATGACCTTGTCGAAGACCCGCTGATTGGTCCCCATCCCCTTCTCCCGCGCGCCCGTGCCCAGCTGCGCCGGGTCCTCCGGGGTGTGCAGGGAGGACAGGCGGTGGGCCAGCCAGGCGATGGTGTTGGACTTCCCGGAGCCGGCCGAGTGCTGCACCAGGTAGTTCTCCCCGGCACCGTTGAGACCGGCGTGCGCGGCGAGCTCCCGCACGGCGTGCCACTGATGGAACCGGGGGAAGATGAGCGGCTGCGCGTGCGCGCTGCCGGGCCGGTGCGACGGCGACTTCCCGGCCTTCGCCTGCTCGTCCTCGATGTGCAGGAAACGTTCGAGGAGCTCCAGCCAGTTGTCACGGTCCCAGATCTGCTCCCAGAGGTAGGACACGGGGTACGCCCCGTCCGCCGCCTGCGACGGGTTGCCCGCGCCACCGGTGGCGCCGGGTCCGCCCGTGCCGGTGTTGAACGGGAGGAAGCGGGTCTTGGCGCCGGCCAGGCGAGTGGTCAGGAACGCCAGCTGTGGGTCCACCGCGAAGTGGACGAGACTGCGCTTGGAGAAGAACAGCTCCTTCGGGTCCCGGTCCTTGCGGTACTGGCGGATGGCGTGCTCGACGTTCTGCTTCGTGAAGTGGCTCTTCAGCTCGACGGAGGCGATCGGGATGCCGTTGACGAAGAGGGCGAGGTCGAGCGACTTGGCGGGCGTCTTCGCGGAGTAGTGGAACTGCCGTACGACGGTGAGCCGGTTGGCGTCGTACTGGTCCTGCGCCCCGGCGGCGAGCGTGTGCGCGGGCCGGAAGTAGGCGAGCTGGATCTTGACGTTGCGGTCATTGACCCCGCGCCGCAGCACATCGAGAACACCGCGCTTGTCGATCTGCTCCGCCACACGCTTGGCGAACCGCTGGATGGACGCGGTCTCGCCCTCCCCGTATTCGGCGCGCAGCCGCAGCCAGGCATCGTTCTGCGAGGCGCCGAGGAAGGTGGCGAGCTCGGCGGTGTCGATCCCGAGGTCATGTTTGTAGTTGTCGGACTGGCCCCTCTCCCAGCCGTGCGTGAGGAGCCCGTCCTCCACGGCGTTCTCGAAGGCTTCCTCGGTGTCATGGCGCTGCTGCCCCATCAGCGGGACTCCGTTCCGGCCGTCAGGAGGCGGCTCACATCGCGGTAGAGCTTGTCGAAGGAAGGCGAATTGGCTCGGGCGAGGGACAGATCCATCGCGCTCGTCAGCGGAGCCTGATCGATGACGGGTTTGTACCGGGGATGCTGCGTGCCGCGCCGGTGGGTGAGCCACCCCTTGGCGTCGCGGGGCTTCTCGTCGGGGCTCACCGGACACGCCATGCCGTCGGGAAATCCGTGGACCCCCGCCAGCGACGATGCGGCGGCGAGGAACCACGACTCGTATTCCCGGCAGGGCAGCACTACGGAGACAGCGACATCGGCACGGGCTTGCCGGGCGCGGGCGAGCAGCTCCGGTCCCAGAGCCGCGGGGCAGTCATCGTCCGCGTCGAGCAGAACGAGGACACCCCCGCCCCCGCCGTCCGACGGCCGGGGCATGAGGGCCGCCTGCTGGAGTACGGCCCCCTCGATCCCACCGGTCCTGACCAGCTGACTGCGGGGAACGCGCATGGGCTTGAGGACGCGCAGATCCCAGACACCCAGTTCGCCGGCGATACGGTGCAGCAGCTTCGGCAGAGCCTTCACCTCGCCATCGCCTTCGACGACGGAGGCAATCACGACGGGGGTCACGGCTGCGGCTCCTCGCTTCCCGGAGTGCTGTCCGTGCTCTCAGCGGTGTCAGGGCTCTGCGGGTCCTCCGGGTCGGCGGGCGGCAGCTGATCGCCCCGCATCAGTTCACCGACGGTGGCAAGTCCCTTACCCAGGACACGACGCCCGATGGCGTCGATGGGGCCGACGACTGTGGCACCCCCGCGGACCGCTACGACCCTGACCCAGTCCGGATCGAATTCGTCCCGGTCCAGCAGGTCACCGCTCTGCGTGGCCACGATGACCTGGACATGCTCGGCCGCCTCGGTCAGCGCGTCGAACAGCGCGCCGGCGGCGGACGGGTGCAGGCCCAGTTCGGGTTCGTCCACACATACCAACGAGGTGAACCCGTTGAGGGCATCGGGCTGGAACAGGGCGGACAGCAGTCCGGTGGCACGGAGCGTTCCGTAGGAGAGCTGGCCGGCACCGAACCGGACGACCTCGTTCGTCTCGCCGTCGAGCATGCGCAGGTGCAGGGTGCGGTATGTGTCGAGCGGCAGCTCATCGACGCCCTGAGCGCCGGGGACGATGGCTGCCACATAGGCGTCCACCCGCTGCTTGATCTCCGGCCGGGAGGCGGCGAGAGCCCCCAGCACCTCACCGGCGTTCGCCGCGTCGGGCGCCAGCGCCTCACCGGTGGTGGCCCGCTGCGGCTCGGCCATGCGTGCGGGATCCGGAGTGTAGAAGGACATGCTGGTGAGGGCTTGGAGTACACCGGCAACCGTCTCGTCCGCTGCTGCGGCGTTGCCGAGCCACAGGGCGTTGGCTGCGACCAGCCCCGTGGACGTGCCGGTTGGCAGAGAGGTCACGCTGCCGGTGCTGTCCCGGCGGAAGCCTGTACGGGTCTCGGTTCCCTCGGGTGTGACTTCGAGCCACTCCGAGGTGACGGCGACGGGCTGGTGGGTGCGGTTCTGCCGCCCCTGTACCAGCTCGAAGCCGTAGGTGGCGTGGATGCGGTGGGAGTCGGGGGCGCTGCGGTCCCTGGGTGCGAGGAGGAGATGAACCTCGATCGAAAGCCGGTCGGCGGCCCGTCCTCCACTGTGGTGGAACAGCGTCTCGGCGCCGCCGCGCGACTGAACAGCCTGCTGGGGACGCCCCTCAAGGCAGTCACGGACGAATTCGAGCGCGTCGAGAAGGTTCGACTTTCCCGACGCGTTGAGGCCGATAAGCACGGTCAGCGGGCCGAAGGTGACATCGCAGTGAGCGAGGGACCGGTAGCCATTGACACGAAGGCGGGTGACGAACGGGACGGCGGGTGTGGTGTTCGTCGTCAGCCACTGGGTTGCGCGGTCGGAGGTCATAGCACATCAACTCCTCGGCCACTGGCGGTGGACACGTCGATCTGGCTGGTTACGGCTGCGGTGATGAGGGACTGACGGCGCTCGGCGAGGAGGGCGAGCTGGCGATTCAGAGCCACTTTCGCTTGCCTCACGGCGTCGAGATTTTGCTGGACTTCCCGGACCAGAGCGCGTTGTCGCTCAACGCTGGGGAGGGGAATGGGGAAGCTGAGAATCTTGCTGCTGTTTGTCGATGCAAGATTCGTAGTCTTCGTTCCTGTGCTCTCGAAATAACAGCGGCCGTGAACAGTCTGTGTCATGAGCGCCAGATATTCGCCTTCGAGGCGGTCGTGGTCGGGACGCAGCGCGAATACGTGGTTCTGGTGCAGGCAGCCAGGCAACTCGCCATGCCACACGGTGCCGCGCCCCAGCTTGTCCAAGTCTCCGCCCTCTGTCATGAGGACATCGTCGGGAAGCAGGGTGCTGCGCGCAGCGATTTCGCGGGGGACGGTGATCTCTGTGACTGACTCCAATGCCACGTGGTCAGCCTGTACGTTTGCCACGCGCAGATATGGGCGGGTGACGACGTCACCGCTGATGTCTCGCTTTCCATCAACTGTGAGGCCGGTCTGCAGTTGGCAGACATAGCCGAGACGTACGAGTGGCACTTCAGGTGGGGTGTCAGGGAGCCATACCCACGGCCAGACTTGTGCAGGGGCACCAAGGGTGCCCGGCACCAATGTTTCCGAAACGGTCGCGTACGCACGTTCTTGGAGTGTGGTGAGCTGACGTTGGCGGGCGACTGTAAGGCAGTCGATTCGGGCAGTTTCGACGTCGAGGAAGGTAGCGATCCGCCGCTGCTCGTCGAGCGGCGGGAAGTGTGCAGATAGCGCCCGTACCCGCTCCGCGCTCACATGGTAAATATTGGCGCCAGACGCGATGGAAGCGAAAATCCCGGACCCGAACGCGGAGCGTGCCCACCACCCCAGGAATTCACCATCGGTGCCAGGGCGAGGACGCAGACGCAGCAGGGTGTTCTGGAAGCAGACCGTGCCTTCGAGCTCGCCGCGCCATACAGCCGCCGCCCCCACGCTTTTGAGGCTTCCGCTGCCTTCCGAAACCAACACATCGCCTGCACGCAGGGAGAACGTGACCTGTTCCGACGGGGTGAAGTTCATCGACTGGACATCGTTGAGATCCAGCGCTCCGTCTTTGACGTTGGCCGCACGCAAGTACCGCACCATGTGCGGGCCCTCTGCATGCTGAGGCGAGCGCTGGCGCCCCAAGGCAACCTCAGCGTATGAGCGCAAAGTTTTACGGGTACTTATACGCGTCATCCCGTCACCTCTCCCAGCAGCGCCTGAATCTCCGCCTCAAGTGACTTCAGCTCCGCATCGATCTCCGCCAACGGCCGCGGCGGCTCGTACACATAGAAGTGCCGGGTGAACGGAATCTCGTACCCCGTCTTGTACCGCTCGCTCAGCTTCGACTTCGGGTTCTTCAGCTCCGTGATCCACGCATCCTCGACATGAGGCTTGACCTCGTCGTCCAGGTACTCATCGATGTCCCGATCCATCGGCACGTTCTCCGCGTCCCGGAGGTCCGGGTCATGCTCGGGTTGCTTGCCCTTCGCGGGCTGGACCTCGCCCTTCGGGTCCCGGACACCCACCGCGTCCCGTAGGGCCTTCTGAAACGCCGAGCCCGACGGCCAGAACAGCCCAGCGGCCGTGACGGCCCCGTGCAGGGCGTCCCACGCCTCAGCCTTTGTCGACCAGACCTGCCCTATCAGCGGCTTCACCGCAGCGACGAATTCTGCCTGGCGCCGCGCCACCGCCTCAGCATCCATCGTCTTGTCACCCAGCACCTTCTGGAGCGAGGCAGACGTAGCCAGCGCCTCCAGCGTGTCCTCGGTGATCTCGAAGCGCAGCTTCAGCGGCCGGTCCACCGTGATGCGCCGGTAGCCGTAGTCCTCGTTGCGGAGGATCTTCACCTTGGCGTGCTGCGGGTGCTCGGGGTTGTCGGCGATCTGCTCGGCGTCCCGGTACATCGCGCTGATGCCCTGAATCTGCTCCTCGGAGATTTCCTTGCGCTTCTCGCCGAGGGACTTCCGCCGCTTCACCCACTCACCCCGGGCGTCGATCATGACGACCTTGCCCTGCCGGTGCTTGGGCTTGCGGTTGCTGAGGATCCAGAAGTACGTCGAGATGCCCGTGTTGTAGAAGAGCTGGTCCGGCAGGCCGACAATGGCTTCCAGATAGTCGTGCTCCAGGATCCACCGCCGGATTTCGGACTCGCCGGACCCCGCCCCACCCGTGAAGAGCGGCGAACCGTTGAAGACGATCGCGATGCGCGAACCGCCGATCTCCTCGCCGTTCTCGTCCTTCTTCAGTGGAGCCATCTTGTGCAGCATGTGCTGGAGGAAGAGGAACGAGCCGTCGTTGATGCGCGGCAGCCCTGCCCCGAAGCGGCCGGCGAAGCCGAGGTCCTCGTGCTCCTCCTTGACGGCCTTCTCCGCCTTCTTCCACTCCACGCCGAAGGGCGGGTTCGCCAGCATGTAGCTGAACCTGCGGTCCTCGTGCCAGTCGCGGACGAACGTGTTGCCGAACCTGATGTTGTCCGCCGCGTGCCCCTTGAGGAGCATGTCCGAGCGGCAGATCGCGTACGACTCGGCGTTGAGCTCCTGGCCGTACAGATTGACCCGCGCACCCGGCTTGATGTCTTTGATGTGCTCCTCGGCCGCCGCGAGCATCCCACCCGTGCCGCAGGCCGGGTCCAGGATGTCGATGACCTGGCCGGGGCGGCGGATCAGCGCGTCGTCCGGGCCCAGCAGCAGCTCGACCATCAGCTTGACGACCTCACGCGGGGTGAAGTGCTCCCCGGCTGTCTCGTTGGAGGCGTCCGCGAACTTGCGGATCAGCTCCTCGAAGACGTAACCCATGTCGTGGTTGCTGACCCGCCCCGGGCTGAGGTCGATGGCCGCGAACTTCTGGACCACCTGGTAGAGCAGCTCGGCGTCCCGGAGCCGGTCCTGCTGGATGTGGAAGTCGTACCGGTCGATGATCTCAGTGACCGCCGGGGAGAAGCCTCCGATGTAGTCTTTGAGGTTCTCGTAGACCCGCCTGTCGTCGCTGCCGATCGTCTCGAAGCTCTGCTTGGAGGTGTTGTAGAACGGCAACTGCGAGGTGGCGAGAAGGACGGCGTCCTTCCGGTCGCCGCTGTACGAGGCGTCCCGGTCCCACACGGCCTGCCGGGTGCCCTTCTCCTTCATGACGCAGTCGAAGCGCCGCAATACCGTGAGCGGCAGGATGACCTTGGCGTACTCCGAGCGTTTGTAGTCGCCGCGCAGCAGGTCGGCCACCGACCAGATGAAGTCGGCAAGTTCCTGATTGGTGTTGCTCACTCGGCACCTTTTCGTGTTGCGTCCGGCGCCAGTGCACCGTTCGTCAGTCCGTCGTAGGCCAGGCGGGCAGCCCGGTCGCCCATCCTGGCAAGATCCTTGAGTCTCCGCTCGAACTCGCCCAAGTCCCTGAAAGCGGCTCCGTATCGGCGTTGTTGCTCTATGCCCATCTGTGGCAGGTGTGCGGATCGTAGATCGGCGCGGTGTGTGCCGGTCGACGAGGCGTTGCGGCGGGTGTTGCCGGCGCTCCGCAGGAACCCCCGGAGGTAGTCCGTGTCCAGCTGTTCGCTCGTGGACACGGCTTCGTCCCCCTCCGCGCGGACCAGCCCGGCCTGGACGAGGTCGCCGACGCCCACCTCAGCGAATGTGTCCAGCACACCTGTACCCGGGCCGGGCGGAAGGTGGGGCATCAGTCTCGCGAGTTCGAGTAGTTGTTGTTCGAGTTCGGCCCGCAGGGTCAGGTACTCGGCCGGGTAGTCCGGCTGAGCCGCAGTGACGTACACGGGGGGGCTCAGGTCCACGTCTTCGCGCAGGAGGTCAATCACCGACACCTGGGCGGTCTGGTCGGGAGTCGGCTCAAGCGGGCCGTCAGGGTCGTTCTGCGTGAGGTCGACCATCCGTACGGTCCGGGCCTCGTCGCCCGTCCCGGTCGGGCGACGTAGCTCCCACAGGAACAAGGGCTGGTTGTGGCTGGTCGCCAGGCCCGGAGGCAGAGCCACTATCGATGCAAGCGCACCACGACGGACCAGTTCCGCACGAATCCGGCGACCGCTCTTTCGGTACGCGGCAGAGGGTGCCAGCGCGATGAGAGTACGGCCGCCCGGGGTGGTGTGGGAGTAGCAGTGCTGGAGCCAGGCGAGGTCTCCCTCGGCACGTGGCGGTGTGCCCAGTTCCCACCGCGGGTCGATCAGCAGGTCCTCGCGGCCCCAGTCGGACTGGCCTAGGGGCGGTTCGCAGACGACGAGTTGAGCCCGCAGGCCAGGCTGGCGGTCGTCCCGCAGCGAGTCGCCCGCTTCGAGCTGTGTCGCAGAGGGGCCATTGAGCGCGGCCCTGAGCCGGGCCACGCTCAGCAAGGTCACGTTCAGTTCCTGCCCTGTCCGGACGGTGTGTGCCGTGCCGGTGATGGCGAAGAGGAGCGACCCGGCTCCGCATGCCGGGTCGTAGACGATTCCCTCGACAGAGCCGGCGAAATGCGCGAACGCCCGGACGAGGCGCGGTGACGATACGGCCTGCGCGCCACTACGGCCGGCAGATGTGGTGAAGCGGGTGACCAGGTTTTCGAAGAGGCTGGGCGCGGTCCGCTCGGCGGCCAACTGGTCAACCGCCTCGCGGAGTGGTCCGGGGAGTGTGCCGTCCTTCCCGCCAGTCAGGTGCCGACCCACGGCGACCAAGGCGGCGGCCATGTCGTCCCCGTAGGCGGCGCGCAGGGACTGCCAGAGAGCGACTTCTGGCGAAGCTCCCCGGCCCTTGCGCTGTGCCGCCAGCCACGTTTCGACCTCACCGAAGGAGAAGAGCGGGCCCGCCGCTGTGCCGCCGACGGGCACGGGAAAGTCCTCGTGGCGCCGTCGCCAGTTGGCGACAGCAGCCCTGGTGACACCCGCCAGCCGCGCGATCTGTGCCGCCGTGACAACGGCCGCCGAAGTGGATTCCTCTGCCTCCATGATGGTGAGAGTACACGCCTCCAGTCCCCTGCTGGACATTGTGAGCGTGTTGGCGGTGCTAACGTAATAGGTGTCTCCGTCGCTGTAAACTGACACATCGCTACAGTCGCAGGGTGATGCTGAAGCCGGCTCGTGTGCGGTCATGGCGGTCGCGGAGGGTGGGTCGGCGTCTGTGCTGGGTGCCGAGTGGTGCTCGTCTGACTGAAAGCTCACGCTTCTGTCGGTGGGATCAGGTACAACCAAGGGGAGCGCGCGGCGGGGTCGTGTCGCAATTAGCAGGTGGGGTGTGGGGGCATGAACGCGGTTACGCAGCAGGGGCTGCACGGCAAGGACTATGCGGTTCGGGAACTCTTTACCAAGCAGTACGTGCTTGAGTCCTATCAGCGGGAATACACGTGGGAGCGTCGCCATGTCGCGGAACTCGTGACCGACCTGGCCAACGCGTTTCTGCGTGATTGGCGCGTCGAACACGACGGCCAACAATACGCTCAGTACCGTCCCTACTTTCTTGGGCCTTTCGTCTGCCACTCCGCTGGAGTGAAGAAGAACCTCATCGATGGGCAGCAGCGTTTCACCACTTTGCACCTCCTCCTCATTCACATTGAACGCCTACTCAAAGAGCAAAACAATGAGGGCGCTGCTGGAATGGTGGGCGGTATGGTTCGACGGTACGCGGCTGGGCAATACCACTATGCGATTGAGGTGGAGGAGCGCCGTGCGTGCCTGGAGGCGCTGTGTTCCGGGGATGAATTCGACCCGACTGGTGCCACTGTTTCCGTGCAAAATCTCTACCAGCGAGCCCAGGATGTTGCTGATGCTCTGCCCGTGACGCTCCAGGAGCAGTGTCTGCCCATCTTCGCTGACTGGCTAGCTGATCGAGTCTTCCTAGTAGAGATTTCGGTTGACGACCGCGATCTTGGGTGGGAGATTTTTGAGACCATGAACGACCGCGGTGCCGGCTTGACTTCTCTCGACCTGCTGAAAAGTTTTGTACTTTCTCAAGTGGGCCAGGAGCAAGACCAGGTAAATTCAGCCTGGCGAAAAATGGTTACCGACCTGAGCTTCTTCGGACGCCACTACCCCAGCAAATTTTTCGAGACGCTGTTCCTTGCCCGTTACGCAGCAGCTGACGGGACCGAGGACGAGAAGATCGAGCGGGCTTTTCACGAGTGGGTGCGCAACGATCCGGAACGGGTCGGAATGAAACGCCAGGGGCGGGACTATAGTGATTTCGTACTCAAAACGATTGCACATAGTGCCGAGCAGTACCGTTTCCTTTTGGAGGCTGCGCGCACCCGCAAGCCAGGCCTTCATTCGGTCTATTACAATGCAATCAACGATATTGAGTCACAGTTTCTACTCATCCTCTCCGTACTCCGGCTGGATGATTCGCCGCAGGTAGTCCGAGAAAAAGCGCAGGTCGTAGCCAACTATCTCGACTTGTTCTTCGTGCTCCGCATTGTCAACAACGACGGTGCCGTGCAAGCGCAGGATTTCCGAGAGGAAGTCCAACGCCTCCTGCCGAGCGCTCGGCAGATCACGTCGATCGACGACCTCCGCAAGCTGCTTGGGCGAGAGGCGGCGTGTCTTCCTGATGGTTTCTCGGGAGTGGAGAAGCTGAGCTTGCACAACAACAGAAAGCATATCCGGTACCTGCTGGCCAGGATTACAGCCTTCGTGGAAGATGGTTGTGGTCGACCGGATGAAGCGGATCGCTATCTTGGGTTTCCGGAGTCTCAGCCATGGGAAATTGAGCACATTTGGGCCAGCAAGTACAGTCTTCATTTGCAAACAGGTGTCGCGAATGAGGAGGATTTCAAGCGCGAGAGGAACCGTCTCGGGGGCCTCCTTCTGCTTGAGAAGTCGATCAACGCGAGCTTTGGGGCAGACATTTATGGCGATAAGCTGCCGCATTACTTCCGCCAAAATGTATTGGCCGCATCTCTGAATCCTACATCCTACAGGCGTAACCCTCCGTTCGAAAGGTTCCGGAAGAAATGGGATCTCGTTAATTCGTTCATTCCGTATCCGGACAGCTTTGATAGGGAATCAATCGCGCAGCGGGGAAACCTCTATCGGCAACTATGCGAGCATGTGTGGAGTTTCGATCAGCTCGGTTTTATTGGGGAGTCGAAGGTCGCTCCGCCGCGAAGGTCTGTCACTCAGAGGAGGAAGCCTCGTTACGGTGTTCAGGTCGCCGATTTGATCCGTGTGGGCTTGCTTAGTGAAGGCAGCAAGTTGCGTGGCGAACTTAAGCGCTCTCAGCGTGTTTTCGACGCAGTTGTCACGGGTGGAGGGAGGATTCGCCTTGAGCCAAGCGGTGAAGAATTTAAGTCCCTCTCGGCTGCTGGCGCCGCCGCGACGGAAAGGGTGGCAAGTCCTGGCTGGGATTTCTGGCATGTAGCTCACGCGAGCGGCAAGCATATTCCGCTTGCCGCCCTTCGTAAGCAGGCGATTGAACGGGGATTGCTCGACCAGAATTCCTGATTACCCAGAAGTAGGGATGCCTCAGTCCAGATCCGCCATTGGGCGATCTGAGCAGCGGGTGGTCAGGGGTCTGCCGGTGAATGCGGTGTGGTAGCGCGGTGTGTGGGGTTCTCAGCCATCTCGGCGTCCGAGGTCCAGCACAGTGCTCCCTCATCCCACACCGTCTTGGGGCACTTGGCAGCCGTCCAGGCATCCTCCACGATCCCCGCGGTGGGCGGCCTTGAGCGAGGCGTGCATCAGCACCGTGAACGGAGAAGCGCGCGTTCAGGGCCCGGCAGGTGCTCACCACGACGGTGCCGTAGACCACGGAGTCGGCCCGCACGATGAGTAACCCCATCGCACCGCAGAGCTTGGGTCGTGCGCACCGTCTCGGCGACGGAGGCGGCCAGGTACACCTCAGCGCGATACGAACGATCCCTGGCCCAGCACGGTGTACAGACGCCCTTCCTGCCGGAGGGCGACCACGGCCTTCTGCGCCGTCGACTGACTGACGTCGAATTCTGCGGCCAGCGCCACTGTGCCGGGGAAGCGTGTGCCGGGTTCGTAGTGGCCGGCATCCAAGCGTCGGCGCAGCTCATCGGCTACCTGGGGCCACACGGGGACGGAGCGGTCAAGGTTCATATCTTCAGCGTGAGCGAGTTCGCGAAAATGTGCTATCGCGGTTACGCGTTAGTGCGGTATCGCGCTTACGCATAATGAGCTGAGGAGGTGCCCCGGCGACCGCTGGAACCTGTCCGGAGGGCGTGCAGACACCGGTTGGATGGAGTCAGCGACATGACAGAACTTACGTGCGAAGCCCTTGCCTCGACCTGCGAAGCGGGCGCCTGTGAATGCGTGCACGGATTGCGCGCCTGTGGGGGAGGTGGGCTACGAGTAGTACAGGAGACCTGTGGTCATGCCTCCCTTGGCAGTACGGCACCCGGTGGGAAGCTTCAGGAGATCGCCGACCGGTACGCGCTGGAAACCGGCGCGGCGATTGAAGAGCTTGTAGGGGACGTGCTGAGCGACGGGACAGCCCCCGATGTCGAGCTCGCGGCGTTCGCACCCGTACTCCATGCGGCACTCCGCGACGTTCTTGCCGTGGCGATGCGAGAGTAGGCCTCACCCCGGCCTTGGACGAGGTGCCGTGCGTCGGGGTGGCGGGGCATCTCGCCCACGAGTGACGGAGAAGGTGCGCCGCTGGACCGGCGAGGGACAGCGGCGCATTACACACTGTTGTTGACGCCGCACACCGCGATAGCCTTTCGCTGTCCACCGCACCAGCCGGTGACGCGCGAGGGGGATCGTGGAGCAGCGCGATGTGCAGGGCCACTATGAACAACTGGCCGCCGAGTACGACGAGCACTGGGTGTACGGGCCGGACTACATTCGCTGGATGGCTGCCCGAATCGCCGAAGCGTTGCGGCTCACGGCTGATGACCGTATGGCCGACATCGGTTGCGGCACGGGACTGTTCGCGCGAAAAGTGGCGAACCAGGTCCGGCCCGGCCATCCTGTTCTGTGCGCCGACCCGTCGGAAGCGATGCTGCGCCAGATCGGTGTGCCGCCCCCGCCGGATCTGACGCCGGTTGTCGCTTCGGCGGAGGACATCGCGGAAGGCACCATCGACCTGCCCTTGGGCCAGCTCGATGCAATGTGGTTGAAGGAATCGGTACACCACCTCGCTGATCCGGCCCGGACGTTGCGTGGTCTGGTCAGTCGTCTGGCACCGGGTGGGCGTCTGTTGGTGGTCATGCTCCCGGCCACGATCCGGTATCCGTTGTTCAAAGCGGCTCTCACCCGTTTCGAGGAGCTCCAGCCGGACCCGGCGGACATTGCGGAGCATCTGTCGGCCGCCGGCATGGAGGCCGAACTCGTCCATGTCGAGCATGAGCTGTGCATCGACCGGGACAAGTATTTCGGCATGGTGCGTGCTCGCTACATGTCCCTGCTCTCCACTTTCAGCGACGCCGAGATCGACGAGGGGATCGAAGAGATGGCAGCTGCCCACCCCGGGCCCGTCCTCACGTTCCCCGATCGGTTCGCCTTTGTCCGAGGCCAATTGGGGACACTACGAGGTGAAGGCACGTGAGTACCGTGGTCGATGAACGGCTGCGTCGGCTTCGAGGGGAACTCGACGATCATTCGCGGATCGCGGACCACTTGGGGCTCGACCTGGAGCGCCCCTTACGTTCCCTCAACGATGGCTATCCCGAGAACGCCGTTGCGCTTGTCGGTAAGCTGACCGAGAAGCTCCTCAAAGAGTTATGGCGTCACCACAACATCGAGGGCGACCCCACGACCAAGGCACTGAACGACCTGGTCAAGCGCTGTCGTCCGCATATCCGTAGCAGCACCGTGATGGACGCACTCGAGGACATCCGTCGCCTTCGCAATCGCTCCACGCATGACGGATACGACATCAGCGATGAGGACGGGCTACTGGCCGTGCGCCGTCTCGTCGACGTACTGGTCTGGTTCACGAATACGGGAAGCGCCGCTCTTCTCGGCGGGGAGCCGGACGTGGCCCCCGAAGTGGCCCGGCGCTGTGAGTTCCTGGCGGGCCTCTACGTCACTTTGGGCTATAGGCAGGCCAAGCGCTTCGTTCTCAGCCCCGACACCGTCTACCAGTTGTTCTGCCGTGAGTCGGGTATGCGGCTGGAGTACGTGGAACTCATGCTCTCCCAGGACGTGGACGATCTGAGCACGGTCCTCGCCTCCAGTGGCGGCGAGTTGCTGCGTACCAAGCTGCCCAAGCTCACCAGGTTCGTGGTCCTGGAGGAGGACAACGACAGCGCGACATCCGTCGGACTCCGTAATCTGCTCGGACTGGACTTCCGGATCGTCCGCTACGACGGTTTCGTCGACACACTCGTCGACCTCGAGGCTCACCTCGGTGTCGTCTCACCCTCAGCCGGACCCGCCGAACCCCGGAGTCCGGTCAATGCCGCCGTGCTGTCCACCGACCCGCACACGGGTGAACCCCGAATGACGGAATCTGAGGACGCGGCAGAACTGCTCACCCGCCTCGCGCGGGGAAGTGCCAACGTGCTCGTCACCGGCCGTCCCGGAAGCGGGAAGAGCACTCTTCTGCGCTCCCTGGCGTCCAACCCCGAAACCCGCCGGTTCCGCTTCTACTTCGACCTCGGGCTCAAGCCCAAGGATGAGCCGTTCTCGGAGTACGCCGCGCGACTCCTCGCACCGGCCATGGCAGCAGACCGCTCCTGTGCCTACGATCTCTTCCTCTACCTCATCCGTTCCGGCACCGCACTCTGCGTGCTTGACGCGGTGGATGAGGGCGTCGAGGAGTCGAGCCCTGCCGGGTTCCTGAAACTCTTCGTGGATCTCGCGGCCGTACTTTCGGCCGAGTCCGCAGTAATCATGAGCTCGCGGGTGTCCTTCCTCGCTGACTCGCCGCAGGTCCGCCAGCTGTTGGACAGCGGTGCGGGCCGGTCCGAGCAGCTTGTGGAGCAGATGTACGCCAACGGCGTCGACCCGGCGAAGGTCCCGCACTTCCACCTCGTACGCCTTGCCGAACCCGACGCGACACCGTTGGAGAAGCGGCTCACCGCTTCGTTGGAGCTACCTTCCGGGACCCCACTCGCCGATGCTCTCGGCACGAACATCACCCGGACTCTGGCTGCGCATGGCCGAGCAGGTCTCGACGAGCGCATGCTCGACCTCCTCGGGCATGCCTTCCTCTCCGACAGGACCATGTTCTCCCTCCTTGACCTGCACCGGTCGTTGGGGCCCGCCGCGTTCACCGATGGCCGGCTCGACTTCGAGGCCTGTGTGCTCGCTCCCTTGCTGCGTATGGCCGGGCCCGACCATGTCGCGTTCGTGCACACCGCCTACCAGGAGTTGCTGGCCGCGCGGTACCTGGTCGCGGACGAGTACCGGGACGCGGCAGCGGACATGCCGGGCGGTGCATTTCTCACAGAGCAGGTGAGGGCGTTCCTCGCCGGAATTGCCGCCACATCGAGGACCGACGACTGCGTATTGCCGGCCGGGACGTACTTGGTCGGCCCGGCGGAACGGTTGCTCCTGCGCCGAGTCCCGGGATCTGTACGGTTCGACCGCGCCGCCGTGACGGTGGCGCGCTATCGCCGCTTCCTCGAAGTGCTGAACAGCGATGGCACCTCGCGCTGGGACCACCCTGACCAGCCGGCCAATGTCACACACCACCCCTGGACTGACCGATTGCGCGAGGCTGACTACTACACGGACGCACGATACGACGCGTATCCGGCCGTTTGCGTCAACTGGTGGAGCGCTTACGCCTTTGCTGCCTTCGAGGGCAAGAGGCTGCCTACGTCCTTGGAATGGGAAGCCGCGGCGCGCGGAACGGACGGGCGACTGTTCCCATGGGGCGACGACCCGGACGCCGGCTTGGTCAACTGCGCGGACTCATGGGTCGGGCACCCCGTGGTCACCTACCAGGCGTGGTACGAGGACTTCGCGGGTGACGCTGTACGCAGGGCATGGGTAACCCCGGCCACCGAACGGCCCGGCAACCGGTCTCCGTTCGGCATAGCGGACATGGTGGGCAACTGCTGGGAGTGGACGTCCACCAGCCTCGGCGATCCCGGCGAGGCCGTCATCTGCGGTGGTAGCTATGACAATCCGATGCGCGCAGTGCAGGCGAGCAGCAAGGGGATCTACCGGAAGCGCGGTGGAAGTAACGCGGTGGGCTTCCGATGCGTGAAAGACGTAACGGGCACCGAGGAGACGACTGTATGAGCGGCGAGCCCCGCCTCGGAACGATCATTGACCGGCGGTCGAGCGGCGGGGGAGTGAACGGCACCCTCGGGTCCTACATCGTTCAGGACGACGAGGACCAGCGGTATTACGGCTTCGACTACCGGCAGATCGTGACTGAAGGATTCCGGACCATCCGTACAGGAGAACGCGTCCGTTTCCATGTCTCGGGTGTCAGCCCCGACCGGGCGGAGTTCGTCATCCGTCTCGACCAGCCCGACCCGTCCGAGTACTACGGATGACCGCGCCGCCCCCGCCGCTCGAAACAGTCACCGGCGCCCGCCAGGAGCTGACGGTCGTCGTGCCCGTATGCCTGCTGCGGATCCCGGACTGGAGCCAAGGGCCGTTTCCGTTCGAGTTGGGCAGCCGACGCACCGATACCGAGACGAGGGCGACGTACTTCGCCCCCGCCTCCGCCCGCGTCCTGTACGGCACACCTGGCAGGCCCCGCCGTTGGCATCGGCCGGCCTCGGTCGTCCATGACGGTCTGCATCTCATCGGCATGGAGCTCCTCCGTACTGCCACCGCTCGTAACCCCGAACACGCCCTCGCCGTACTGCATTTCACGGTGACCAGGTCTCTCCTGCCTGTGGTGCGTGCGATAGCCGGCCGGGCGGCCTCCCACGGCGAGGTAATCCCGACGCTCACCGGGCCGCTGGATCCTGGGGAACTTCTCACGGGCCTGGCCGAAGTCACCAGCGCGACGGGGACGTTCGCTCTCGCCCGCCCCTACACCGTCGCTTTCCTCACCCCTGAGGCCGGTCACGGTCCTGCGCTTCGGGCGGGCCCTGAGGGGGAACTGCCGGACAGTGCCGACCGCTGGCTGTGGCAGCTGGCGTCGCGCTCGACCCCGGCTGACTTCCCGCTCTCCCCGGAGACCGCCGCCATGGAGCTCGGTAAGGCCGTACGCATCTCGGCGGACTGGAGTGCCCTGGTGCTGCGGCAGGGAGCTGCCTTCCTCGGTCACCGTGCCGACACGGGGGAGGGGGACTTCTATGCGTTCGGCGCCCTGCACTCGCGCACCGTCTATCTGGATGCGCTGCTGCTCGGATCGCTGCAGCGCGACCATATCGACGAGCTCACCGACGAACTCTCGGACGTCTTCGACACCCGGCGACTGGCGCGGAGAGTGGCCACGCTGGAGCGCAACATCGCAGCCTTCCGAAGTACCTACTGGCGCCAGCACCTGACCGCCCACGGCCCGGCCAACGAACTGCTTCACGCCTTCCAGCACCAGCACCGGCTGCCCGAACGGTTCGGGGAGATCCTGGCGGAGGCCGCTGATTACAGCCGTTTGGTGCAGACGCAGGAGAGCCAGCAGATCAGCGGTGCGCTGGGGACGCTCACGATTCTGGGCCTGCCACTCGGAACCTCGCTCGGCGTGCTTCAAGTTCTCGGGGATGAATCCGTCAGTCACCTACTCGTTGCGCTCGGAATTTCCGTTGTAGTGACCGCTGGCGCTCTCGCGACGCGTTACGGGCGGCTGGTGCTCTCTTCGCTGCGCGGGGGAGGAAGGCCGTAGCTCACTCCGAAGCCCGAGTCCCGGAACTCGGGTCTCGGGGGACGGGGTTCGAGCGTCGGATGCGGTCCGGTCACTCTTTCGGGGGTACGTGTGAGGCCCCCGGCCCGGCGCTTGAGCTTCGGGATTCGGGGGTCGGAATCCGGGAGCCAAGATTCGAGCGGTGTTGTACATCCGGGGGGAAAAAAGAAGGGGTTGGGAAAACCTACCCACCCTCCCCACCCCGTCACGGCCAGCAAGTATGACTAATAGTGACCGGGTTGCGGCGCAGAGTCGCGGGTGCTTACGGTGCCCTCAACGAAACGACCCCGGCACGGTGTTAGCAGCACCATCCGGGGTCTCACCCCAAGATCGAAGAGGCCGATCCCGTGGCTACCCAGCACCCTAGCTCCGCCCTGTGCGCCCCCGCACCCTCACGCTCGTACCGCCAGGCCCGCACCGGCTACGGCAAGCGCTCCGTGCCGGATCAACCGGCGCCTCAGGCGTCCGACTTCGCCCTCCTCCCCGAGCGCGAGCGGTACGTCGCCGGGTACGTGGACCATCTCCCCGACGGTGCGGCCATGGATATCAAGTCGCTCGCCAAGGACCTCCCGCTGTACGGACAGATGGCCATCGGCACCGCCCTGCGCACGCTCGCGGTCGCCGGGCATCTCCGTCACGTACGTTGCCGCGTCGAATCGCTCGGCCAGAGCCGCTGGGTGACCCGTACGTACTGGTCCCGTGCCGCCCGCGACAACGAGTGGTGGGCCAACCACCTCACAGGCGAGGCGACCGGGGGAGAGGGCTCGTCCGTGCAGGAAGCGCCCGCACCGCCGCCGCCCTGGGTACCTGCTGAAGAGCCGGTCTCCGTACCGCAGCAGAGGCAGACGGCCGACCCGGCCTCGGACGACTCCGCTCCCTCGCCCGCCTACCTTGCCCTCGCCCGGCTCGGCCGCATCGAACCCAGGCTGGCACTCTCCGCCGGGGACTGCGCCGCGCTGGAGCGGTTCGCCGCGGAGTGGTTCGCCCGTGGGGTGGACGCCGACTACCTCACCCAGGCCCTGACCTCCGGCCTCCCCTCCCCGATCGGCTCGCCCGTCGGCTTCGTACGTCGTCGCCTCATCGACAAACTCCCGCCCCGGCTGCCCGACGCTCCTCCCCCTGGGTTGGCCGCGCCCGAGGTGCGCCCGCTCCTGGTCGAGTGCGCGGAATGCGGTCGGCCCGGCCCGGCGGAGGCCCTCCCGGACGGCCTCTGCCGCCCCTGCCGCACCACCGTCCAGGCGGGGGCCGGAGCCATCGAGGACCCGGCGGCCGAACTGCCCGGTGGGCGCGACGTCAAGGCGCTGGTGGGCAGCATGCGCAACCTGATGCGGGCGCCCTGAGGGCTCCCAGGCAAGGGCCTTCCAGCCGTCGGCCGAGGCCGTCGGGAAGGCTGTCGGTGCGGCTGACTAGGCTCTTCCGGGACCCGGGGCGTGCCGAGCGCGCCGGGGGACACCGATCATGGGGGAACAATGCGCAAGACGCTTACCGCGACGGCCTTCGTTCTGGCGGCCGCTCTGCTGACGGGCTGCGGTGGTGGCGAGGAGAAGCCCGCCGACACCGGCAAGGCGGCGAGTTCCGCGAGTCCGCAGGCCGAGAAGTCGGAGGAATCCGGCGGCAGCGGCGTCTCTGAGGGCCCCTCGCACGAGGTCACCATCAAGATCGAGGGTGAGGGCACGGGCATCGTCATGTACACCCTCGACGAGTCCGAGACCCCGAAGGTGACCCTGCCCTGGTCGAAGACGGCCACCATCGCGGCGCGAGGCGCCGAGCAGGAGGTCGGCCGGCTGGTGATCGCTGCGCCCGGCCACATGATGACGGCCGACGGTACATACGCCCCCCGGGCGACGTGTTCGATCGTCTTTGACGGCAAGACGGTGGTCGACACCAAGAAGGACCCGGGCAAGCCCTGCTCGTACAAGTTCAAGTAGGGCAGGTCGCACTCGCTCGCAGGGGCGTCACGGGCGTCCCCTTCTCATCACCACGGGCGTGGTGCGGCGCACCCGGTTCCGTCCGGGTGCGCCGCCTGCTCCCCGGCCGTCAGGCCGGCCGCAGCCAGACCGTCGCCAGCGGTGGGAGCGTCAGCGTGATGCTGGTGTCCCTGCCGTGCGCCGGTACGGCCTCCGGCTTCAGCGGCTCCTCGTTGCGCACGTCGCCGCCGCCGTAACGGGCCGCGTCCGTGTTGATGACCTCCACCCAGGCCTCCGGGCCGTCCGGTACGCCGATGCGGTAGTCGTTCCGCACCACCGGGGAGAAGTGGGAGACGGCGATCAGCGGCGACCCGTCCGCGTCGTACCGCACGAACGCGAACGCGTTGTCCTCGGCGGCGCCCCCGTCGATCCAGCTGAAACCTTCCGGCACGGTGTCCCGCTGCCAGAGTGCGGGCAGCGCGTTGTACACCCCGTTGAGGTCCGTGACCAGGTTGCGTACGCCCCGGTGGTCGCCGGAGGCCTCGTACGTCTCGTCGAGCAGCCACCAGTCCGGGCCGTGGCCCTCGGACCACTCGGCGCCCTGCGCGAACTCCTGTCCCATGAAGAGGAGTTGCTTACCCGGGTGGGCCCACATGTAGCCGAGGTACGCGCGGTGGTTCGCCCGCCGCTGCCACCAGTCGCCGGGCATCTTGGTGACCAGCGCCTGCTTGCCGTGCACCACCTCGTCGTGCGAGATCGGCAGCACGTAGTTCTCGCTGTACGCGTACACCATCGAGAAGGTCATCTCGTCGTGGTGGTACTTGCGGTGGATGGGCTCCTTGGACATGTACACCAGCGAGTCGTGCATCCAGCCCATGTTCCACTTCAGGCCGAAGCCGAGACCACTGTGGTCCGTGGCGCGGGTGACGCCGTCCCAGGCGGTGGACTCCTCCGCCATCGTGACGACGCCGGGGTTGCGCCGGTAGACCGTCGCGTTCATCTCCTGGAGGAAGGCGACCGCGTCCAGGTTCTCCCGGCCCCCGTGCTCGTTCGGCGACCACTGGCCGTCCTCGCGGGAGTAGTCGAGGTAGAGCATGGAGGCCACCGCGTCGACCCGCAGGCCGTCGATGTGGAACTCCTCGCACCAGTACGTGGCGTTGGAGACCAGGAAGTTCCGCACCTCCTTGCGGCCGTAGTCGAACTCCAGCGTGCCCCAGTCCGGGTGCGCGGCCCGGTTCGGGTCGGAGTGCTCGTACAGCGGGCGGCCGTCGAACTCGGCGAGCGCCCAGTCGTCGCGGGGGAAGTGCGCCGGCACCCAGTCCATGAGGACGCCGATGCCCGCCGCGTGCAGCGCGTCGACCAGGAAGCGGAAGTCGTCCGGGGTGCCCATGCGGGACGTCGGCGCGTAGAAGCCGGTGACCTGGTAGCCCCAGGACCCTCCGAAGGGGTGCTCGGAGACCGGCATCAGCTCCACATGGGTGAAGCCCAGCTCCCGTACGTACGCCGGGAGTTGAGAGGCCAGCTGGCGGTAGCTGAGGCCCGGGCGCCAGGACGGCAGATGGACCTCGTAGACCGAGAACGGGGACTCGTGGACCGGGCGGTCACCCCGGTGGCCCATCCAGTCCTCGTCCTGCCACACGTGGTGCGACGCGGTGACCACCGAGGCGGTCGCGGGCGGCACCTCGGTGGAGCGGGCCATCGGGTCGGCGCGCTGGGTGTGCGAGCCGTCGGGCCTGCTGATGTCGTACTTGTACACGGCGCCTTCGCCGACGCCGGGGAGGAACAGCTCCCAGACGCCGGTGGAGCCGAGGGAGCGCATGGGGAGGGCCGTGCCGTCCCAGTAGGTGAAGTCGCCCGCGACGCGCACCCCCCGCGCGTTCGGTGCCCAGACGGTGAACCGGGTGCCCGCGACGCCCTGGTGCTCCATCGGCTGGGAGCCGAGTGCCTTCCACAGCTCCTCGTGCCTGCCCTCGCCGATCAGATGCAGATCGAGTTCGCCGATGGCGGGCAGGAACCGGTACGGGTCCTCCACCTCGATCGTGTTGTCGTCGTAGGCGACCCGCAGGCGGTACCCGTCGGGCACGGCGGGCAGTGGCAGGACGCCCGAGAAGAAGCCGTCACCGTCGCTCTGCAGCTCGGACTGCTTGCCCTCGGCCAGCACCGTCACCGAACGCGCGAAGGGGCGCAGCGCGCGGAAGAGCACTCCGCCCGAGGCCGGGTGCGCGCCCAGGACACCGTGCGGATCGTGGTGCTCACCGGCGAGCAGCCGGCCCCGGTCCGCGTCGTCCAGGGCGGGGGCCGGCAGCACGTTCTTGCTGCCTCCACCGCGCCGGGGCCGGGGCGGGGTCTTGGTGGCCGCCGCGGTCGTCTTCCTGGCCCGGGCCCGCTTGGCGGGCGGCGGAGTGGTCTCCGAAGTCGCGCCCCCGCCGGTGGCGGAAGCGGCGGCAGGAGCTGTGGCGGGAGCGGGGGCGGGCGCCGCGGCCGGGGCGGTGACCTCGGTGGTCACCGGCTTGGCCGTGGGCGGGACCTCGATGGGCTCGGACGGCTTGCGGGACGGCTTGCGGGCGGTCACAGAGACAGCCTCCTCGGAAGACTCGTAGGGCGCGGGGGATGGGCGGTGGGAAGTGGAGGTCACACGGTCACGGGGTGGGTGGAGGGAACGGGAGGTCACACGGGCGTGGCCGCCAGGCGCCGGATGGCGGCCATCGGCACCGGGAGCCAGTCGGGGCGGTGCCGGGCCTCGTACAGCACCTCGTACACCGCCTTGTCGGTCTCATGGGCGCGCAGCAGCTCCGGCTCGGAGCGCGGATCGGAGCCCGCCGCTGCGGCATAGCCCTCGCAGTACGCGGCACGGCAGCGGGCCGCCCATGCGGGGTTCCACGGATGGTGCGAGCGGGCCGCGTAGTCGAAGGACCGGAGCATCCCCGCGACGTCGCGCACGGTCGGCTGCGGACTGCGGCGTTCGGGCAGCGGCTTGGCCGGCTCGCCCTCGAAGTCGATCAGCGACCAGAAGCCGTCGTCGCCCCGCAGGGTCTGGCCGAGGTGCAGATCCCCGTGGACCCGCTGCGCCGCCCAGCCGCGCCCGGTGTCCCCGAGGGCCGCGACGGCGTCGAAGGCGGTGCGCAGCCCCGGTACGTGCGGGACGAGTGCCGGGACCGCCTGGGCGGCGGCCTCCAGGCGCTCCACCATCCCGGCCACCAGGTCCCTGGTGCGTTCGTGGGCCAGGGGCGGCGTCGGCAGTGCGGCGGCGAGGGCCGTGTGCACCTCGGCGGTCGCCCGGCCGAGCGCGTGCGCCTCGGGCACGAAGTCCCGCCCGGCGGCCAGGGCGGCCAGCGCGAGCTGCCAGCCGTCCTGGGCGCCGCGCAGGAACGGCTGCAGCACGCCGAGCGTGAGCGGCTCCGGGGCCGTCGTCGCCTCGAACCAGGCCACCGGAGCGGGCACCCGGCCGCAGCCCTCGCGGCCCAGCGCGAGCGGCAGCTCGAGGTCGGGGTTGGTGCCGGGGAAGACCCGCCGGAAGATCTTCAGGATGAGCGCGTCCCCGTAGACGAGCGAGGAGTTGGACTGCTCGGTGTCCAGGAAGCGCGGGGTGAGGTCCGGCGGGATGGGCTCCGCCCGGTCGAAGCGGAGGAGACCGAGGGATCCGGGCGTACGGAATCGTTCCAGCAGAAGGTCGGCGACGCGCGGGTCGTGCAGCCCCTCGTACAGGGTGCGGCCCGCCAGCGGACCGTCCGTGACCTGGCCGATCCGGGCGCCGGCCAGATGTGGGGGAAGCGTGGTGCGCACGCCGAGCAGGAGCTGGTAGCAGTCTCCCTGGGCATGCGCGGAGCGGCTGCTCGGCTGGTGCACCCGGACGAGTAGATGCAGCAGTCCGGGGGTCGTACCCGTGGTGTCCAGAGGCAGTATCTCGGTGCCCGCGACGAGGGAGAAGCCGGTGACCGGCTGCCCCTTGCCCGCGAACCACCGCTGCCGGGGCACCCACTCGTGGAGCAGCGGGGCGAGTGACGCCAGCAGGGCCGTGGGGCCCGTGGCACTCGTCGAATGTCTTCTTGTCGTCTTTCTCGATGTTGTGCTCTTCGCCAGGGCGACTCGAGTGGATGCAGCCTCCGACATGGCATCGCGTCCTTTCCCCGGGCACACCACAGGATGCGAAGAGTGTCCCGGATTGCGGCAATGGCTGTCCGGCTGTGCGGGACGTGTCGGGTGAGGAAATGTTCGTATGGACTCGATCAATGCTCGATCAATGGGCCACAAAGGGTCCAGAAGGGCCAGGAAGAGTCAGGAAGTGCTCGATATGGGAGGAGAGTGCCCCGTGCGGGGCGGCGGAAACCGCCCCGCGGGTGGCGCCCCGCAGGGCGAGGCGCCGTCAGCCGGCCGTCACCGGTGGTCAGCTGACCGGAGCATCCTTCCGCAGCCGGAACCAGTAGAAACCGTGCCCCGCGAGTGTCAGCAGGTAGGGCCACTGACCGACGGCGGGGAAGCGCACCCCGCCGATCAGCTCCACCGGATGACGCCCGTCGAAGGCCCGCAGGTCGAGCTCCGTCGGCTGTGCGAACCGCGAGAAGTTGTGGACGCACAGCACGAGATCGTCCTTGTACTCGCGGGTGAACGCGATCACCGCCGGGTTCGACGACGGCAGTTCGCTGTACGAGCCGAGGCCGAACGCCGGATTCTGCTTGCGGATCTCGATCATCCGCCGCGTCCAGTGCAGCAGCGACGACGGCGAGGCCATCGACGCCTCGACGTTGGTGACCTGGTAGCCGTAGACCGGGTCCATGATCGTGGGGAGGTAGAGCCGGCCCGGATCACTGGAGGAGAACCCGGCGTTGCGGTCGGGTGTCCACTGCATCGGGGTGCGTACGGCGTCACGGTCGCCCAGCCAGATGTTGTCGCCCATCCCGATCTCGTCCCCGTAGTAGAGGATCGGGGAGCCGGGCAGGGACAGCAGCAGCGCCGTGAACAGCTCGATCTGGTTGCGGTCGTTGTCCAGGAGTGGTGCGAGACGCCGGCGGATGCCGATGTTGGCCCGCATCCGTGGATCCTTGGCGTACTCCGCGTACATGTAGTCGCGCTCTTCGTCCGTGACCATTTCGAGCGTGAGCTCGTCGTGGTTGCGCAGGAAGATGCCCCACTGACAGCCCGACGGGATCTCCGGGGTCTTCGCCAGGATTTCCGAGACCGGGTAGCGGCTCTCGCGCCGTACGGCCATGAAGATGCGGGGCATCACCGGGAAGTGGAACGCCATGTGGCACTCGTCGCCGCCGGCCGTGTAGTCGCCGAAGTAGTCGACGACGTCCTCGGGCCACTGGTTGGCCTCGGCCAGCAGCACGGTGTCCGGGTAGTTGGCGTCGATCTCCTTCCGGACCCGCTTGAGGAAGCCGTGGGTCTCGGGGAGGTTCTCGCAGTTGGTGCCCTCGCGCTGGTAGAGGTAGGGCACCGCGTCGACCCGGAAGCCGTCGATGCCGAGGTCCAGCCAGAAGCGCAGGGCGGAGATGATCTCCTCCTGCACCGCCGGGTTCTCGTAGTTGAGATCGGGCTGGTGCGAGAAGAACCGGTGCCAGTAGTACTGCTTGCGGACCGGGTCGAAGGTCCAGTTGGAGGTCTCCGTGTCGACGAAGATGACCCGGGCGTCCGGGAACTGCTTGTCGTCGTCCGCCCAGACGTAGTAGTCGCCGTACGGCCCGTCCGGGTCCGTGCGGGACTGCTGGAACCAGTCGTGCTGATCACTCGTGTGGTTCATGACGAAGTCGATGATCACGCGCATGCCGCGCTGGTGCGCGGCATCGACGAACTCCACGAAGTCGGCGAGGTCGCCGAATTCGGGCAGCACGGCGGTGTAGTCGGAGACGTCGTAACCACCGTCGCGCAGTGGTGACTTGAAGAACGGCGGCAGCCACAGGCAGTCGACGCCCAGCCACTGCAGGTAGTCCAGCTTGGCGGTGAGGCCTTTGAGGTCACCGACGCCGTCCCCGTTGGAGTCCTGGAAGGACCGGACGAGTACCTCGTAGAAGACGGCGCGCTTGAACCAGTCGGGATCGCGGTCCTTGGCGGGAGTGTCCTCGAACAGGTCGTGGACAGGCTCATTGACGATCATGGTGTGGGTGACCCTCCGGTCGGCGGGGACGGTCGCAGGGCCGCGATGTGCGCCGGTGCCGTACCCGGCTCCAGACGCACATAGAAGGTCCTGCCCCAGTGATAGGTGTCGCCGGTGAGCTCGTCGCGCACCGGCACGCTCTCGTGCCAGTCGAGGCCGAGACGCGGCATGTCCAACGAGACCGTGGCCTCCTGGGTGTGGTGAGGGTCGAGGTTGACGACCACCAGGACGGTGTCCGGGCCGGAGCGCTTGCTGTAGGCGATCAGTGCCTCGTTGTCGACCGGGTGGAAGTGGACGTCGCGCAGTTGCTGGAGCGCCGGATGGCGACGCCGGATCCGGTTGAGCGAGGTGATCAGTGGAGCGAGCGAGCGGCCCTCACGTTCCGCCGACTCCCAGTCCCTGGGCCTGAGCTGATACTTCTCCGAGTTCTGGTACTCCTCGCTCCCGGGATGCACCGGGGTGTTCTCGTACAGCTCGAAGCCCGCGTACACACCCCAGGAGGGGGACAGCGTCGCGGCCAGCACGGCCCGGGTCCCGAAGGCGGGACGGCCGCCCTCCTGGAGGTAACCGGGAAGAATGTCGGGCGTGTTCACGAAGAAGTTGGGCCGCATGTACGAGGAACTCTCGCCCGAAAGCTCGGTGACGTACTCGGTGAGTTCCTGCTTCGTGTTACGCCAGGTGAAGTACGTGTACGACTGCTGGAAGCCGACCGAGGCCAGCGTGCGCATCATCGCGGGGCGGGTGAAGGCCTCCGCCAGGAAGATGACGTCCGGGTCGGTGCGGTTGATGTCGGCGATCACCTTCTCCCAGAAGACCACCGGCTTGGTGTGCGGATTGTCGACACGGAAGATCCGTACGCCGTGCTCCATCCAGAACCGCAGGACGCGCACGGTCTCCGTGACGATTCCGGGCATGTCCGTGTCGAACGCGATCGGATAGATGTCCTGGTACTTCTTGGGCGGGTTCTCGGCGTAGGCGATGGTTCCGTCCGGGCGGTGGTGGAACCACTCCGGATGCTCCGTCACCCAGGGGTGGTCCGGCGAGCACTGGAGGGCGAAGTCCAGCGCGATCTCCATCCGCAGGGTGCGGGCCGTCGCGACGAAGTGGTCGAAGTCATCGAGGGTGCCGAGATCCGGATGGACGGCGTCGTGGCCGCCCTCGGCCGAACCGATCGCCCAGGGCACTCCCGGGTCGCCGTCCCCGGGGGTGAGGCTGTTGTCGGGGCCCTTGCGGTGCGTGGTGCCGATGGGATGGATCGGCGGGAGGTAGACGACGTCGAAGCCCATCGCGGCGACTGCGGGAAGCCGCTCGGCGGCGGTCCGGAACGTGCCGCTGATCATCCGGGGAGCCGGCGGCGGGAGCTCCGCGCTGACGGCCGCCCGGGCCTTCTTCCGGGCGGGGGTGACCTTGGCGGGCGTGGCGGCGGTCTTCGTGGCCCGTGGCTTCCGGGCGGGCTTCGGGGGCGCCACCGGCTCCTCCCGCGCACCCTCGGAACGCGGGAACAGCTCGTACCAGGAGCCGTACAGGGCGCGCCGGCGCTCCACCGTCAGCGGCAGCGGCCGGGAGGCGGTGACCAGCTCGCGCAGGGGGTGGCGGCCGAGCGCCTCGTCCACCTCGGCGGTCAGCGCGGCCGCGAGCCGGCCGGCCGCCGGGCGTTTCGCGTCGCGCAGCGCGTCGACGGCGGCCAGCACGGCCTCCCGCCCGTCCTTCTTGGGTACGCCCTCGGCGGCGCGGGCGTACAGCTCGGCCCCCTCGTCGAGGACCAGCGCGACGTCGATGCCCGCCAGGATCTTGATCTGCGCGCGGGCGCGCCAGGTGGTGACCGGATCGCTCCACGCCTCGACGGTGTACGTCCAGCGGCCCTCGGACTCCGGGGTGACGTCGGCGCCCCACCGGTCCGTGCCCGGCGCGAGCTCACGCATCGGCGTCCAGGGGCCGGGCCGTCCGTTCGGGTCGCACAGGACGACGTTGGCGGCCACGGCGTCGTGGCCCTCGCGGAACACGGTGGCGCTGACCTCGAAGGTCTCGCCCGCGACGGCTTTGGCGGGCCGCCTGCCGCAGTCGACGAGCGGACGGACGTCCAGGACGGGAATGCGACCGATCATGGAATCACCTGGGGGTGGGAGCTCGGCATGCACGGCGCGCGACGTGGGCGTGAAGGGCTGACCGCGCGCGCCGCGATGGTGGGGTTGCGTCCTTTGTAGCTGCTCGGTTGTCGGCTGGCGGGCTGTGGGCATGGCCGCTCCTGTCCGCGTTCACTCGAATGGCACTCGAATGGCAGGTGCGCGGGCGGTTCGTGCTCGGACCGGGGCACCTGGGATGTGCAGCGCGGGGGTGACGGCCCGGTCCGCGACGGGCGGACCGGATCGTCACCGGGGGAGCCTTCCCACCGCTTTCGGGCGGCCAACCCGGCGGTGTGTTAACTCCTGGGTGCAACCGGTGCACACGCTGTGGGCCGCGCGCCGGTCCCCCGGCCGCCACGCGGGCACCTCCGCAGCCTTCCCTGTGGTGCGGGGTGCCACAAGCCCGAGCGAGGTGGGGAAATCAGCCATATCGCCCGTGACAGATGGGGGCGTAACTGGCGCATCTGGCCCATGCGGCGGCAGAGGTACGAGGGGCCGACGGGACCTCGGTGGCCGGAGTGGCGCGGGAGGTGGCAGGGAGAGGGCGCGCCCGGTGCAGCGCAGGGGAACGGGGGCGGGTGGACCGCGTCGGGGCGGACCCACTGAGCCGGTCGCGCGCCGTGGTCGCGTTCGGCGGCACGCCGCTACCGTCGAGGGTGACGGAGAGGGCGCCCACCGTCGTGCGTCCCCTCGGATCCGTACGTCCCCTGTAAAGGTGGGATACGTGAAGGCCATTCGTCGATTCACCGTGCGTCCCGTCCTCCCCGAACCCCTGCGACCGCTCAGCGACCTCGCCCACAACCTGCGCTGGTCCTGGCACACCGAGACCCGACAGCTCTTCCAGGCGGCCGACCCGGAGGGCTGGCGGCCCGCGGACGCCGACCCCGTGCGCCTGCTCGGCGCCGTCTCCGCCGCGCGCCTCGCCGAGCTGGCCGGGGACCAGCAGTTCCTGCGCCGGCTCACCGAGGTGTCCGAGGACCTCCGGGAGTACCTCGGCGGCCCGAGGTGGTATCAGAACCAGCTCTCCCAGGGCGCGGAGCTCCCCGCCGCCATCGCCTACTTCTCACCCGAATTCGGCGTCACCGCCGCCCTGCCCCAGTATTCGGGCGGGCTCGGCATCCTGGCCGGTGACCATCTGAAGGCCGCCAGCGACCTGGGCGTACCGCTCATCGGGGTCGGCCTGCTCTACCGGCACGGCTACTTCCGCCAGAGCCTCTCCCGGGACGGCTGGCAGCAGGAGCACTACCCCGTCCTCGACCCCAACGAGCTGCCGCTCACCCTCCTGCGGGAGGCCGACGGCACCCCCAGCAGGGTCGTGCTCGCCCTGCCCGGCGGGCGCTCGCTCCACGCCTCGATCTGGCAGGCCCGGGTCGGGCGTGTCCCCCTGCTCCTCCTGGACTCCGACGTGGAGGAGAACGCACCGGGCGAGCGCGACGTCACCGACCGGCTCTACGGCGGCGGCAGCGACCACCGGCTGCTGCAGGAGATGCTGCTCGGCATCGGCGGGGTGCGCGCCGTGCGCACCTACTGCCGTCTCACCGGGCACGCGGCTCCCGAGGTGTTCCACACCAACGAGGGGCACGCCGGATTCCTCGGTCTGGAGCGGATCCGGGAACTCTCCGAGACCGGCCTGGACTTCGACGCCGCGCTGGAAGTCGTCCGGGCCGGCGCGGTCTTCACCACGCACACCCCGGTGCCCGCCGGGATAGACCGGTTCGAGCGCCAGCTCGTCGCCCGTCATTTCGGTGACGACGGCGAGCTGCCCGGGGTCGGCGTGGACAGGATCCTGCGCCTCGGGATGGAGACCTACCCCGGCGGCGAGCCCGAGCTCTTCAACATGGCGGTGATGGGGCTGCGGCTCGCCCAGCGCGCCAACGGGGTCTCCACCCTGCACGGAGCCGTCAGCCGGGAGATGTTCTCCGGGCTGTGGCCGGGATTCGACCCCTCCGAGGTGCCGATCACCTCCGTGACCAACGGGGTGCACGCCCCGACCTGGGTCGCCCCCGAGGTTCTCCGGCTCGGCGCCGGCACATTCGGCTCCGCCCGCGCGCAGAACGCCCTCGCCGGAGCCGAGACCGGGGAGACCGGTGCCGACGGCGGGACGGCCGGCACACCCAGGCGCTGGGACGCCGTGACCTCCGTCCCCGACCGCGAGATCTGGGACCTGCGCCGGGGGCTGCGCGAGCAGCTCGTCACCGAGGTGCGCAAACGGCTCTACGCCTCCTGGCGCAGGCGCGGCGCGGGCACCGCCGAACTGGGCTGGATCGACGGTGTCCTCGACCCGGACGTGCTGACCATCGGCTTCGCCCGCCGGGTGCCCTCGTACAAACGCCTCACGCTCATGCTGCACGACCGCGACCGGCTGCGGGAGCTGCTGCTCCATCCGACGCACCCGATCCAGATCGTCGTCGCCGGCAAGGCCCACCCCGCCGACGACGGCGGCAAGCGGCTGGTCCAGGAACTGGTGCGGTTCTCGGACGACCCGCGGGTGCGCCATCGCATCGTGTTCCTGCCCGACTACGGCATGGGGATGGCGCAGAAGCTCTACCCGGGCTGCGACGTCTGGCTCAACAACCCGCTGCGCCCCCTGGAGGCCTGCGGCACCAGCGGCATGAAGGCGGCGCTCAACGGCTGCCTCAACCTCTCCGTCCGCGACGGCTGGTGGGACGAGTGGTTCGAGCCCGACTTCGGCTGGGCGATCCCCACCGCCGACGGCTCCGCCACGAACGAGGAGCGGCGCGACGAGCTGGAGGCCAACGCCCTGTACGCGCTGATCGAGGACCGGGTCGCCCCCCGCTTCTACGACCGCAACGCCGAGGACCTTCCCGAGCGGTGGATCGAGATGGTCCGCCGCACGCTGGTCACCCTGGGCCCCAAGGTCCTGGCGGGCCGCATGGTGCGGGAGTACGTCGAAAGGCTCTACGCTCCCGCGGCGCTGTCCCGCAGGGCTCTGGAGCCCGTGGCCGCCCGCGAGCTCGCCTCCTGGAAGGCCAGGATCCGTACGGCCTGGCCGCAGGTGGCGGTCGACCACGTGGAGGCCTCCGTCGACACGGTCGTCGGCGGTTCCGCCGAGCTGGGGTCCACCTTGGCGCTCCGGGTCCGGATCGCCCTGGGCGGTCTCGACCCGGAGGACGTGGAGGTGCAGGTGGTCGCCGGGCGGGTCGACTCCGGCGACGCGATCGCGGAGGCCCGGACGTTTCCGCTGAAGCCGGCCGGCGGGCACGACCTGGAGGACCGCTGGCTGTACGAGGGCCCGCTCGCCCTCGACCGCACGGGTCCCTACGGCTACACCGTGCGGGTCCTGCCGTCGCATCCGCGGCTCGCCTCGGGTGCGGAACTCGGCCTGGTCGCGGTGCCGAACGCCGCCACGGGCGACGGCGGTGGAATGCTCCTGCGCTGACGCACCGGCTCGCGGCGGGCCGGGCGTGCGTGCGTGCGGCGCCCGGCCCACCGCTGTGCCCGCCGGTCCCGGGGGAAGAAGCGGCAGGGGTGTTTCCGCCGTGACCTCGCTAACATGAAAACGTGCCGGTGTCGCCCAGCAGTCACCGACGTGACAGCGAGGCGTCCCGGCGGGGCGCGAGTGGAGGTCAGCACGGCGAACGGCGGCGGAGGCCGAGCGAGGCGCCTGACCCGTCGGCTGGCCGCGCGGAACGGCACCTCCCGGCCGCTGCACATCCGCCGCCCTGAATCCGTCCCGCTGCGGGGCGACCGCTTCACCACCGCGGCCCGGATGCGCTGGCTCAACGCCGCGAGCACCCGGATCGGCACGACCCTCGACCTGGAGCGCACGGCCGAGGAGCTGGCCGGTTTCAGCGTCCCGAGACTGGCCGACGCCGCGGCCGTCGACGTGCTGGAGTCCGTGCTGCGCGGCGAGGAGGGCGAGCGCGTCACCGGCGCGGCGGTCCCCGTCACCCGTGCCATGGCGGTCCGGGCCATCGACGCGCTGAACGAGCTGGAACCCTCACCGGTGGGCCAGGTCGTCGACCACCGGGAGCGCCGCGAGACGCTGCTGACCACCGAGTGTCTGCGCAACGGCCGGCCCGTGCTGGTCAGCCGGATGACTCCGGATGACTACGAGCGCGTCACGCCCACCCGGAGCGCGGCCGCGGCGATGCGGCGGCAGGGCGTCCACAGCTACATGGCCGTTCCGCTGATCGCCCGCGGTGTCCTGCTGGGCTCCGCCGATTTCGTACGCGCCGGGAACAGCCCGCCCTTCAACCGTGCCGACCTGAATCTCGCGGGTCAACTCGGCTCCATGGCAGCCGTGTTCATCGACAACGCCCGGCTCTACGGGCGCGAGCGGGAGCACGTCGTCTCGCTGCAGCGTTCCCTGCTGCCGCGCGCCACCCCCCACACCCCGGGCCTGCGGGTGCACGCCCATTACGCGCCCGCCGTCGAGGCGCACGGGGTGGGTGGCGACTGGTACGACGTGGTGGCACTGCCCAGCGGGCGTACGGCGCTGGTCGTCGGCGACGTCACCGGCCACGGTCTGCCCGCCGCCGCCACGATGGGCCGGCTGCGGGCCGTCGCCCGGACGCTCATGATGCTGGACATCGCACCCGACCGGGTGCTCGCCCGGCTGGACCTGGCGACCCGCGACCTGGAGGACGACCAGGTCGCCACCTGCCTGTGCGCGGTCTACGACCCGGCGGACTCCAGCTACACCATCGCGAGCGCGGGCCATCCGCCGCCGCTGCTGGTGGACGCGGGCGGCACCGCCCGCTACCTCGACGTGCCGGTCGGTGCGCCGCTGGGCGCCGGGGTCATCCCGTACGACCCGCTGAGGCTGCGCGGCCCGGCGGGTGGCCGGCTGGTGCTGTACACCGACGGGCTGATCAAGACCAGGACCGACGACGTGGACGTACAGCTGGAGGGGCTGCGCGCGGCCGTGGCCGCGATGCCGCCGGAGCAGCTCGACGCCGGAGGCCCGCTCACCTCGCCGCGGCGGGACGACGGCCGTTTCGACGAGGCCGTGCTGCTGGTCGCCGGGGGCCACGAGCCGCCGTCCGCCATGAAGTTGCGGGAGTGGGACCTGCCCAAGGAGGGCAATCCCGCCTCCACCGCGCGCAAGCTGATCACCGAGCAGCTCACCCGGTGGGGCCTCGACGAACTCACGGACGTGACGGAACTGGTCGTCAGCGAGCTGGTCGGCAACGCGTTGCGCTACGGCGGCGGTCCGGGCCGGCTGCGGCTGCTGTACGACGAGCGGCTCCAGGTGGAGCTCGCCGACACCGGGCCCGACCTGCCGCAGATCCAGCACGCCGACGTCAGCGACGAGGGCGGCCGGGGGCTGCAGCTCATCAACCTGCTGTGCCGCAGGTGGGGTTCGTGCCGCACGGCGACCGGCAAGGTCGTCTGGGCCGAGCAGAACGTCCCGGGCTGAACGCGCCCCCGGCCGAACGCGCGACGGCCCGGGGGAGCGGTGCTCCCCCGGGCCGTCAGGCTTCCGGCTTCCGTGTTCCGCGCGGCCTGCTCAGCGCCCGCGGAGGAGGCTCAGAAGGTGAGCTTGACGCTGTTGAAGGTGCCGGTGTCGCCCGAGTAGGCGTCCTGGACCTTGAGGTTCCACGTACCGTTGGCCACCTCGGACGAGGCGTTGACCGTGTAGGTCTCCACCACGTTGTCCGCGGAGTCGCTCGACGAGGAGTTCTTCAGGCGGTACGCCGTCCCGTCCGGGGCGACCAGGTCGAGGACCAGGTCACCGCGGTAGGTGTGGCTGATGTTCACCGCCACCGACAGGTCACTGGGAGCGTTGCCGGTGACGCCGCTGACGGCCACCGGGAAGCTGGTGGTGCTCCGGTCGGCGATGGCCTTGACGGTCGTGTTCTGGAAGACCGTGCCACCCGGGTCGGGGTCGGTGCCGCCGCCGGGGCGGGAGCCCACGGCGATGCCGGCCCAGGCGTTGGCGACCGCGGTGTACTCGGCGCTCGTGGTGCCGTACAGCTCACCGGCCACGGCGAGGGTGCCGGTGCGGGCCGCGGCGTAGTTCGTGGTGGAGGTGAACTTCGTGGTGAGCGCCTTGAACCAGATCTGCAGCGCCTTGTCCCGGCCGATGCCGGTCACCGGGAGGCCGTCGGACGTCGGGGAGTCGTAGGCCACCCCGTTGACGGTCTTGGCGCCGCTGCCCTCGGAGAGCAGGTAGAAGAAGTGGTTCGCCGGGCCCGAGGAGTAGTGGACGTCGACCGAGCCGATGCCCGAGTACCAGTAGTCCTTGGACGCGCCGTCCTTGCTCGGCTTGTCCATGTAACGCAGCGGGGTGCCGTCGCCGTTGATGTCGATCTTCTCGCCGACCTCGTAGTCGCCGGGGTCCTCGGCGGTGTCCGAGTAGAACTCGACGCCCGCCGCGAAGATGTCCGAGGTCGCCTCGTTGAGGCCGCCCGACTCCCCGCTGTAGTTGAGACCGGCGGTGTTGGAGGTGATGCCGTGGCTCATCTCGTGCGCCGCCACGTCGAGCGAGGTCAGCGGCGCGGCGTTGCCGCTGCCGTCGCCGTACGTCATGCAGAAGCAGCTGTCGGACCAGAAGGCGTTGACGTAGTTGTTGCCGTAGTGGACGCGGGAGTACGCGCCGACGCCGTCGCCCCTGATGCCGCTGCGGCCCATGACGTTCTTGAAGAAGTCCCAGGTCTCCGCTGCCCCGTAGTGCGCGTCGGCGGCGGCCGTCTCGGTGTTCGACGCGCTGCCGTTGCCCCAGACGTCGTCGGCGCCGGAGAACAGGGTCCCGGTGCCGGACGTACCGCGGTTCAGGTTGTACGTCTTGTGGCTGCCGCGCGCGCTGTCGGTCAGGTTGTACGAGCCGGAGGAACCGGAGGTCCCCAGCGTCACCTGTCCGCTGTACTGCGTGTTGCCGGTGCCGTTCTCGATGGCCTGCCACTCGTAGAGCTTGGCGCCGGAGGAGGCGTCCGTGATGACGTGCAGCTCGTTCGGGGTGCCGTCGTGCTGGAGGCCGCCGACCACGGTCTCGTACGCGAGCTGGGGGGTCCCGCTCGCCGCCCAGACGACCTTGCGCGGGGCCTTGGACGCCTCGGTGCTCTTCGAACCGTCGGCCCGGGCCGCGGTGAGCGCCTGCTTCTCGGCGGTGGCCGGCGCGACGTCCGCGGTGGTGCCCGCCGCCTTCAGCTGTGCGCCGGTCGCCTTGGACGCCTTGGTGACGCCGTCGGCCGTCCCGAACTCCGACGTGGACACGACCAGGTCGCCGCCGAGGACGGGGAGGCCGTCGAGCGTGCGCTCGTAGCGGGTGTGAGTGGTGCCGTCGACGTCCTTGACGACATCGCGGACCACGAGCTTCTCCGTGGCGCCGAGCCCGAGTTCCTCGGCGGTGGCCGCCTTGGTGGAGTTGGCCTCGCGGAGCAGTTCGGCCCGCTGGGCGGGGGAGAGCTTCGCGGGGAGCGCGCCGGGGTCGGCGCCCTTCGTCGCTGCGGCGGGGGCCGCGGTCGCGCTTTCGGGGGCGGCCGTTGCGGCACCGCCCTGGATTCCGACGGCGAGGAGGGCGGCTGCGGCTATCAGAGCGCCTGTCGCGGTGGCACGACGGCTGGGCGTGGGTCTCACGCGGACTCCTTTTGCGAGGGGGCGACGGCCGGCCGGGTGAGCGGGCCGGGCGGAGCAGGCGGTGCGTGGAACGGGGGAAGAGTGCCAGCCGGACCATGGGCGTGTCAGGACCGCGTCAACATAATGGCTGGAATTCGTCCGTTGCCGGAAGAACCGTGTTCGTTAAGCGGACGTTTCGCCGTGTGTCATTTCCATGGCGCGGAACGTTTCCGTGACGATCAACTGCCGTACGCCGCAGGGTAGATAGGGGTTTCCCGTGGTGTCCATCGCGTCCGGGTCCCGCGCGGGGAAGCGGAGGGGACCACGTGCTGAGACGGCGCGCACGTATGGCCGGATCCGAACAGAGTGGCCGGGAGGGGGCCGCCGCTCGCCCGCTGACCACCCGCCGCTGCTCCCCACCGCCGGCCGGAGCGAGGTTGACGGCTTCGGGCCGGCCCGGCCCCGTCTCACCCCGCGGGGCGGACGGGACGCGGGGCTACCCGTCGTGGGGTTCGCGACCACGGCCCTTCACGCCAGGCTCTCCCGCCATGCCCGGTGCAGTCCCGCGAACCGGCCCGCACCGCAGATGAGTTCGGCCGGGGCGCCGTCCTCCACGATCCGGCCGTGCTCCATCACGAGGACCCGGTCGGCGATCTCGACCGTGGAGAGACGGTGGGCGATCACGACGGCCGTGCGCCCGTGCAGCACCGTGTCCATCGCCCGCTGCACCGCCCGCTCACCCGGGATGTCCAGCGAACTCGTGGCCTCGTCGAGGATCAGCACCGCCGGGTCCGCGAGCAACGCCCGTGCGAAGGCGACCAACTGGCGCTGTCCGGCGGAGATCCTGCCACCCCGCTTGCGGACATCCGTGTCGTACCCGTCGGGCAGCGAGCTGATGAAGTCGTGTGCCCCGATGGCCTTCGCCGCGTGCTCGATCTCCTCGGGCGTCGCCTCCGGACGGCCGATCGCGATGTTCTCGGCGATCGTCCCGGAGAACAGGAACGCCTCCTGGGTCACCATCACCACACCCCTGCGCAGCTCCGCCGTCGCCAGGTCCCGCAGATCGGTACCGTCCAGCAGGACCCGGCCCTCCGTCGGGTCGTAGAAACGCGCCAGCAGCTTGGCCAGCGTCGACTTGCCCGCACCCGTCGAGCCGACCACGGCCACGGTCTGGCCGGCCGGGATCGTCAGGCCGAAGCGTGGCAGGACCTCGCCCCCCGTGCGGTAGGCGAACCGCACCCCGTCGAACGTGACCTCGCGGCCGGGGTGCTCACCGGCGAGGGCGGGCAGCGCCTTCGGCGCCACGGGCTCGGGAACCGCCGGCGTCTGAGCGAGCAGACCCGCGATCTTCTCCAGCGAAGCGGCCGCCGACTGGTAGGAGTTGAGGAACATCGCGAGCCGGTCGATCGGGTCGTACAGTCGCCGCAGGTACAGCACCGCCGCGGCCAGCACACCGAGCGCCAGCGTGCCCGAAGCCACCCGGTGGGCGCCCCAGAGCACCATCGACGCCACCGCGGTGTTGGCGACGAGCCGGGAGCCGACGACGTAGCGGGCCATCTCCAGCAGCGCGTCGCCGTTCCTCCGCTCATGGCGGCGGTTGAACACCGCGAAGTCCTTGTCGTTGGCGTGCTCCCTGCGGAAGGCCTGCACGGGACGGATCCCGTTCATCGTCTCGGCGAACTTCACGATGACCGCGGCGATCGCCGAGGAGCGCGCCGAGTACGCCTTGGACGCCCTGCGCCGGTAGCTCCGCACCAGCAGGAACAGAGGGGCGAAGGAGGCCACGGCGATGGCGCCGATGCCGAGGTCGAGCCAGAGCAGCATCAGGGAGATCGACACGAACGACAGGACCACCCCGACGAGTTCCTGCAGGCCCTCGCTCAGCAACTCGCGCAGGGACTCCACATCCGTGGTCGAGCGGGAGATCAGCCGGCCCGAGGTGTAGCGCTCGTGGAAGTCCACACTCAGCGCCTGCGCGTGGCGGAAGATCCGCCCACGCAGATCGAGCAGGACATCCTGGTTGATCCGGGCGGCCGCCCGGATGAAGGCGTACTGGAGCAGCCCCGCACCGATCGAGCACACCGCGTACCCGACGCCCACGGCGGCCAGCGGACCGTAGTCGTGGTCGCGGAAGGCGGGCACACCGCTGTCGATGGCGTACGCGACGAGCAGCGGCCCCGCCTGCACGGCGGCCTGCTGGACGAGCAGCAGGAGGGAGGCCACGACCACCCTGGCCTTCAGCGGGACGAGCAGGGAGGTCAGCAGCGCCCGGGTGGCACCCGGAGGGGCGGGCAGGGCATCGGCGTCGAACAGGTCCCCGTCGCCCGGCGCCGGGCCGGACTTCTTCCCGGTCAGGTCCTCGTCGGCGAGGGCGGGTCCGTCGGCAGTCGTACTGGTCATCGGGTGCTGCCCTCCTCGGGGACAGGGACGCCGGTGCCGCGGGCACCGGACATCAGCCAGGCGTACTCGGCGTTGGTGCGCAGGAGTTCCTGATGGGTTCCCACGGCGCTGATCCGGCCCTCGGACAGCAGGGCCACCCGGTCCGCCAGCATCACCGTGGACGGCCGGTGGGCGACGACCACGGCCGTCGTGTCCTCCAGCACACGCCGCAGCGCGGCCTCCACCAGCGTCTCCGTGTGCACGTCCAGGGCGGAGAGCGGGTCGTCGAGCACCAGGAAGCGCGGTCCGCCGACCACGGCACGGGCCAGTGCGAGGCGCTGCCGCTGGCCGCCGGAGAGGCTCAGCCCCTGCTCGCCGACCTGCGTGTCGACTCCCTGCGGCAGATCGTGCACGAAGCCGGCCTGCGCGACCGACAGCGCCCGGCTCAGCTCCTGTTCGCTCGCGCCCTCCGCGCCCATCAGTACGTTCTCCCCGACGGTCGCCGAGAAGAGGGTCGGTTCCTCGAAGGCCACCGACACCAGCTCGCGCAACCGGGGCCGCTCCATGGTGGCGATGTCCTCGCCGTCCAGGAGGATCCGGCCGCCGGTGGCCTCGTGCAGCCGGGGGACGAGCGCCGTCAGCGTCGTCTTCCCGGAACCCGTGGCGCCCACCAGGGCCATCGTCTCGCCGGGACGGATCCGCAGGTCGATCCGGGCCAGGACGGGTGGTGAGCCGGGGTCGGCGTCGGGGTAGCGGAACTCCACCCCCTCGAAGACGATGCCCTGCCCGGCCGTCCCGGCCGCCTCCTCCGGCGTCCCCGGCTCCGGCTCCTCCGCGACGTCCATGACCTCGAAGTAGCGGTCGGCTGCCGTCGCCGACTCCTGGCTCATCGCCAGCAGGAAGCCGATCGACTCGACCGGCCAGCGCAGCGCCAGGGCCGTCGAGAGGAACGCGACGAGCGTGCCCGCCGACAGGCCGCCGTCCGCGACCTCGATCGTGCCGAGCACCAGCGCGGCACCGATCGCCAGCTCCGGAATGGCGGTGATGAGCGCCCAGATCCCCGCGAGCAGCCGGGCCTTGCCCAGCTCCGTGGTCCGCAGCCGCCGCGCGAGTGCGCGGAAGGCCAGCGCCTGGCTGCGGTTGCGGCCGAATCCCTTGACGATACGGATGCCCAGCACGCTCTCCTCGACGACCGTCGTCAGATCGCCGACCTGGTCCTGTGCCCTGCGCGCCACCAGGGCGTACTTCGTCTCGAACACCGAGCACAGGATCATCAGCGGGACGGCGGGGGCGAGCAGTACCAGCCCCAGCGACCACTCCTGGGCGAACAGGATGACGAAACCGACCAGAATCGTCGTGCCGTTGACCAGCAGGAACGTCAGCGGGAAGGCCAGGAACATCCGCAGCAGCATCAAGTCCGTGGTCCCGCGCGAGAGCAGCTGCCCCGAGGGCCAGCGGTCGTGGAACGCCACCGGGAGCCGCTGCAGATGGCGGTAGAGGTCGGCGCGCATCGACGCCTCGACACCGGCCAGGGGCCGGGCCACGAGCCACCGCCGGAGCCCGAACAGCCCCGCTTCGACGATCCCCAGCAGCAGCAGCCAGAGCGCCCCCAGCCACACCCCGCCGGGATCACGGTCCGCGACGGGGCCGTCCACCATCCACTTCAGGACCAGCGGGATCACCAGCGCGAGACAGGACGCGAGTACCGCCACCAGCGCCGCACTGATCCAGCGCACGCGCACCGGTCTGACATAGGGCCACAGTCGCAGGAGGGAGCGCACGGCGGACCGGTCCGTGGGCTCTGCAGGTTCTTCGGGCATCAGGAGCGAGCCTATGGTTCACGACTGACATCGCTCACGTGGTTTTCCGGACACACGCCGTGGGTCGGAGCGCCCTGTCAACCGATCGGCTGATGCCGGTCCGAGCGGGACGGTGGATACCGGCGCCGCCCGCCCGACGGAATCCTTACGGGCATGGCAATCATCGAAGTGAACGGGGTCCACAAGGCCTACGGCGGCCGCCCCGCGGTCGACGGGGTGACCTTCACCGTCGACGAGGGGGAGATCTTCGGGATCCTCGGCCCCAACGGGGCCGGCAAGACCACCACGGTCGAATGCGTCGAGGGACTGCGGGTCCCCGACGCGGGCACGGTCCGGGTCGCCGGACTGGACCCCGCCGTCGACCGCCGCGCCGTCACCCAACTGCTGGGCGCCCAGCTCCAGGAGAGCGAGCTCCAGCCCAAGCTGACCGTGGGGGAGGCGCTGGAGCTGTACAGCGCCTTCTACCCGCACCCCGCCGACCGGCGGGCGCTCGCCGAACGGCTCGGTCTCGACGGCCACCTCGACCGCCGCTTCGCCAAGCTGTCCGGCGGTCAGAAGCAGCGCCTGTTCATCGCGCTCGCCCTCATCGGGAACCCGCGCGTGGTCGTGCTGGACGAACTGACCACCGGCCTCGACCCCCGGGCCCGCCGTGACACCTGGCAGCTGATCGAGGAGATCCGGGACAGCGGGGTGACCGTCCTGCTGGTCACCCACTTCATGGAGGAGGCCCAGCGGCTCTGCGACCGGGTCGCGGTGATCGACAAGGGCCGCGTCGTCGCGCTCGACACCCCCGGCGGGCTGATCGGCGGTGCGGCGGGAGCGACCGCCATCTCCTTCACGCCGTCGGAGCCGATCGCGTACGCCGAACTCAAGACGCTGCCGGGCGCCGTCTCCGTCGACGTGACCGATCCCGGCGGCCGGGTGGTCATCCACGGCACGGACGACACCGCCAACGCCGTGATCACGCTCCTCGCCCGCCACCGCATCACCGCCCGTCAGCTGCGCGTCGCCGAGGCCGGCCTGGACGACGTCTTCCTCGACCTCACGGAGCAGACCTCATGACCACGACCACCGTCGCGTCCCCTCCCACCCCGCTCGCCGCCGTCCTCAGGACGGAGACCCGGCTCTTCCTGCGTGAACCCGGCAGTCTGTTCTGGATCCTGGTCTTCCCCACCGTCCTGTTGACGATCCTCGGTCTGATCCCGTCCTTCCGGAAGGACGACGACGCCCTCGGCGGCCGCAGCGTCATCGACCTGTACGTGCCGGTGGCCGTGCTGCTGGCCATGATCATGGCCGCGCTCCAGGCCATGCCGCCGGTCCTCACCGGATACCGCGAGCGGGGCATTCTTCGGCGCATGTCGGCCACCCCCGTGCGCCCCACGGCCCTGCTCACCGCGCAGATCGTCCTGCACGGCGCGGCCTCGCTGGGATCGGCGGTACTCGTCATCGCCGTCGGCCGGATCGCCTTCGGCGTACGGCTGCCGGAACAGGCGGCCGGCTACCTGCTGGCGCTCGTCCTCGCCGTCGTCTGCGTCCTCGTCCTCGGTGCGACCCTCTGCGCGGTGTCCCGGACGTCCAAGGTCGCGACCGCCGTCGGGTCGGGCGCCTCCTTCCTGATGATGTTCACCGCCGGGGTCTGGGTGCCCGTCCAGACCATGCCGGACCTGCTGCGCACGATCGTCGAGTTCACCCCGCTCGGCGCCGCCTCCCAGGCCCTGGACCAGGCGGCCTCGGGGAACTGGCCGGGGTGGACGCACCTGCTGGTGATGGTCCTGTGGACCGCCGTGCTGAGCAAGGCGGCGACGCGGCTCTTCCGCTGGGAGTGACCCGGAGCGTGGCACGGGGGAGACTGGGCCCGGACGAGGCGACGGAGGTAGGCGTGAACGTCGGGACGCTGGCGGAGCGGTTCCACCGGTACGGCCCGTACGCCCTCCTGGGTGTCGCCGTCCTGATGGCCGCCCTGTCCGCCGGGGTCGTCGGCATGTCCGCAACGGCCATGTCCGCGGCAACGGCCATGGTCTCCGCGGCCGTCGCACTCGAGGCGTGGTGGGGCCGGACCCGGCAACGGCCCGCGCACGCCGGGGCCGGTCAGGTCTACTACGTGCTGCGGACCGTGCTGGGCTTCGCGCTCTGCTGGTGCAACCCCTTCTTCTCCATCTACGCCATCGTCGGCTACTTCGACGTCGCCACGCTGGTCCCGCGGCGCTTCGTACGACCCGGGCTGATGTGCACCGCCGTCACCATGGCCGGAGCGCAGTCCGGCAGCGGACTGCCGCCGGCCTCCCTGACCAACTGGATCGCCTTCGGCGCGCTCTTCGCCCTGCACTCCGCCCTCGCCATCTTCTTCGGCAACCTCGGGGACCGCGAGGAGGAGAAGGCCCGGCGCCAGAAGGAGACCATCACCGAGCTGGAACTCGCCAACACCCGGCTGGAACAGGCCCTCGCCGAGAACGCGACCCTGCACAGCCAACTCCTGCTCCAGGCCCGGGAGGCAGGGGTCGCCGACGAGCGGCGCCGGCTCGCCGCCGAGATCCACGACACCCTGGCCCAGGGCCTGACCGGGATCATCGCCCAGCTCCAGGCCGGCACCTCCGCCCCCGACCCCGCCGTGGCCCGGGAGCACCTCGACCGTGCGGCGGCCCTCGCCCGGCACAGTCTCGGCGAGGCGCGCCGCTCCGTGCACAACCTGGTGCCCGCCGCACTGGAGGACGACGACCTGCCCGGTGCGCTGAAGAAGACGGTCGTCGGCTGGACGGAACGCACCGGCGTACGCGCGGAGTTCACCGTCACCGGCACCGTCGAGGCGCTCCACGACGAGGTCGGCGCCACGCTGCTCCGCATCGCCGAGGAGGCACTCGCCAACGCCGCCCGGCACGCCGGGGCGGCCCGGGCCGGCGTCACCCTCTCCTACATGGGCGACGAGATCACCCTGGACGTACGCGACGACGGCTGCGGCTTCGACCCGGCAGCCCTGACCCCGCACAGCGGCACGGGTGGTTTCGGCCTCGGCGGGATGCGGGCCCGCGCCGAACGGATCGCAGGCACCGTGGAGATCGAGACGGAGCCCGGACGGGGCACGGCCGTCTCCGCCCGGGTGCCGCTGGTCCGGCGCACCTGACGGGACGTAGCCTGGAGTCATATGACCGATGCCCCGGGAACCGCGCGCGTCATCACCCTTCTCGTCGTCGACGACCACCCCGTCGTACGGGACGGTCTGCGCGGCATGTTCGCCTCGGCCCCCGGTTTCGAGGTACTCGGCGAGGCGGCCGACGGAGTGGCCGCCGTCGAGCTCGCCACCCGCCTGGACCCCGACGTCGTGCTGATGGACCTGCGGATGCCGGGCGGCGGGGGAGTGGCGGCCATCGCCGAACTGACCCGGCTCGGCGTGCGGTCCCAGGTGCTCGTCCTCACCACGTACGACACGGACTCGGACACGTTGCCCGCGATCGAGGCGGGCGCGACCGGCTACCTGCTCAAGGACGCGCCCCGGGACGAGCTGTTCACCGCCGTACGCGCCGCAGCCGACGGCCGCACGGTCCTGTCCCCGGCCGTCGCCTCACGGCTCGTCTCCCGGGTGCGCACCCCGGCGGCAGCCGGTCATGAGTCGCTCTCCGCACGTGAGTGCGAGGTGCTCCGGCTCGTGGCCAAGGGCACCTCGAACCGGGAGATCGCCGCCGAGCTGTTCATCAGCGAGGCGACCGTGAAGACCCACCTGACCCATGTCTTCGCCAAGCTGGGCGCCAAGGACCGCGCGGCGGCCGTCGCCGTCGCCTACGAGCGCGGCATCCTCGGCTGAGACCGGCCGGTACGGGAGGGCGTCCCTCACTCCGCCACCCGCAGCAGCATCACCGACCTGCCCGGAACCGTCAGCGCGGTGCCGCCCCGGTGGAGGGTGCCGGGGGCCGTGGACTGCTGCTCGCGCGAGGTGTCCAGGACCAGTTCGTAGGCCTGGGCCCAGGGCGGGCCGGGGAGCAGGAAGTCGCGGGGCCGGTGGTCCGCGTGCAGGACCGCCAGGAAGCTGTCGTCGGTGATCTGCTCGCCCCGGGCGTCCCGGCCCGGGATGTCACGCCCGGAGAGGTAGAGACCGAGCGTCGCGGCCGGTGCGTACCAGTCGCCCTCCGTCATCTCCGCGCCCTGCGCGGTGAACCACGCCAGGTCCCGCAGGCCGTCCGGGGCCTGCGGTGTCCCGGCGAAGAAGGCCCGGCGGCGTAGCACCGGATGGCGGTGGCGCAGGGCCAGCACCCGGGCGGTCAGCTCGGTCAGCTCCCGCCACCGGGGCTCCTCCAGGAGCGACCAGTCCAGCCAGCTGACCTCGTTGTCCTGGCAGTAGGCGTTGTTGTTGCCGCCCTGGGTACGGCCCATCTCGTCGCCCGCCACCAGCATCGGCACCCCGGTCGACAGGAGCAGCGTCGTCAGGAGGTTACGCAGCTGCCGGCGGCGCAGGGCGTTGACGGCGGGGTCGTCGGTCTCACCCTCGGCGCCGCCGTTCCAGGCGCGGTTGTCGTCCGTGCCGTCGCGGTTGCCCTCGCCGTTGGCCTCGTTGTGCTTGTGCTCGTAGCTGACCAGGTCGCGCAGGGTGAAACCGTCGTGCGCGGTGACGAAGTTGACCGAGGCGTACGGGCGCCTGCCGCCCCAGGCGTACAGGTCGCTGGACCCGGTGAGCCGGTAGCCGATGTCGCGCACGTCGGGCAGGGCGCCGCGCCAGAAGTCGCGCACGGCGTCCCGGTAGCGGTCGTTCCACTCCGTCCACAGCGGTGGGAACGCGCCCACCTGGTAACCGCCGTTGCCGACGTCCCACGGTTCGGCGATCAGCTTGACCCGGCGCAGTACGGGGTCCTGGGCGATCACCGCCAGGAACGGGGAGAGCATGTCCACGTCGTGCATCGAGCGGGCGAGGGCCGCCGCCAGGTCGAAGCGGAAGCCGTCGACGCCCATTTCCGTCACCCAGTAGCGGAGCGAGTCCGTGATCAGCCGGAGGACCTGCGGCTGCACCACGTGCAGGGTGTTGCCGCAGCCGGTGTAGTCCGCGTAGCGGCGGGCGTCCGGCTGGAGGCGGTAGTAGCCGCGGTTGTCGATGCCCCGCAGGGACAGCATGGGGCCGAGCTCGCCGGCCTCCGCGGTGTGGTTGTAGACCACGTCGAGGATCACCTCGATCCCGGCGTCGTGCAGGGCGCGCACCATCTGCTTGAACTCGCCGACCTGCTGACCCGTCGTGCCGCTCGCCGCGTAGCCCGCGTGCGGGGCGAAGTAGCCGATCGAGTTGTAGCCCCAGTAGTTGTGCAGCCCGCGCCGCAGCAGATGGTCCTCGTGGGCGAACTGGTGGACCGGGAGCAGTTCGACGGCGGTCACCCCGAGACGGCGGAGGTGATCGATCGCGGCGGGGTGGGCGAGTCCCGCGTAGGTGCCGCGCAGCTCGGGCGGGATGTCGGGGTGGAGCTTGGTGAAGCCGCGTACGTGCAGCTCGTAGATGACCGAGTCGGCCCACGGGGTCTTGGGCCTGCGGTCCTCGGCCCAGTCGTCGTCGTCATGCACCACGACCGCCTTGGGCACGTACGGCGCCGAGTCCCGGTCGTCGCGCACGGTGTCGGCGACATGCTGCTCGGGCCAGTCCCTCACATGGCCGTACACCTCGGCCGGAAGGCTGAACGACCCGTCCACCGCGCGGGCGTACGGGTCGAGGAGCAGCTTCGCCGCGTTCCAGCGGGCCCCGGTCCAGGGGTCCCAGCGGCCGTGCACCCGGTAGCCGTAGCGCTGTCCCGCGCGTACGCCTGGCACGAAGCCGTGCCAGATCTCATGGGTCAGCTCGGTCAGCGGGAGCCGGGTCTCGGCTCCCCGTTCGTCGAAGAGGCAGAGCGCGACGGCCTCGGCCCCGCCCGCCCAGAGGGCGAAGTTGGTGCCCGCCACACCGTCCGGCCCGACCCGGAAGCGGGCTCCCAGCGGCATCGGGGCACCCGGCCATACGGGTGGTTCGTCGACGTCGTCTCCCGTGGCCGGTCCGGTCGTCACCGCCCGCCCCGTCGTACGCGGCGTTTCCTCCTGCTCGGCTGTGCTCGACACCTTCAGCCTCCTGCGGCTCGTAGGAGCGGTCACCCGGCAGAAGGAGTACGCGGCGTCCCGGCCGCGGCCTTCCTGGCGGTGTCCTCCCCTTCGTTCTGCCCACCAGGGGGCCCGCACTCACGTTTCCCCGGGGCGGCCCCGTCGTTGGGGGGAGCGTGAACCACGTAGCGAAGAGAGCACGGGCGGGTTCGGCCGCCGTGCTGACATGGGCAGGACTGTTCACCGTGCTGGCCCTGCTGACGGGCTGCACCGAGGCGACGTCGTTCTTCGGGGACAACCGCTCACCCGGGGACGCCATCCGGATCGTCCCCGAGGACGGCGCCGAGAACATCGGCGCGGACAGCCGGCTCGAGGTGACCGTCCCCGACGGACGGCTAGAGCGGGTGAAGGTGACCCGGACGGAGGACGCGGACCACCAGGAGGTACCCGGCCGCATCGCGAAGGACGGCCGGTCATGGTCCCCACAGGACGGGGGATACCGGCTCGGGCTGGCCGGGAAGTACAGCGTGGAGGCGGTCGCCGTCGACGGCGACGGCCACCGCTCGGCCCGCAATACCACCTTCACCACCCTGGTCCCCAAGGACCGCTTCATCGGCTACTTCAAGCCGGAGAACCGGTCCACCGTGGGCACCGGCATGATCGTGTCCTTCGCCTTCAACCGGCCCGTCACCCGTCGTGCCGAGGTGGAGAAGGCCATCAGGATCACCACGAAGCCCGAGGTCGAGGTGGTCGGCCACTGGTTCGGGAAGGACCGGCTCGACTTCCGGCCCGCCACCTACTGGGAACCGGGCACCGAGGTCACCGTCGATGTGGGCCTGCGCGACGTGCAGGGCGCGCCGGGGGTGTACGGCAGTCAGCAGAAGAAGGTGACCTTCCGGGTGGGCCGCTCCCAGACGTCACTGGTGGACGCCGAGGCGCACACCATGGAGGTGCGCCGGGACGGCGAGATCGTCAGCACCGTGCCGATCACGGCGGGCGCGGCGAAGAGGACCACGTACAACGGGAAGATGGTCGTCTCCGAGCTGCACGAGGTGACCCGCATGGACGGCAGCACCGTGGGGTTCGGCGGTGAGTACGACATCAAGGACGTGCCCCACGCCATCCGGCTGACGAAGTCGGGCACCTTCCTCCACGGCAACTACTGGGAGGCCCCGGACATCTTCGGCTCCGAGAACACCAGCCACGGCTGTATCGGGCTGCGTGACGTGAAGGGCGGCAGCTCGGACAGCCCGGCCGGCTGGTTCTTCGAGCGGACGCTCATCGGCGACGTGGTCGAGGTGGTCAACTCCGCGGACAGGACCGTAGCCCCGGACAACGGCCTGGGCGGCTGGAACCTCGACTGGGGCCGGTGGAAGGCCGGTTCCGCCCTGCGCTGACCCTCGTTCCGACCTGGGAAGGTCCCGGAGACCCGCTCTCCGGGGCCACCCGACGGTGGTTGAGGACGACTTGGGACCGAACGGTGACAATCTGGGGGAGTTCTCCCGACGTGCGGTGTGATTATCTTGCGCCGAGCGTGCATGAACAGCGCGCGGGGGTGCGGGGCCATGGCGGGGCCAGGCCGTGCGAGGGGAGACGACCACATTGAACGGGCAGCCGATATCGGGGGCATGGGCCGGAACGAGCGGGGAGCGGCGCGGGCGAGGGTCCCGCGGACTTCTCGCACTGGTACTGGGCGCGCTGCTGTTGCTGGTGACCGCGTGCGGCGGGAGCGCCGCCGGCAAGGACGGTGAGGAAGCGGGTGCGAAGGTCGATGACACCAGCGCCTCGCAGGCGGTGGTGACCATCGCGCCCAAGGACGGCGCCGACGACGTGGCGACCAGCGGGGCGCTGAAGGTCTCGGCGGCCGAGGGCAAGCTGAGCACGGTGAAGGTCGCGGACCCCAAGGGCAGGGAAGTCGCGGGCAAGATCGCGAAGGACGGCCTGAGCTGGGTGCCCGACCGTCACCTGGCCGCCGCGACCAAGTACACGGTGCACGCGGTCGCCAAGGACGACAAGGGCCGCCAGTCGGCGAAGGACACCAGCTTCACGACGCTGGTACCGAAGAACACGTTCATCGGTCAGTACACCCCCGAGGACGGCTCGACCGTCGGCGTGGGCATGCCGGTGTCGATCCACTTCACCCGGGGCATCACCGACCCCGAGGCCGTGGAGCGGGCGATCAGCGTGACGGCGGAGCCCGCCGTGCGGATCGAGCCCCACTGGTTCGGCAACGACCGTCTCGACTTCCGCCCCGAGAACTACTGGGCGGCGGGCACCAAGGTGAAGCTGCGCCTCGACCTCGACGGTGTCGAGGGACGGCCGGGGGTCTACGGGAAGCAGGCCAAGACGGTCGAGTTCACCATCGGCCGCAGCCAGGTCTCCACGGTCGACGCGAGTTCCCACCGGATGAAGGTGGTCCGTGACGGCAAGCAGATCAAGGACATCCCGATCTCCGCGGGCGCGCCGGCCACGACCACGTACAACGGGCAGATGGTCATCAGCGAGAAGCTCAAGGTGACCCGGATGAACGGTGACACCGTCGGCTTCGGCGGCGAGTACGACATCAAGGACGTGCCGCACGCGATGCGTCTGTCGACCTCGGGCACCTTCATCCACGGCAACTACTGGGGCGCGTCGAGCATCTTCGGCTCGACCAACACCAGCCACGGCTGCGTCGGTCTGCGTGACGTGCGAGGCGCCTGGGACAGCAAGACACCCGCCGCCTGGCTCTTCGACAACTCCCTGATCGGCGACGTCGTCGTCGTCAAGAACTCCAAGGACAAGGTGATCCAGCCCGACAACGGCCTCAACGGCTGGAACATGGACTGGTCGGAGTGGATCAAGTAGATCCCCACCGCTGACGTGGGAAGCGGGCCCGGTGCTGTGACCAACGGCACCGGGCCCGCCGTCGTTAGCGACGGTTAACCTGCTTCCCATGACCGTAACCCTCGAAGTAAGCGACAACGTCGGCACGATCCGGCTGGACCGTCCGCCGATGAACGCCCTGGACGTGGCCGTCCAGGACCGGCTGCGCGAGCTCGCCGAGGAGGCGGGCCGGCGCGACGACGTACGGGCCGTGATCCTCTACGGCGGCGAGAAGGTGTTCGCGGCGGGCGCGGACATCAAGGAGATGCAGGCGATGGACCACGCGGCGATGGTCGTGCGCTCCAAGGCCCTGCAGGAGTCCTTCACCGCGGTGGCACGCATCCCCAAGCCCGTCGTCGCGGCCGTCACCGGCTACGCGCTGGGCGGAGGCTGCGAGCTGGCGCTCTGTGCCGACTTCAGGATCGCCGGGGACAACGCCAAGCTCGGCCAGCCGGAGATCCTCCTGGGGGTGATTCCCGGCGCCGGCGGTACCCAGCGCCTGGCCCGGCTGGTGGGTCCGTCCAGGGCCAAGGACCTGATCTTCACGGGCCGTCAGGTGAAGGCCGAGGAGGCCCTGGCGATGGGGCTGGTGGACCGCGTGGTGCCCGCCGCCGAGGTGTACGGGCAAGCGCGTGCCTGGGCCGCCCGGCTGGCCCGGGGGCCGGCCCTGGCACTGCGGGCGGCCAAGGAGTCCGTGGACGCCGGGCTGGAGACGGACATCGACACCGGGCTCGCGATCGAGCGGAACTGGTTCGCGGGCCTGTTCGCCACGGAGGACCGGGAGCGCGGCATGCGCAGCTTCGTGGAGGAAGGCCCGGGCAAGGCCCGATTCCTCTGACCGGGAGTGAGTCGCGCACGCGGGGCCGCGCGTTCATCCGTGCGGGCGGATCGGCTGGGCCTTAGGGCGTGTTTCGGAAGTAGCGCCGTCCGCCCGGAGGGCGGGGCCGGCGGCGTCTGGTGCGTGCGATCGCAAGGCGGAGGGTCGCCCCGATACTGGTGTATCGGGGTGATCCCGACAACGCGGCGAGCGTGCGTGCCAGACGTCGCCGGACAGGCGGGACTTCCGAAACACGCCCTAGGGGAGCCCTGAGGCCCGGCGGTCGCGCCGCTTGTACACCTACTCGGCCTTCCGCTGTCCTCGCAGGTCGGCTCGGCTGTGCGGACTTTCATTCCGCCTCTGGCACATGCCGGAGAACCGGCGCGGAATGACTGGTTCCGGGAGAGGGATCTGTTGGAACGGTCACGGAGAGCGTTCTGTGCGGCCATGATGGTGGGCATGGCGGGCCTGGAGGGTGTGGAACAGCCGCGACCGCGCGGCAGTGCGACAGCGGCACGCCGGACGGCCGCCGTCGAAGACGAACAGGCGTTCAAAGTGCTGGAGTTGTTCGGAAATCCGACGGAGAGTGAAGTCCGGCTTCCCTCCCGTCCGGAGTCCGCCGCGACTGCCCGGCGGATCACTTCGTGCGTGATGCTGCGCCAGTGGCAGCTTCCCCCGCAGGCCGCCGAACACGGTGTGCTACTGGTTTCCGAGCTGGTGGGCAACGCTGTGCGACATACCGGAGCGCGGGTTTTCGGCCTGCGGATGTTACGTCGTCGCGGCTGGGTCCGGATCGAGGTGCGCGACCCCTCGCGCGGGCTGCCGTGCCTGATGCCGGTTCGTGAGATGGACGTCAGCGGGCGAGGCCTCTTCCTGGTCGACAAGCTCTCCGACAGGTGGGGTGTGGATCTCTTGCCGCGCGGGAAGACCACATGGTTCGAGATGCGCACCGCCGACCGCTGACACGCAGAAGCCCCCGGTCGCGGCCTGGGTGTGGCGCGTCGGGGGCGTCTGAGGGGGCCGTGGAATGGGGGGTGTGTCCACGGCCGCACGAGGGACCTGGCTCGGGTCGGAGGAGGTCGTGTCCCCGACTATGGCAGACGGACGACCTTGGAGTCAAAGCCGCAAAACGGGCAATTCCGTAGTAAATGGTTCATATGATTTATGAATCATAGGTGTGATGAGTCACGCGCCTGGCATTATTTGCACACCTCTTGGTTTTCTCGGTGATTCATTGATCGCCTACGGGAGTGACCGTGCCCGGTTGCTCCCGAATTTCCGCTCATTTCGTCCTACTGTGTCTCGGGCATCGGGGAAACAGCACCCGAACCGACCCGCGAGGTGGACGGCCATGGACGGTCGCAGGACACCGGTACCCCGTCGCGGCGCCCTGCGCACGGCCGCCGGAGTGTTCCTGGCAGGCACCACCGCCGCGGGCTGCACGCCGGACGGAACCCCGAAGCCGCCGGCCCCGAAGGAACAGAGCGCCGACAGCACCCGGAGCGCGGAGAAGGCCCACGGCGCCGTTCGCCCGGCCGCCACCCCGCGCCGCCTCCCCGGGCAGCCCGTCCAGATCGAGCACGGCCCCCGCGACCGTCCCCGCGTCGCCCTCACCTTCCACGGCCACGGCGACCCCGCCCTGGCCCGCGCCGTGCTCACCGAAGCCGAACGGACCGGCGCCCGGCTCACCGTCCTGGCCGTCGGCGCGTGGCTCGACCAGTACCCCGGCATGGCCCGCCGGATCCTCGACGGCGGCCATGAACTCGGCAACCACACTCAGGGCCACCTCGACATCAACGCGATGGACGGGACACGGGCGTACGAGGAGATCACCGGCTGCGCCCAGCGTCTGCGCCGGCTCACCGGTTCGATCGGCACCTGGTTCAGGCCCTCACGAGCCAGGTACGCCACCCCGCTGGTCCAGGACCTCGCGCGCCGGGCCGGATACCCGCACGTCCTGTCCTACGACGTGGACTCCCTCGACTTCACCTCGCCCGGGGTCGCGGCCGTCACCCGCAAGGTCGCCGGCGAACTCCGCAACGGCTCCGTGGTGAGCCTGCACTTCGGCTACCGGGACACCGTTGCGGCACTGCCCCTCCTCCTCACCGAGATCGGCCGGCGCCAACTGCGCGCGGTGACCACCACGGAGCTCTTGACCTGATGCTTCCCTCCTCGCGCACCCTCACCGCCGCCGCCGTGCTCGTCGCCGCGCTCGCCGCCTGCGCCGCCCCCGCGGACCACGGCCGCCCCGATCCCGCCCGCACCGAGGCCGCCGCCCCGCCCGACAAGCAGGCACCCCCGCCCGGGCTGCCCGGGATGCCGCCGGTGCTCGACCCCAGGGACGTCTACGCGGCGGACCGCGCCGGAAAGCTGGCCCCGGCCGTCAAGGGCTTCCCCTCCCGCGTCTACGTCCCCAACACCAGCTCCAACACGGTGTCGGTGATCGACCCGGCGACGTACAAGGTCATCGAGACCATTCCCGTCGGCAACCAGCCGCAGCACGTCGTGCCCTCCTGGGACCTGAAGACGCTCTGGGTCAACAACGACCTCGGCGACAGCCTCACCGCGATCGACCCGGCCACCGGGAAGGCCGGCCGGACGGTCGATGTCTCCGACCCGTACAACCTGTACTTCACCCCGAACGGCAAGTACGCCGTCGTCATGGCCTCGATGGACCGCGAACTGGTCTTCCGCGACCCGCAAACCATGAAGGTCGCCAGAACCGTGCCGGTGGACTGCGCGGGCGTCAACCACGCGGACTTCTCTGCGGACGGCCGGTACTTCATCGTCTCCTGCGAGTTCTCCGGTGAACTGCTCAAGGTCGACACGGAGAAGATGAAGGTCGTCGGACAGCAGAAGCTGCCGCTGCAGGGCGCGATGCCGCAGGATGTGAAGCTCTCCCCGGACGGCACGACCTTCTACATCGCCGACATGATGGCGCACGGCATGTGGGTGCTCGACAGCAAGGGGTTCATCACACCGAAGCTGCTGCCGACCGGCAAGGGTGCCCACGGGCTCTACGTCAGCCGGGACTCCAGGAAGATGTACATCACCAACCGGGGTGAGGGCTCCGTGTCCGTCTTCGACTTCGCCAGGAACGAGCTCGCCGCGAAGTGGCACCTCCCCGACGGCGGGAGCCCGGACATGGGTGGTGTGTCGGCCGACGGCAAGGTGCTCTGGCTCTCCGGGCGGTACGACGCCGAGGTGTACGCGATCGACACCACGAGCGGCAAGCAGCTGGCCAGGATCCCGGTCGGCAGCGGCCCGCACGGACTGGCGGTCTACCCGCAGCCGGGCCGCTACTCGCTCGGCCACACCGGCGTCTTCCGCTGACCGGCACAGGGGGACGGCCGGGGCGCCGTCGCCCGCCGGATCCGCCGCCCGGGGTGCCGGATAATCTGACCTTCGTCAAGGACGCTTAACGAAGGGGCGGAACAGTGGCGGACATCGAGTCGGCACGCAAGGCATTCGAGCGCTTCGACCAGAACGGCGACGGCAGCATCACGGCGGCCGAGTACAAGAGCGCGATGGCGCAGCTCGGTGACCCCTACGTCACCGAGACGGTCGCCCAGGCCGTCATCAACGCGCACGACGGCAACGGCGACGGTGAGCTCACGTTCGACGAGTTCTGGGCCTCGCAGAACAAGGCCTGACCCGCACCGGACCGGCAGCGGTGGTCCGGCCCTTCGCGCAGGCCCTTCGTGCCGGCGGAGGGCTTCGGATCCGTCGCCGCCGCGCCCCTGAGCGGCCGAGCGCTCAGCTCTGCGGGGCGGAGGGATAAGCGGCCTCGAAGGCGGCCCGGAAAAGGGCCTGCACCTCCTCGCCGCCCAGGCCCTCGTCGCGCGCCTGGTGCAGCCATGCGTTCAGTGCGGTACGCAGCGGCCACTCGGGTCCGGCCCCCGGCTCGGCGAGGGTGCGGGTGATGAACGTCCCCGCCCCCTGGCGCACCTCGGCGAGCCCCGCACGCTCCAGCTCGCGATAGGCCTTGAGCGTGGTGTTCGGGTTGACCTTGGTGGTGGCGGCGACCTGCGCCGCGGTGGGCAGCCGGTCACCTTCCTCCAGCGCGCCCATCCGCAGGGCCTGTTCGACCTGCCGGACGATCTGGAGATACGTCGCCACTCCGCTGCGCCGGTCGATGCGGAACACGACCACGGACATCACCTTCCGCTCGATGGATGACATTTTACGTAGAGGAGCGGGCCCTGCCCTACAGGGGACGCCGGGAGGCCCACCACAGGGCGAACGCGGTCAGCACGGCGGTGCCGGCCAGCAGGATGCCGGCGCCGGTCCACTGCATGGCGGCCATCTGGTCGTACTCGAGGAACTCGTAGACGTTGTTGACGATGCCCAGCTTCTCGATGCACGCGTTCGTGGCCTTCTCGGTCGCCTCGGCGCACGAACCCCATCCGTGCAGGCGGCCGTCGGCGGTCCCGACCCAGCGGTCCACCTCGTACGCGTCATCGAGGCGCGCGGGGTATTCGGCGTCCAGCGGATACGTGAGCGTGCGCGGCGCGGCCAGGTGGACCCGGAGCATGGCCCAGGCAGTCTGCGCGGCCACACAGAAGACGAAGGTGGCGACCATGGAGGCCAGGACCCGGCGGACCAGGATGCCGATCGTGAAGCCGGCCGCGGTCAGGAACAGGGCGAGCGCGGGCAGGACGGGGCCGGTGGTGTCGAAGACCGAGGTGTCCATCCAGATGTCCGGGAGGACCGAACGGTGGGGCCGCCACCACCAGCTGAAGACCGCGGAGAGCAGCGAGCAGGCCACCAGGGTGATCAGGAGGCACCAGCCGAGCTTCGCGACGAGCCAGCGGCGGCGCGTCACGGACTGCGTGGTGACGAGTTGCGCGGTGCCCTGCTCCTGGTCGGCGGCGATCAACGGGGCGCCGAAGAAGACGGCGAGGATGCCGGGCAGCAGACTCAGCCAAGAGGTGAGCCGGCTGTAGCTGTCGCCGACCACAGGCTGCGGCACGGTCTTCCCGGGCCAGCCGGCGGCGGCGAGCGCGTCGGCCAGCTGTGCGCGCTGGTACACGATCCAGAGCGAGCCGAGCACCGTCAGGGCGAGGACGCAGAGCAGTGTGGTCCGGTGCTGACGCAGGACCAGCCAGGTGAGCCCGCGCAGCATCCTCGGACGGGCGGTACGCGCGGTCGGGGTACCGGTCAGGGTGGTGCTCATGCGACCCTGGTCCCTTCGGTCTCGATCTGCGCGCCGGGTGTGTACAGCGCGGGGGCGTCCGGTGAGCGCAGGTGCGCGAGCAGCACTTCCTCCAGGCTGGGCTCGGCCACCTGCCAGTCCCCGGGCAGCGGGCCGTCGGTCCGCACCATCGCCTGGAACTGCCGCCCTTGCACGCGCTTCTCGATGACCGTGTGACGGGCCAGGGCGGCGGGCAGGTCACCGTCCTCGGCCAGCCCGGTCACCAGGGTGTGTGCCGGGACCAGCGCGTCGGCGTCACCGGCCATCCGGATCCGGCCGTCGGCGACGACCAGCAGGTAGTCGCACATGTCCTCCAGCTCGGCCAGGATGTGCGAGGACATCACCACCGTGGTGCCGCGCTCGACGGCCTCGGCCATCAGCAGGGTGCTCATCTCGTCGCGGGCCAGCGGGTCGAGATCCGCCATCGGCTCGTCGAGCAGCAGCAGATCCGGGCGCTTGCCGAAGGCCAGCGCGAGGGCGACCCGCGTGCGCTGCCCACCGGAGAGCGTCCCGACCGCTGCGCCCATCGGCACATCGGCCCCGCGCACGATCCGCTCGGCCGCCGCCCCGTCCCAGCCGGGGTTGAGCTCCCCGCCGATCCGCAGCGTCTCCGCCACGCTGAACCGCTTGAACATCGGCTTGTCCTGCCCGAGGAACGCGAACCTCGGCATCACCCCGGGGTCATCCACCGGTACGCCGAACACCCGCAGTTCGCCCTGTGTCGGCGTCACCTGACGGGACGCCAGGCGCAACAGGGTGCTCTTCCCCGCCCCGTTGGGCCCGACGAGGCCGCAGATCCGCCCGGCCGGCAGCCGGAAGGAACAGTCCCGCAGCGCCCAGCCGCGCCGGTAACGCCTACCCAGCCCGTAGGCCTCCAGGGCCCATGAGCCCGGGCTGCCGCCCGGATCGCTCGTCTCCGTCACCTTGTCTCCGCCTCAATTCCATTAGTCAATTAATGGAATGATGGTCATCGCGGGTCGTGGGTGTCAAGTGCTGGTGGGCCGTCCTCCTCCGGGAGATCAGGCCGTCAAGCGCCGGGAGTGTCAGGATGTTCTTATGGACGTCCGGAAAAGGAACCGGGTATCGGTGACGGGCCGGGAGAGCGGCCCGGTGGTGATGCTGGCCCATGGATTCGGATGCGATCAGAACCTGTGGCGGCTGGTCGCGCCCGCATTGGAGGAGCGCTTCCGGGTGGTCCTCTTCGATCATGTGGGGGCGGGGCGCTCGGACGTGTCCTCCTGGAGCCCCGAGCGGTACTCCACCCTGGACGGCTACGCGCAGGACGTGATCGAGATCTGCCAGGAGCTCGGCCTCGGACCCGTGGCCTTCGTCGGGCATTCGGTCAGTTCCATGATCGGCGTCCTTGCCGCCGTGCGGGAGCCCGGGCTCTTCGACAAGCTGATCCTGCTCACTCCGTCGCCGTCGTACATCGACGACGGCGACTACCGGGGCGGATTCAGCGAGCAGGACATCGACGAGCTGCTCGAGTCGCTGGACAGCAACTACCTGGGCTGGTCCGCGACGATGGCACCGGTGATCATGGGAAACCCGGAGCGCCCCGAACTGGGTGAGGAACTGACCAACAGCTTCTGCCGAACGGATCCGGAGATCGCCAAGGCCTTCGCCAGAGCGACCTTCCTGTCCGACAACCGGGCGGATCTCGCCGAGGTGACCGTTCCGACGCTCATCGCCGAGAGCGCGCACGACACGATCGCCCCGCGAGAGGTGGGCGCCTTCGTCCACGCGCAGATCCCCGGCAGCGAACTGGTCACCCTGGACTCCACGGGCCACTGCCCGCAGCTGAGCGCCCCCGAGGAGACGGCCCGAGCGATCATCGACTTCGTGCAGGGGCCGTGAGGGTGGGCCCGGGCGGCGAGGGATCCGACGCGTCCTGGGCGGCGGGAGACCGTGTGCAGGAACAGCTGCCGTTCTCCGCCCTGCTGGAGGACAGCGCGGAGGACCTGTACGAGAACGCGCCGTGCGGCTACCTCTCCACACTCATGGACGGGCGGATCGCCAAGGTCAACGGAACCCTGCTGAGATGGCTCGGCCACCGTCGCGAGGAGCTGATCGGCCACAGGCGGTTCTCCGACCTGCTGACCATCGGCGGCAGGCTGTACCACGAGACGCACTTCTCACCGCTGCTGCGCATGCAGGGCGAGGTCAGCGGCATCGCCCTGGAGCTCAAGGCCGCAGACGGCAGCCGGTTGCCCGTCCTGGTCACCTCCACCGTGAAGCGGGACGGCGACGGCGAACCACTGCTGATCCGCACCACCCTCCTGGACGCCCGCGACAGACGTACCTACGAGCGCGAACTCCTACGGGCCCGGCAGGCGGCCGAGCACGACCGCGAACGCGTGCAGCGCCTCGCCTCGACACTGCAGCGCACCCTGATCCCGCCGGCCCTCCAGCCGGTTCCGGGCCTGGACGTCGCCGCGCGGTACCACTTCGCATCCCCCGACGAGGTGGGCGGGGACTTCTACGACCTGTTCCCGCTGGCCGCCGGACGCTGGGGGTTCTTCATGGGTGACGTGCGCGGCAAGGGCGCGGACGCGGCCGTGGTGACGTCCCTGGCGCGGTACACCCTGCGAGCCGCGGCGGTCTCCGATCCGGTACCGGCCACGGTCCTGGCCAACCTCAACACCGTGCTGAACCACGATTTCCAGGAAGACGAACCGCCTTTCTGCACCGTGATCTTCGGCCTGCTCACCCTCCGGGCGGACGACGGGGGATTCCATGTCGTCCTGGCCAGTGGCGGCCACCCGCCGGCTGTGCTCCTGCGGTCCGACGGCAGCGCCGACTACGTGTCCACGCCGGGCGGTCAGCTGGTCGGAGTCGTACCGGACGCGCAGTTCACCACGGCCACCGTGGACCTGGGGCCCGGGGACACGCTGCTGCTCTACACCGACGGTCTGACCGAGGCACGTACGACGGGCGCGGGCGAACGCTACGGCGACGAAGCGCTCCTGGACTTCGCGCGGGCCCTCGCACCCACCTCGGCTCCCGGTGCCGTCGAAGCGCTCACCGCACTCCTGGGCTCGTTCGGCGAGGGGCTCGACGACGACACCGCGCTCCTGGCGATGAGCGTGCCCCCCGCCGGGCGATGACCTGTAGCGGTGGTTCGTCGGCGACCGACGCGCGTCCGGTCAGCCGTCACCTCCGGTGGAGGCGCCAAGAACTCCCGACCAGCCGGCACCGACCAGCGCTGAACGGCGTGAACGCGCTGACCAGGACGGACGTGCCTAACACTCGATGATGTTCACCGCGAGCCCGCCCCGCGCCGTCTCCTTGTACTTCACGGACATGTCGGCGCCGGTCTCCTTCATGGTCTTGATGACCTTGTCCAGGGAGACCTTGTGGCTGCCGTCGCCGCGCAGCGCCATCTTGGCGGCCGTGACCGCCTTGACCGCCGCCATGCCGTTGCGTTCGATGCACGGGATCTGGACGAGGCCGCCCACCGGGTCGCAGGTCAGGCCCAGGTTGTGTTCCATGCCGATCTCGGCGGCGTTCTCCACCTGCTCGGGGGAGCCGCCCAGGACCTCGGCGAGGGCGCCGGCGGCCATGGAGCAGGCGGAGCCGACCTCGCCCTGGCAGCCGACCTCGGCGCCGGAGATGGAGGCGTTCTCCTTGAAGAGCATGCCGATCGCGCCGGCGGCCAGCAGGAAGCGGACCACGCCGTCGTCCTTCTCGGCCTCGGTGCAGCCGTCCGCCGCGAAGTTCATCCAGTAGTGCAGGACGGCGGGGATGATGCCCGCCGCGCCGTTGGTCGGGGCGGTGACGACACGGCCGCCGGCGGCGTTCTCCTCGTTGACGGCCATCGCGTAGAGGGTGATCCACTCCATCGCGTGCGTCTGGGGGGCGCCCTCGGCGCGCAGCTGGCGGGCCGAGTTCGCGGCGCGGCGGCGGACCTTCAGACCGCCGGGCAGGATGCCCTCGCGGGACATGCCGCGTGCGACGCAGGCCTGCATGACGCGCCAGATCTCCAGCAGACCGGCGCGGATCTCGTCCTCGGTACGCCAGGCCTTCTCGTTCTCCAGCATGAGCGAGGAGATGGACAGGCCGGTCTCCCGGGCGAGCCTCAGCAGCTCGTCGCCGGTGCGGAAGGGGTGCTTCAGGACGGTGTCGTCCGGGACGATCGGGTTCTCGCCGGCCACGGCGTCCTCGTCGACGACGAAGCCGCCGCCCACCGAGTAGTACGTCTTCTCCAGGAGCGGGGCGCCCTCGTGGTCGTACGCGAGGACCGTCATCCCGTTGGCGTGGTACGGCAGGGCCTCGCGCCGGTGCAGGACCAGCTGCTCGTCGGCGTCGAACGGGATGTCGTGCATGCCGAGGAGGTTGAGGCGGCCCGAGGCGCGGATCTCCTCGACGCGGGCGTCGGCGCCCTCGACGTCGACCGTGCGGGGCGACTCGCCCTCCAGGCCCAGCAGGACGGCCTTGGGGGTGCCGTGGCCGTGGCCGGTCGCGCCGAGCGAGCCGTACAGCTCGGCCCGGATCGACGCGGTGTGGGCCAGCAGGCCCTCGTTCTTGAGGCGGCGGGCGAACATGCGGGCCGCGCGCATCGGGCCGACCGTGTGGGAACTGGACGGACCGATGCCGACCGAGAAGAGGTCGAAGACCGAGAGGGCCACGGGGGTACTCCTAAGGCGTTGGTGGACGTCGTTGTCCGCCGGGTGGTGCGGGACGGGCCGGGTGGGCCCGGGAGCGCGGGGCAAAGGGGTGGGGGCACCGGGCTCACTGTGTTCAGTGTGCGCGATGCCCCCACCCTGCGTGCAAACGGCGGGTGACTACTTGACGCCGGGGTACAGCGGGAACTTCTCGGCCAGCGCGGTCACACGGGCCTTCAGGGCGTCGGCGTCGTACGCGGGCTTCAGCGCGGCCGCGATGATCTCGGCGACCTCGGTGAAGTCCTCGGCCTGGAAGCCACGGGTGGCCAGGGCCGGCGTACCGATCCGCAGACCCGAGGTGACCATCGGGGGCCGCGGGTCGTTCGGGATGGCGTTCCGGTTGACCGTGATGCCCAGCTCGTGGAGCCGGTCCTCGGCCTGCTGACCGTCCAGCTCGGAGTTGCGCAGGTCGACCAGGACCAGGTGGACGTCCGTGCCGCCGGAGAGGACGGAGACACCCACCTCGGTGACGTCCGGCTGCACCAGGCGCTCGGCGAGGATGCGGGCACCGTCCAGGGTGCGCTGCTGGCGCTCCTTGAACTCCTCGGTCGCCGCGACCTTGAAGGAGACGGCCTTGGCCGCGATCACGTGCTCCAGGGGGCCGCCCTGCTGACCGGGGAAGACCGCCGAGTTGATCTTCTTGGCGAGCTCCTGCGTCGACAGGATCACGCCACCGCGCGGACCGCCGAGGGTCTTGTGCGTGGTGGTGGTGACGACGTGGGCGTGCGGCACCGGGTTGGGGTGCAGACCCGCGGCGACCAGGCCCGCGAAGTGCGCCATGTCGACCATCAGGTACGCGCCGACCTCGTCCGCGATGCGGCGGAAGGCGGCGAAGTCCAGCTGGCGGGGGTAGGCGGACCAGCCGGCCACGATGAGCTTCGGCTTCGACTCCTTGGCGAGGCGCTCGACCTCGGCCATGTCCACGACGCCGGTGTCGTCGACGTGGTACGGGACCACGTTGTAGAGCTTGCCGGAGAAGTTGATCTTCATGCCGTGGGTCAGGTGACCGCCGTGGGCCAGGCTCAGACCCATGATCGTGTCGCCCGGCTTCAGCAGCGCGAACATCGCGGCGGCGTTGGCCTGCGCACCCGAGTGCGGCTGGACGTTCGCGGCCTCGGCGCCGAAGAGCGCCTTGATGCGGTCGATCGCGATCTGCTCGACCACGTCGACGTGCTCGCAGCCACCGTAGTAGCGGCGGCCGGGGTAGCCCTCGGCGTACTTGTTGGTGAGGACGGAGCCCTGCGCCTCCATGACCGCGACCGGAGCGAAGTTCTCCGAGGCGATCATCTCGAGGGTGGACTGCTGACGGTGGAGCTCGGCGTCGACGGCGGCGGCGACGTCCGGGTCCAGCTCGTGGAGGGAGGAGTTGAGAAGCGACATCAGTGGGTCCCTTGGGGTCTCAGTTGCCGGAGAACGCGGTGTACTCGTCGGCGGAGAGAAGGTCTTCCGGCTCCTCCGCGACGCGCACCTTGAACAGCCAGCCGCCCTCGAAGGGGGCGGAGTTCACCAGCGACGGGTCGTCCACGACGTCCTGATTGGCCGCGGTCACCTCGCCGGTCACCGGCGAGTACAGGTCGCTGACCGACTTGGTCGACTCCAGCTCACCGCAGGTCTCGCCCGCGGTCACCGTGTCACCGACCTCCGGGAGCTGGGCGTAGACGACGTCACCGAGCGCGTTGGCCGCGAACTCGGTGATGCCGACCGTGGCCACGCCGTCCTCGAGGGCCGACAGCCACTCGTGCTCCTTGCTGTACCGCAGCTGCTGGGGGTTGCTCATGACCTGAATTCTCCTGTACGCGGGGGAGTGCTGATGAACGGTGGTCTTACGGTGTGAGACACGAATGCGTCACGTGCCCGGCGCGCCGTGCCCCGTGCGCGCCGCGCCGCGTCACTTACGGCGCTTGTAGAAGGGCAGCGCCACGACCTCGTACGGCTCGTGCGTGCCCCGGATGTCGACCCCGACACCCTCGGTGCCGGGCGCGGCGTGGGCCGCGTCCACGTAGGCCATGGCGATCGGCTTGCCCAGGGTGGGCGACGGCGCGCCGGAGGTGACCTCGCCGACGACCTCCCCGCCGGCCACGACGGGATAACCGGCGCGCGGCACCCGGCGGCCCTCGGCGACCAGGCCGACGAGCTTGCGGGGCGGGGAGGTCTCCGCCCGCTCCGCTGCGGCCGACAGGGCCTCGCGGCCGACGAAGTCGCCCTCCTTCTCGAACTTCACGACCCTGCCCAGGCCCGCGTCGAAGGGTGTCAGCGCGGTGGTCAGCTCGTGGCCGTACAGCGGCATGCCCGCCTCCAGGCGGAGCGTGTCGCGGCAGGAGAGCCCGCAGGGGATCAGGCCGTACGGCGCACCGGCCTCGGTCAGGGCCTTCCACAGCTGCTCGGCGTCGGCGGGGGCCACGAAGAGCTCGAAGCCGTCCTCGCCGGTGTAGCCCGTACGGGCGATGAGCGCGGGGACTCCGGCGACCGTTCCGGGGAGTCCGGCGTAGTACTTCAGTCCGTCCAGGTCGGCGTCCGTGACCGACTTCAGTACGGCGGGGGAGTCGGGGCCCTGGACGGCGAGCAGCGCGTACGCGTCGCGGTCGTCCCGGACCTCGGTGTCGAAGCCCTCGGCGCGCTCGGTGAGGGTGTCCAGGACGAGCTGGGCGTTGCCCGCGTTCGCGACGACCAGGTACTCGGGGGCCTCGGGCTCGCCGAGGCGGTAGACGATCAGGTCGTCCAGGATCCCGCCGTCCTCCGCGACGATCATCGTGTAGCGCGCCCGGCCCACGCCGACGGTGGCGATGTTGCCGACCAGCGCATAGCTCAGGAAGGCCGCCGCCTGCGGCCCGGTGACGGTGATCTCGCCCATGTGCGACAGGTCGAACAGGCCCGCCCGGGTGCGTACGGCGTTGTGCTCGTCGCGCTCACTGGCGTACCGCAGCGGCATGTCCCAGCCCGCGAAGTCGGTCATGGTCGCGCCCAGGGACCGATGCAGGGCGTCGAGGGCGGTGAGACGGGGGGCAGTGCTCATGGACATGGCTCCAGGGCATGACGACAGGGGGTGGATCCCTCCCCATCTGTCATCGGAACCTGAGAGGTTCGCCGAGAGCCCCTGAAAGGGTCCTGACCGGGACAGCCCTGTCAGGTTCGGCTTGCACCTTGGGTGGAGCCGCAGAGCGGCCCGCTTTTCAGATCTGCCTCATCCACGCGGTACGGGGCCTGAGAGATTCAAGGGAGGAACTTGCTCCTTCGGCGCCCGGCGCACACAGTGACCGGGACTCTCCCGCGCGGATTCAAACGGCCGGTATGCAGTTGGCGGGGTCATCATCGCACGCATTGGGGGAGAGTGGGGCGTCGCGGTCGGGGCCGGCCCCGGTCCCGACACGTGCGGGTGGAACCGGTTGTGCCGCATTACCTTTTCTTTACACTTCTTGGGCAGGTCAGTGGGGGACTCGGCAGGGGGAAGGCGATGACGTTGCAGCACTACGCGACTACCGCGGGAGCGGCACGCGGTGCGATGCCCCAGCAGCCGGGCGGGCCCGCCCGGGAGCGGAGGGGCGGGCCCGCACCGGTGGTGCGTGATCTGCGGGGCAGCGGTGGCCGCGGGCCGCGGGGTCTGGACTTCGCGGCCGGTGATGTGGTGGTGGTCTCGGGGCTGCCCGGCAGCGGGAAGTCGACGCTGATCCGGCGGGCGGTCCAGGAATACGCGATCGACTCCCAGGACACCAGGGACCGCTGGGCGGCCAGGCTGCCCCGGTTACTCCCGTACGCCCTCTACCGCCCCCTGGTGCGCGCCGCGCACTACGCCGGGCTGTGGCGGGCCCTGCGGTCGGGCGGATCCGTCGTCGTGCACGACTGCGGCACGCAGGCCTGGGTGCGGCGCTGGCTGGCGCGCGAGGCCCTGCGCCGTGGCAGCGCGCTCCATCTCGTCCTGCTCGACGTCACCCCTCGGGTGGCCAGGCAGGGGCAGCGGGAGCGGGGCCGTGGGGTGTCGGGATACGCGTTCGCCCGGCACCGGCGCGCGGTCGGACGGCTGCTGCGCGACACCCGGAGCGGTGTGCTGCCGCCGGGGTGTGCCTCGGCGGTGCTGCTCGACCGGGAGACGGCGGCCGCGATCGACAGGATCTCCTTCCCGGAGGCGCGGCTCCCGCAGGAGTGACCACGCCTCCCAGGGGGGCGCGGCGGCGCGGCCCGAGGTGTCACCGTTCGCATACGCACAGTTCGCGGACCTCCCCCGGGCTGTCCGGAATCTGGACCGTGCGGCGGGCCGGGACGCGGCTCCCGCCTGCGGCGCTGCCTTCGACGCGCGGGCCGGTCTAAGGTTTCAGCCGCACAGCATGGCGAGAAAGGGACACATACACCGTGGACATTCCGGCTCAGGCCCAGGCCCCGTCGCACCCACCGCAGGGATGGCCGGCCAACGAGCTCGAAGAAGTGCTCAGCGCCTCGCTCGGCGTACCCGGGGCGGGCGGACGGCTGGTCGAGGTACTCGGCCGCAGCCAGATCTGGGTGCCCCTGCCGAACGGCGGTGGGCCCGACAGCGCCGATCTCGACCTGCCGACGGTCGACATCGGCGGTGGTGCGTACGTCCCCGTGTTCAGCTCCGAGGCGCAGTTCCTCCAGTGCGTCGGCACCCATCTCTCCTTCACCGTCGCGCCCGCACGCGAGTTCGCCCGTGGCCTTCCCCCGCAGCTCGGTATGGCGGTCAACCCGGGCGGGGCCGTCGGGATGCCGTTGCCGCCGCCCGCCGTCGCCGAGCTCTGCCGGGCCGGGCGCACCCCGCTGGACGGTCCCGCGAGCGGCGGCCGGGTGCGGCTGTACGAGCCCGACTGGAAGGAGGACCCCGTCGACTTCCTGGCCGCGGTGTCCGCCGAATTCCAGGGGACCGGCGTGGTGAGCACCGCGCGCCGGGCACTGGCCAGCATCGAGGGCGACAGCCCCGTCCTCTTCGTCGGCGTCGAGTTCGCCGTACGGGACGCCGCGGAGCAGAGCGTCCCGCTGGAAGCCCTGGGCCGCGCGCTGGGCCGTGTGCAGGCGCCCTGGCAGGTCAACCTCCTCCTGCTCGACGTGGCGCAGGACCCGGTCGGTGACTGGATGATGGAGAAGGTACGCCCGTTCTACCGGCGCGACGGGTACTGAACTCGGCAGCCCCTGCTGCCACGTGGCGTCAAGCCGGTGTCAGGGGCGGCGCATAAGCTGGTTGGATGGCGAGGCCGCCCCGTGTGCCCGGGAGCGGCACCACAGCACCGTGCAGCATGCGGGAACAGCGGATCGATGAGGGGCGGGACCAGGGTGAGTGCGTCAGGCACCGCGGCGGCCGGGCAGGTCGAGCACATGCTTCGCCAAGTGACCCCCGGGCGGCTCGACGCGTACGAGGCGCTCCTGCGGTCCCTGGCGGACGGCCCGGTGTGGATGCTGCTCTGGCACGGCATGGCGGGCTCCCCCGACGCCCAGTACGGCAACATGGAGATCGAGGGCCAGGGCTACGCCCCGTGTGTGACCTCCGCCCAGGAGCTCTCGGCCAGCGGCTGGAACAGGGCCCACGAGGTGACCACCGGCCGCGACATCGCCCGCGCCCTCTTCCCCGACCGCTGGGGCATCTGGCTCAACCCGCACGCTCCCGGCGGCGGCGTCGGCATCCCGTGGCTGGACCTGCGCCGCATCGCCACCGGCCTCGACCGGATGCCCGCGGGACCGCTGCGGCTCTCCGAACCCGCCATCGAGATCCCGCAGTTCTACGCCCTGCTGACGCAGAACGCCCACCGCACCCCGGCTGTCCGCGCGCTGCGCCGCGCCTGGGTGCAGCCCGCGCTCGGCGTCCCGTACCTCGCGATCGGGCTCGACCTCTACGACACCGGCCGTCCGTCCGTCGACGCGGTCCGCGCGATGATGCAGCAGTCGATCGGCGTGGTCCCCGACGGTCTGCCCGTCTCCACGGTCTCGTTGTCCGACGAGTACGACCCCGTCGCGATGTGGCTCAACGCCAACGCCCGGCCGTTCTACGACCGCGAGGCCCACGCCCCGGCACCCGCGCCCCCCGGCTACGGCTATCCGCCGGCCACCGGCCCGGCACCGCGCGCGTACTGAGGGAAGCGTGACCGCGGTCCCGGATCGTGGCTCCGGTCTCCGCTCCGGACCGCCGGTCAATTAGTCACCTGTACAACGCAGTCGGGCGTCATGCCCGTTATAGCGGATTAGTGACCGAGACGTACGCTCACCAAGCATGGTTGTCCGGATAACGGAAGCCTCTTGGCAGCATCACGTTTGAGCAAACATTCCCCGTCAGGTCTGGCGGGTGATCGCAAAGTGGTTGAAGACTCCACACAGCAGGTGCTCCATGCCCGGCGAACCCCCGTTTCAAACGGGGCGGTTCGGTCATGCCTGAGTGCATCTGTCATGTTTTGTTAGAGCCGCTACAGCGGCGGTCACAGGCCGGCCACCGTCGGCCGAGAGGGGTCTCCAGCGCAATGACGGCACCGATCGAGACCACCGGGGCGGACGCGTCGCCCGAAACGGTGCTGGAAGGCGCCGGGCGCAAGGAGATCGAGGGCCGCTCGCTCGGCCGGATCGCCTGGACGCGTTTCAAGCGGGACAAGGGCGCGATGGCCGGTGGCATCGTTGTCGTGCTGCTGATCCTCACCGCGGTGCTCTCCAAGCCGCTCCAGTCCCTCCTCGGGCTCGACCCCAACGCGTTCAACCAGAGCTTGGTCGACCCCGTCCTGCTGGCGCCCAAGGGCGCCCTCGGCGGGATCAGCTGGGACCACCCCCTCGGAGTCGAACCGCAGACCGGACGCGACATCCTGGCGCGCATCCTCGAAGGCTCCTGGGTCTCCCTGGTGGTCGCCGTCGGCTCCACGCTGCTCTCGGTCGTCATCGGCGTCGTCATGGGCGTCGTGGCCGGGTTCTACGGCGGCTGGGTGGACAGCTTCATCAGCCGGCTGATGGACACCTTCCTCGCCTTCCCGCTGCTGCTCTTCGCGATCTCCATCTCCGCCTCCCTGCAGGGCAACGCCTTCGGGATGGAAGGGCTCACGCTGCGGATCGCGGTCCTGATCTTCGTGATCGGCTTCTTCAGCTGGCCCTACATCGGCCGCATCGTCCGTGCGCAGACCCTGTCGCTGCGCGAGCGGGAGTTCGTCGAGGCCGCCAGGTCACTGGGCGCACGCGGCCCGTTCATCCTCTTCCGCGAGCTGCTGCCGAACCTGATCGCGCCGATCCTCGTCTACGCGACGCTGCTGATCCCCACGAACATCCTCTTCGAGGCCTCGCTGTCCTTCCTCGGCGTCGGTATCGCACCGCCGCAGGCGTCATGGGGCGGCATGCTCACGCAGGCGGTCGACCTCTACGAGGTGGACCCGATGTTCATGGTCATCCCCGGTATGGCGATCTTCATCACCGTGCTGGCCTTCAATCTGCTGGGGGACGGGCTGCGTGACGCACTCGACCCTCGTGGCAAGTAATAACGCGGCAGTGCCGCACCGGACTAGCGAGGGGGCTTTCCTCAGCATGCAGAACAGAAAGACAGCAGCGGCCATAGCCGTGGCCGTAGCGGTGTCGCTCGGCGCGTCGGCGTGCAGCGGCAGTGACTCGGGCGGTGACAGCAACGGCGGTGGGGGCAACGCCAAGGCTGACGCCGGTCTGACGAGCATCGTCAACGCGACCGACAAGAAGGGGGGGACGGTCACGTACGAGCACTCCAGTGGCCCCGACTCCCTGGACCCGGGCAACACGTACTACGGCTGGGTGCAGAACTTCTCCCGCCTGTACGGCCGTTCGCTGGTGACCTTCAAGCCGGCCGCCGGCAAGGAGAGCCTGGAGGTCGTTCCCGACCTGGCCACCAGCCTCGGCAAGGCCAGCGACGACGCCAAGACCTGGACGTACACCCTCCGCAAGGGCGTGAAGTTCGAGGACGGCACCGAGGTCACCTCGAAGGACGTCAAGTACGCCGTCGAGCGCTCCAACTTCGCGCCGGAGGCCCTGTCCAACGGCCCGACGTACTTCAAGGCCTACCTTGAGGGTGGCGACAAGTACAAGGGCCCGTACAAGGACAAGTCGGCCGACGGTCTCAAGTCCATCGAGACGCCGGACGACCACACGATCGTCTTCAAGCTGAACAAGCCCTTCGCGGACATGGACTACCTCGCCGCCTTCTCGCAGACCGCTCCGGTCCCGCAGAAGGCCGACACGGGTGCCAGCTACGTCCAGAAGATGGTCTCCTCCGGCCCGTACAAGTTCTCGGCGTACGACGAGAGCAAGGGTGCGACGCTCGTCCGCAACCCCGAGTGGGACGCGAAGACGGACCCGATCCGCAAGGCTCTGCCGGACAAGATCGAGCTCAAGTTCAACGTCAACGCCACCACGGTCGACGACCACCTGCTCAACGACGTGACCACCGCGGACATCGCGGGCACGGGTCTGCAGTCCAAGACGCAGCCCAAGGTCCTGGTCAAGGCCGACGAGAAGGCGAAGACGGACAACCCGTACGCCGGTGCCCTGCAGTACATGGCGCTGAACGTCAACGTGAAGCCGTTCGACAACGTCGAGTGCCGCAAGGCCGTCCAGTACGCCGTCGACAAGCAGAGCCTGATCGACTCGATCGGTGGCTCGGTCAAGGGTGACCCGGCGACCACGGTCATCCCGCCGACCGTCGCCGGTTACAAGAAGTTCGACCTGTACCCGACCGAGGGCAACAAGGGCGACGTCGCCAAGGCGAAGGCGCACCTGGCCAAGTGCGGTAAGCCCAAGGGCTTCAAGACCACGCTGACGGCGCGCTCCGACCGTCCTGACGAGATCACCGCCGCCACGCAGCTCCAGGGCAGCCTGAAGGCGATCGGCATCACCGCCGAGATCAAGCAGTTCCCGGCGGACAAGTACTTCACGGACTTCGCGGGCGTCCCCGAGTGGGTCCACAAGAACAACGCGGGCATGATGATGATGCAGTGGGGCGCCGACTGGCCGACCGGCTTCGGTTTCCTGGACCAGATCGTGAACGGATCGGCCATCAAGCCGTCCGGCGGCACGAACCTGATGGAGCTCGACGACAAGGGCGTCAACGACCTCCTCGTCAAGGGCATCGGCACCGTCGACACCACGGCGCGCAACGCGGCGTGGGGCGAGGTCGACCAGAAGGTCATGGAGAACGCCTCGGTCGTTCCCCTCGTCTACCGCAAGAACCTGCTCTACCGTCCGGCCTCCGCGGCCAACGTCACGGTCACGGACGCCTACCTCGGCATGTACGACTACGTGCTGATGACGTCCACCAAGTAACACCTGTTCATCGACAGCATCCCTTGAAAGGCAGGTGAAGGCGCCGGGCCGGCGGGCATACCCCGTCCGCCCGCCCGGCGCCGCACGGCTGTGGCTGCGTACATCATCCGACGCGTATTCGCCGCGGTGTTGCTGCTGCTGGTGGTCAGCGCAGTCACGTTCGCGATCTTCTTCCTGGTCCCCCGCCTCGGCGGGCAGACCCTCGACTCGATGGCCGCCCAGTACGTCGGGAAGAGCCCTGACCCCGACGTCATCGCCGCGGTCAAGAAGAACCTGGGGCTCGACCAGCCCCTCTACCTGCAGTACTGGAACTTCGTCAAGGGCATCGTCGTCGGTGCCGAATACCAGTTCGGCCCCGACCCGGTCACCTGCAACGCCCCGTGCTTCGGTTACTCCTTCAAGACCCACACCGAGATCTGGCCGCAGCTCGTCGACCGCATCCCGGTCACGCTGTCGCTGGCCGTCGGTGCCGCGGTCATCTGGGTCGTCTCCGGTGTCGCGATCGGTGTCCTCTCCGCGCTCAAGCGGGGATCGTTCTTCGACCGCGTCTCCATGGGTGTCGCCCTCGCCGGCGTCTCCCTGCCGATGTTCTTCACCGGCCTCGTCGTCCTGGCGCTGTTCGGGAACGGGGAGTACGTACCGTTCGCCGACAACCCCGTCGCATGGGCGGGCAGCCTCGTCCTGCCCTGGTGCACCCTCGCCCTGCTCTACTCCGCGCTCTACGCCCGGCTCACCCGGGCCGGGATGCTGGAGACGATGGGCGAGGACTACATCAGAACCGCGCGGGCCAAGGGCCTCAAGGAACGCAAGGTCGTCGTCAAGCACGGGCTGCGTTCGGCGCTCACCCCGCTCGTCACGATCTTCGGTATGGACTTCGCGCTGCTGCTCGGCGGCGCGGTCATCACCGAACGGGTCTTCTCCTTCCAGGGGCTGGGTGCCTTCGCCATCCAGGGCGTCACCACCGCCGACCTGCCCAAGGTGATGGGCGTGACCCTGGTCGCCGCCTTCTTCATCGTCATCTGCAACCTGCTGGTGGACCTCGTGTACGCCGCGATCGACCCCCGGGTGAGGCTCTCATGAGCGACGCAATCAAGAAGGACTCCCCGGCGGCGGACGCCGTTCCGGCCCCGCGCTCCGGCGACGGCGACGCCAAGGAATTCCTCTCCGTACGCAACCTCAGCGTCCACTTCGACACCGACGACGGCCTGGTCAAGTCCGTCGACGGCGTCAGCTTCGACCTGAAGGCCGGCCAGACCCTCGGCATCGTCGGCGAGTCCGGCTCCGGCAAGTCCGTGACCTCCCTGGGGATCATGGGTCTGCACACCTCGGAGCGCGCCCGGATCGGCGGCGAGATCTGGCTCGACGGCGAGGAGCTCATCGGCGCCGGCCCCGAGCGGGTACGCACGCTGCGCGGCCAGAAGATGGCCATGATCTTCCAGGACCCGCTGTCCGCCCTGCACCCGTACTACAGCATCGGCGTGCAGATCGTGGAGGCCCACCGGGTCCACAACAAGGTCGACAAGAAGACCGCGAAGAAGCGCGCGGTCGAGATGCTCGACCGCGTCGGCATCCCCGAGCCGCACCGTCGGTACGACGACTACCCGCACCAGTTCTCCGGCGGTATGCGCCAGCGCGCGATGATCGCGATGGCCCTGGTCAACAACCCGCAGCTGCTCATCGCGGACGAGCCGACGACCGCCCTCGACGTCACCGTCCAGGCGCAGATCCTCGACCTCATCCGCGACCTGCAGAAGGAGTTCGGCTCCGCGGTCGTCATGATCACCCACGACCTCGGCGTCGTCGCCGAGATCGCGGACAACCTGCTCGTGATGTACGCGGGACGCTGCATCGAACGCGGCAGCGCCGAGAAGGTGTTCTACGAGCCCCAGCACCCCTACACCTGGGGCCTGCTCGGCTCGATGCCGCGCATCGACCGGGAGCAGACCGAGCGGCTCATCCCGGTCAAGGGCTCGCCGCCCAGTCTCATCAACGTCCCGTCGGGCTGCGCCTTCCACCCGCGCTGCCCGTACGCCGACGTCCCGCCGGACAACATCACCCGCACCGAGCGCCCGGAGCTGCAGCAGGTCAGCGACGGGCACCACTCCGCGTGCCACATGTCGCGTGAGCAGCGCGACCGGATCTGGACCGAAGAGATTGCGCCGAAGCTGTGACTGATCTGAACAAGAAGACTCCCGCGTCCGCCGCGGCCGGGTCGGACGGGTCCGGGTCCGAGCCGCTCCTCAAGGTCGACGGACTGGTCAAGCACTTCCCGATCACCAAGGGCATTCTGAAGCGCAAGGTCGGTGCGGTCCAGGCCGTGGACGGGCTCACCTTCGAGGTGCGCCCCGGGGAGACCCTGGGTGTCGTCGGCGAGTCGGGCTGCGGAAAGTCGACCATGGGCCGGCTGGTGACCCGTCTGCTGGAGCCGACCGGCGGCAAGGTCGAGTTCCAGGGCCGCGACATCACCCACATGTCGGCCGGGCGCCTGCGTCCGATGCGCCGTGACATCCAGATGATCTTCCAGGACCCGTACGGCTCGCTGAATCCGCGCCACACGGTCGGCGGGATCGTCGGAACCCCCTTCCGGCTCCAGGGCGTCAAGCCCGAGGGCGGTGTGAAGGCGGAGGTCCAGCGGCTGCTGGAGCTGGTGGGGCTCAACCCCGAGCACTACAACCGCTATCCGCACGAGTTCTCCGGCGGTCAGCGTCAGCGCATCGGCATCGCGCGGGCGCTCGCTCTGAAGCCGAAGCTGGTCGTCGCTGACGAGCCGGTCTCGGCGCTGGACGTGTCGATCCAGGCGCAGGTGGTGAACCTGCTGGACGACCTCCAGGAGGAGCTCGGCCTCACCTACATGATCATCGCGCACGACCTGTCGGTCATCCGGCACGTCTCGGACCGCATCGCGGTGATGTACCTCGGCAAGATCGTCGAGCTCGCGGACCGTAAGTCGCTGTACGAGGCGCCGATGCACCCGTACACGAACGCGCTGATGTCCGCGGTGCCGGTGCCGGACCCGCGCCGGCGCGGCGCCAAGAGCGAGCGCATCCTGCTCAAGGGCGACGTCCCGTCGCCGATCTCGCCGCCGAGCGGCTGCCGCTTCCACACCCGGTGCTGGAAGGCGACGCAGGTCTGCAAGACGACGGAGCCGCCGCTGCTCCAGCTGAAGACCGGGCACCAGGTGGCGTGCCACCACCCGGAGAACGGCGAGGACCAGGCGCCGGGGGACGCTCCGCTCGTCGCGGACGTCATCACGGTGAAGTCGACGGTGGCGGCCGAGCCGGTCGCGACGCCGGAGGCGGAGGAAGCGGGCACGCCGGACGAGGCTCCCGCGCCTGCCGCACCGGAGAGCGCGGAGAAGCCCGCCGAGCCTGCCGAATCGGAGAGCCCGGAGAGCCCGGAGAAGCCTGCCGAGCCCGCCGAATCGGAGAGTCCGGAGAAGCCTGCCGAGCCCGCCGAGTCGGAGAGCGCGGAGGAGTCCGCCGAGCCCGCGGCGTCCGCCGAGTCCGCTTCCGACAAGGACGGCAAGGGTTCCGCCGCACCGTCCAAGGGTGCGGAGGACGAGCCGGAGAAGTAGGACCGGCACAATTGCCCGGTGCTCAACGAACTCTTCACCCCCTCCGTCCAGCATGCGCTCGACATCATCGGGATCTTCGTCTTCGCGATCTCGGGCGCCCTGCTCGCCGTACGCAAGAACTTCGATGTCTTCGGCATCGCGGTCCTCGCCGAGGTGACAGCGCTGGGCGGAGGGATTTTCCGTGACGTGATGATCGGTGCGCTGCCACCGGCGGCCTTCACGGACCTCGGCTACTTCGTGACCCCGCTGCTCGCCGCCGGCCTGGTCTTCTTCCTCCACCCGCACGTGGAGCGGATCCAGGTCGGCGTCAACGTCTTCGACGCGGCAGGGCTGGGACTCTTCTGCGTATCCGGCACGATCAAGGCGTACGAGTACGGCCTCGGCCTCACCTCGTCCGCCGCCCTCGGGCTGGCCACAGCGGTCGGCGGCGGTGTGCTGCGCGACGTCCTGGCCAACGAGGTGCCCTCGCTGCTGCGCTGGGACCGCGACCTGTACGCCGTGCCCGCGATCGTCGGCGCCGGCATGGTCGTCCTCTGCATCCGCTTCGAGACCCTCAACGCCTACACCAGCGGTGCCGCCGTGATCGCCGCGTTCGTCCTGCGGCTGATGGCCATGCGCTTCCACTGGCGGGCCCCGCGCGCCTACAACAGGCGCTCGGCCACGGCGGAGGAAGCTCCGTCCGTCATCTGACGGAAAACAAAAAGCTACCGCTCAGTAATACGATCGGTGTACCGTGCATGCCATGGCACAGGCAGCAGCGCAGGAGTCGCGCGCAGTACAGGCGACCATCGGTGACAGCGAGTTCGACCGCGACACCGCCGTCACGCGCCGGGAGGAAGGCGTCTACGACGCGGAGCTCTCCGCGGGCTGGACGATCATCCGCGCGGTCAACGGCGGCTACCTGCTCGCCATGCTGGGCCGCGCGCTCGGTGAGGCGCTCCCGCACTCCGACCCCTTCTCCATCTCCGCGCACTACCTCACGGCCTCCGTCCCCGGCCCCGCCGTGATCCGCACCCAGGTCGTCCGCACCGGCCGCACGCTCTCCACCGGTGAGGCCTCGCTCTTCCAGTTCGCGGAGGACGGCACGGAGGTCGAACGCATCCGGGTGCTGGCCACCTACGGCGACCTGGACGGCCTGGCCGGTGAGATCCGCACGGCGGCCGAGCCGCCGGCCATTCCGCCCCTGGAGCAGTGCCTCGGAACGGACGACGGGACGGCGCCGATCCCCGGCAGTTCCGCCATCACCGAACGGCTGGACATCAAGCTCGACCCGGCGACGGTCGGCTGGGCCGTCGGCGCGCCGTCGGGCAAGGGGGAGATGCGGGGCTGGTTCGGGCTCGCGGACGGCCGTGACGCGGATCCGCTCTCGCTGCTCCTCACCGTGGACGCGCTGCCGCCGACCTCGTTCGAGCTGGGGCTGAAGGGCTGGACGCCCACCATCGAGCTCACCACCCACATCCGCTGCCGCCCGGCCCCCGGGCCGCTGCGTGTCTCGATCACCACCCGTAACCTCGCGGGCGGTTTCCTGGAGGAGGACGCGGACGTCTGGGACAGCGCCGACCGCCTCGTCGCCCAGTCCCGTCAGCTGGCCCGCGCGCCCCGCGGCTGAACCCCGCCGAGAGGGCGGCCGGTCACGGAGTCGTACGCAGGAAACGGGTGAGGGCCGCGGTGAGCTCGGCGGGGGTGTCCTCCTGGACGAGATGTCCGGCCCCGTCGATCAGTCGCAGTTCGGCACCCGGGGCTCCAGCTCGCCGTAGCGGTGCTGGATCTCGTCAGTGAACCGCTGGTCGTTCTGGGCGATCTGCCGGTAGAAGGCGGGCTGCCCGGCCTCGGTGCACCAGGGGGCGACGAGCCTGTCCAGTACTGCCGGATGCAGTCCCCGGTGGCTCGCCGAGCCGACGTACTCGGTCACCAGTGCCCGGTGCAGCTCCGGCGACAGCTCGCCGAAGACCTCGGCCCGGCCGCCGAGCAGACGGTAGGCCGGTGACCCCCACGGGGCCAGTGCCACCGGGTCGACGAGAGCGAGGCGACGGTAGCGGGCGCCGTGCAGGAGGTGCGCGCGCAGGGCGACACAGCCTCCGAAGTCATGGGCGGCCACGGCCGGTTCCTCCAGCCCCCAGTGATCGAGGAGCTCGGTGAGCACCCGGGCCTGGGAGCCCAGCGACACGTCCTGGCCGGCGTACTGCGCGGAAGTGCCGTAACCCGGCAGGTCCCACACGTGGACGCGGTGGTCCTGCGCCAGCGCCCGTGCGATGCCGCGCCAGACGTACGAGGAGAAGGGTGTGCCGTGCACCAGGACGACGGGCGGGGCCTGCTCGGGGCCGAGTACGTCCCAGCGCACCTCGCCCGAGGAGCCGGTGAAGGTCCGGTTCAGAGTCCAGTCGCTCATGACGCCGGCCCTACGGCCGGACTGTCCAGCCAGTGGGCCCTGCCCAGCGTGACCAGGCGCAGTCGGCGCCGCGCCACCCGGACGACCTCGGCCTCGCCCTCGGGGCCGGCGTCCAGCAGTGCCGACGCGGTCAGCACCATGTGATCGACGTACAGCCCGCCCAGCATCCGGAGGTCCTCCCGGTCCCAGCCCGTCGACTCCGGTTCCTCGCCGAGGACGTGGGCGACCTCCTCGGCGAAGCCGCGCAGCTGGGCGGCGATGACCTCGCGCACCTGCCTGACGCCGCCGTGCTGTTCACGGGCGATGAAGCGGAAGTGGGCCGGCTGAGCGCCGACATGACGTGCTATCAGCCCGACGCTGCGGTCCAGCCGCTCCTCGCTGTCCCCGGTGTCGGCGAGGATCGCGCCGATCATGCCGTGCAGGCTCCCCAGGGTCTCCTCGACGAGGGCGACGCCCAGTGCCGCGGTGCCGTCGAAATGGCGGTAGAAGGCGGTCGGGGTCACGCCCACGGCCCGTGTCACCTCGCGCAGCCCCAGACTGCTCAGGCTCTGGTGCTCCAGCAGTTCCAGGGCGGCGTCGAGCAGCGCCTGACGCGTCTTCAGCTTCTGGGCCTGGCGGATGCCGGTGATGTGACTCATGCCATTCAGTAAACAACCGTTCTCCGAGTCTTGGAAGGGGCACAGGGTCTAGACTCGTAAGTCAGTGAACAGTCGTGCTCTCAAAGCTCGCAGAAAGGCCCGGACATGTTCGTCCTCGTCGCCGCCCTGCTCCTGCTGGGGGTTGTCCTGGGAGCGGTCGCCCACCTGCCGCTCCCCGTGACCCTGACCGCCGCGGCCGTGATCGGTCTCTGGCTGGCGGTCTTCGGAGTCCGTGAACGCCTCGCCCGCCGCACCCGCTGAGAAGGAGCCGCACCATGACGCTCACCACCGCACGCACCGCGCGCACCGCTCCCGGTGGCGCCTCCGTGACCCGGGACGCCGACGGGCTCGCCGTTGCCTCGTTCGTGCTCGGGCTGCTCGGCCTCCTGGTGATGAACATCCTGCTCGGCCCGGTCGCCATCGTCATGGCGGTCGTCGCCCTCGCCCGCTCCACCGCCCGCCGGGGCCGCGCCCTGCTCGGACTGGCCCTCGGCGTCGCCGACCTGGTCGTTCTCGCCGTCCTGGTCACCGGAAACGGCACGGTCTCCTGGAGCCTCGCCGGCTGACCGCTCCCCTACGCGCGGACCGACCGCCAGATCTGCTCCGGCAGGAGGCGCGCCGCCTCGTCGAGGTCCACGTCGTCGATGCCCGACAGCGATCGCCGGGCCACGGCGACGACGGGGCCCATGACGAGGGACTCGATCAGGGGCAGGGGGAGCGGGGCGAGCTCCCCGGAATCGATGTGGAGCCGGATCCAGAGCGCCACTTCCGAGACCCTGGCCTCCTGGGCGTCGCGGAACTCCTTGCCCCGCGCCATGCCCTTGCGGTCGGCGAGCGGCGAGTGCAGGAGCAGGGCGGGCCCGCGGTGCTCCTGGGCGAAGGTCAGATAGGCCCGCACGGCGGCGGCGATGCCCGCACGCGCGGTGTCCGCGTCCTGCAGGGCTTTCGCGAGCTCGCCCAGCAGCCGGTCCAGCCAGCGGTGACTGAGGGCGCCGATGAGGCCGTCCAGGCTTCCGAAGTGGTGGTAGAGGCTGCCCAGGCTGACGCCGCTCTCCTGGATGACGGCGTTGACCGTGAGTCCCTGCTCGCCCGACGCGACGAACACGCGCAGTGCGGCGTCCAGGAGCAGATCGGAAGTGACTTCGCCGCGATGCTGCTTGGGGCTCATCGAGTGACCGTCCCTGTGGTTCGTGAGGCGGGGCTCTTCCGCGGTGAATTTCTAGAGTGATTTTCTAGAATAGGCTTCCGCTTCCAGTATCCACTGGTCAGACTTCCCCTGGAACGGAAAAGGTGTGTCACGGGGGAGTCGGTGTGGGCGTGTTGGACCTGACAGGCAGTGGAGCCAGGCCGCTGGAAGCGGATGACCCACGGCAGATCGGCGGCATCCCGCTCGCGGGCCGGCTCGGCTCCGGCGGCATGGGGCGTGTGTACCTCGGTGTCCACGAGGGCCGGTACGTCGCCGTCAAGCAGGTGCTGCCCTCGATCGCCGGCGAGGACCAGGACTTCGTCCGCCGTTTCGGGCACGAGCTGGACAACCTCTTCCAGCTGCCCGCCGAGGCCACCGCACCCCTGCTCGCCAGTGACCGCGACGCACGGCCCCCCTGGCTGGCGACCGCGTACGTTCCCGGTGTCACCCTGAGTAAGGCCCTCGAACTGCACGGGGGCCCGCTGCCCGCCCCCACCCTGTGGCTGCTGCTGCGCGAAGCCGCCGCTGGGCTCGTTCCGGTGCACGAGCTGGGCATGGTGCACCGGGACCTCAAGCCGTCCAACGTCATGCTGACGGTCGAGGGCGCCACGGTCATCGACTTCGGTGTGGCCCGGGCCTCCGAACAGAGCCAGCTGACCAGAAGCGGCATGGTGGTCGGGACGCCGGCCTACATGGCTCCCGAACAGGCCACGACCAGGCGGGATCTGAGCGGCGCCGCCGACGCGTTCGCGCTGGGATCGGTGATCGCCTACGCGGCCGGCGGAAGCCCGCCCTTCGGCGAGGAGTCCGGCCCCGCCGTGCTGTACCGCATCGTGCACGAAGAGCCTGACCTGGAGGCCGTACGGGCACTGGACCCCGCGCTCGCCGACGTCGTCGCGGCATGCCTCGCCAAGGACCCCGCGGCCCGTCCTACGGCCTCCGAGCTGGTGCGGCAAGCGGAGGAACACGGGCCGTTCGCAGCTCCCCTCTGGCCGGAATCCATCAGCGGGAACCTCGCGGAGAAGGCCGCCTTCGCGGCGCACGTCCAGGAGATCGAGCTGCCGGAACCCGAGTCCGTGGAGACGCTGCCCCTCGGTGGGAAGGCCCGCCCGAAGCCGCGCGAGCGCCGGCGGCGTACCCGTGTCTTCTTCGCCGTCGTCCCCGTCGTCGTGACGCTGGGCGGAGCGACACTCGCCGTCCAGCTCCTGCCCCACACCTTCGGGCCCGACGACCGCGCGGCGGCCGGGCCGACGGCCCCGGCCACCGCCCCGGCCGTGCCCGGGGCCTCCCCTTCGGGCATGAGCCCGTCCGGATCGGCGTCGCCGACGAAGTCGCCGACGGAGGAGGAGAAGGAGAAGGACGAGGGAGCCGAGGGGGGAGGCAAGGCGAAGGACGGGACTCCGGCCCCCGGCCCAGGAGGCGGTGACGACGCGGGCGGTTCCCAGGACGGTACGGGCGGACCCGGCGGCTCCGGTGGCAGCACCGGCGGAAGCGACTCCAGCGACTCCGGGGGCTCCAGTGCGTCCGGCGGATCCAGCACGTCCGGCGGGTCCAGCACGTCCGGTGGGTCCAGCACGTCCGGTGGCGCCGGGTCAGGCGGCGCCACCACGCCCTCCGGGACCCACCGCTATCGCAACGGTGACAACAACAAGTGCCTCGTCACCGTGTACAGCGGCACGGACGACGGCGACTGCGGCGACCCGAGCGCCACCTGGACCGTCCGGGCCCTGTCCGGGGGAAGCTTCGAGCTCGTCAACAAGCAGGGCGGGCGGTGTCTGTCCGCGAACATGCTCGGCCAGGCCGTCTTCGTGGGTGCGTGTGACCAGGCCGCCGCACGCCGCTGGCGCGCGGGATCGGGGGGCAGCATCGTGAGCGTCTCCAACGGCGGCTGTCTCGACCTGGCCTTCGGCGGAGGCATCGCCGCGAACACCTGCGCGGGGGAGGCGTCGCAACGCTGGACGGCGCTGTGATCCGGGCCTCCCGAGCGCTGTCACGGCGCCGGTCGGGGGCGCCGGACGCGCCGGTGCGCTGGGGCAGGGTGCCGGTCCGGGGTGCCGGACACGCCGGCCCGGGAGCGTCCGTGCGGCCCGTCACGCGATGCGCCCGGCACGCGCCGCTCCCCGGGCTCGTAGAATCGTCTCCACCATGGCTTACCTCGACCACGCCGCGACCACGCCGATGCTTCCGGAGGCGATCGCGGCGATGACCGCGCAGCTCGCCGTCACCGGGAACGCGTCCTCCCTGCACGCTGCCGGGCGCCGGGCCCGCCGTACCGTCGAGGAGTCCAGAGAGACCCTCGCCGACGCGCTCGGCGCCCGCCCCAGCGAGGTGGTCCTGACCTCCGGCGGTACCGAGGCCGACAACCTCGCCGTGAAGGGCCTCTACTGGGCCCGCCGCGACGCCGACCCCCGGCGCACCCGGGTCCTCGCCAGCCCCGTGGAGCACCACGCCGTCCTCGACGCCGTGGACTGGCTCGCCGAGCACGAGGGCGCCACCGTCGAATACCTCCCGGTCGACGCGCACGGACGTGTCCACCCGGAGGCGCTGCGCGAGGCGCTCGCCCGTGACCCCGACGATGTCGCCCTGGTCACCGTGATGTGGGCCAACAACGAGATCGGCACGATCATGCCGATACGTGAACTCGCCGAGGTGGCGAGCGAGTTCGAGGTCCCCATGCACGCCGACGCGGTGCAGGCGTTCGGGCAGCTGGAGGTCGGCTTCGCCGCTTCCGGGCTGGCCGCCATGACCGTCAGCGCGCACAAGATCGGCGGCCCGTTCGGCATCGGCGCGCTGCTGCTCGGCCGTGACCAGACCCCCGTACCCGTCCTGCACGGCGGCGGCCAGGAGCGGCATGTGCGCTCCGGCACACTCGACGTACCCGCCGTGGCCGCGTTCGCCGTGGCCGGACGGCACGCCGCCGACGGACGCGAGGTCTACGCCCGCGAGATCGGCGCACTCCGCGACGAGCTGGCCGAGGCCGTCCTGAAGGCCGTCCCCGACGCCATCCTCGGCGGCGACCCGGCCCCCGGCGGGCGGCTGCCCGCCAACGCCCACTTCACCTTCCCCGGCTGCGAGGGCGACTCCCTCCTGCTGCTGCTCGACGCCCAGGGCATCGAATGCTCCACCGGGTCGGCGTGCACCGCCGGCATCGCCCAGCCCAGCCATGTGCTCCTGGCCACCGGCACCGACCCCGCGCTGGCCCGCGGCACCCTGCGCTTCTCGCTCGGCCACACCTCCACGCGGCAGGACGTGGAGGAGGTCGCACGAGCCATCGGCCCCGCCGTCGACCGGGCCAGGACGGCAGGGCTCAGCTAGCCCGCGCCCCCTTGGCTCCCGCCGTGGACGCGGCGCGCACCAGCTTCATGTAGCGGGGCCAGTCCCAGTGCGGCCCGGGATCGGTGTGGTCCGTGCCGGGCACCTCGACGTGCCCGATGATGTGCTCGCGGTCCACCGGGATCCCGTGCCGCTCGCATATCTCCGCCGTCAGCCGCGCGGACGACTCGTACATCTTCGCGGTGAAGTCCTGCGGGCGGTCGACGAAGCCCTCGTGCTCGATGCCGATGCTGCGCTCGTTGAACGAGCGGTTGCCCGCGTGGTACGCCACGTCGAGCTCCCGGATCATCTGGGTCACGCGGCCGTTCTGCCCGACGATGTAGTGCGTCGCCGCCTGGTGCGCCGGGTCCTGGAAGACACGGACCGCGCTGGCGAAGCTGCCCTGCGTGACGTGGACGATCACCCGGTCCACGCCGTAGTCGTCGGGGCGGTCGGCGCGCCGCAAGTTCGCCTCGGAGGCCGCGACCCACTTCGCCGGGGCGTAGTCCAGCTCGCCCTCCTTGCGGGGCTTCTCCACACCCGGCACCCGCCACCAGACGCGCCGGATCTCCTCCGTGGCCAGAGCGGCCGTCCCCACGACGGCCACTCCACCTCCGATCAGCAGCGTGCGTCTGCTGACGCCGCGCGATCCGCTTCCGGATCCGCCGGCCATTCCTCTGGTCCCCATGTCGTCGTCAACGCTTATCCGCGCGCATTCGGTTCCCGGGGCCCCGTACTCTGGATGAGCTATGACTCAGACCTCCCAGCGCCCCCTCCGCGTGCTCGCCGCCATGTCGGGCGGAGTCGACTCCGCCGTCGCCGCGGCCCGAGCCGTCGAGGCAGGCCACGACGTGACCGGTGTGCACCTCGCCCTCTCCGCGAACCCGCAGTCCTTCCGTACGGGCGCGCGTGGCTGTTGCACCATCGAGGACTCCCGGGACGCCCGCCGCGCGGCGGACGTCATCGGCATCCCGTTCTACGTATGGGACCTGGCGGAACGCTTCCGCGAGGACGTCGTGGACGACTTCGTCGCGGAGTACGAGGCGGGGCGCACCCCCAACCCCTGCCTGCGCTGCAACGAGAAGATCAAGTTCGCCGCACTGCTCGACAAGGCGCTCGCGCTCGGCTTCGACGCCGTCTGCACCGGCCACTACGCCACCGTCGTCCTCGCCGAGGACGGCAGCCGGGAGCTGCACCGCGCCTCGGACATGGCCAAGGACCAGAGCTACGTCCTCGGCGTCCTGGACGAGAAGCAGCTCGCCCACGCGATGTTCCCGCTCGGCGACACCCTCACCACCAAGGACGAGATCCGGGCCGAGGCCGAGCGCCGGGGCCTGGCGGTCGCGAAGAAGCCCGACAGCCACGACATCTGCTTCATCGCCGACGGCGACACCCAGGGCTTCCTCGCGAACCGCCTCGGCGGCCCGGCGGAGGGTGACATCGTCGACGAGTCCGGTGCGAAGGTGGGCACCCACGAGGGTGCCTTCGGCTTCACCATCGGCCAGCGCAAGGGCCTGCGCATCGGCCACCCCGCCCCGGACGGCAAGCCGCGCTACGTCCTGGACATCTCCCCGGTGAACAACACGGTGACGGTCGGCCCCGTGGAAGCCCTCGACGTCACGGCACTGACCGCGATCAAGCCCCGCTGGTGCGGCACCGCCCCCTCCGGCCCCGGCACGTACACCGCCCAGCTCCGCGCCCACGGCGGCGAGACCGAGGTGACGGCGGAGCTGACCGACGGCACCCTGTCCGTCACGTTCACCGAGCCGGTCCGGGGCGTGGCACCCGGCCAGGCGGTCGTGCTGTACGACGGCACGAGGGTGGTCGGCTCGGCGACGATCGCGACGACGCTGCGCAGGGAGACGGCGGCGGCAGCCGGCTGACCGCTGATGCTGGCACAGCCCCGGCGGCAGTCGTAGGCTGCATCTGCGGATCGTCCGCGAGTGGTGTACGCACGACGGGGCCGCCTCCTCGTCCTGTCGGGAGGCCCAGGGTGCTGCTTCGTTTCCGGGTGGCCAACCACCGATCAATCCGTGATGAATGCGAGCTGTCGCTCATCGGATCGGCATCCGGTGACGGCGATGCCCGAGCGACCGGGCTCCGCCACGAGGGGAATGACGTATCCGCTCTGCCCGTCCTGGGTGTCTTCGGCGCCAATGCCGCAGGCAAGAGCAACATGCTCGGCGCGCTGCACGACATGCGTCAAGCGGTCCGCACGTCGTTCGCGGACTGGACGAAGTCGCCTGGGGTGCCCCGCAAGCCGTTCAAGCTCGACCCGGTGTGCGCGGAGGAGACGAGCTTGTACGAAGTGGATCTCATCCTCGGCCGCACACGGTTCACGTACGGCTTCGAGCTTTCCGATGACCGTGTCGAGGCGGAGTGGCTCCACGCCTATCCTCACGGGCAGCGTGAGACATGGTTCGACCGTGAGGCGGGCCGCCCTGAATCCGACGGCGGCGAGTTCGTCTTCGAGAGCGACGGTTTCACGGGGCGGCGCGACGATCTGGTAGCTCTCACTCGCTCCGATGCCCTGTTTCTTTCCACCGGCGCCACGCTCAACGATCCCCAGCTCGCCGCTCTGCACCGTTGGTTCCTGGACAGTCTGTGGCTCGTGGCTCCGGACGAGGACGTGATGGAACGGACCAAGTGGACCCAAGAGCTCATTGAGCCAGGAGGGAAGCATGACTACCGTGAGCGCGTCCTGCACCTGCTTTCCATCGCCGACCTCGGGATCAGCGGCATGGAGACAGACCCGGAGACGGGCCGCGTTCGACTGAGACACCGGACAGCCGATGGCGGGTACGTCCCTTTGGACTTCCTCACCGAGGAGTCCTTCGGCACACACGCCTGGTTCGCGTTCCTCGGTCCGATGCTCTCGGTGCTCGACAAAGGTGCCGTGCTGCTCGTGGACGAGCTGGACTCCAGCCTGCACCCGACCCTGGCGGCGGAAGTCGTACGGATCTTCCAGGACGCGCAGGCGAACCCCCGCGACGCACAGCTGATCTTCACGACGCACGACGCCACCCTGCTTGGTGAAGATGTACTGGACCGGCCGCTCGGCCGCGACCAGGTCTGGATCGCGGCCAAGGACCGGTCGGGTGCGACGGAGCTGTATCCGCTGACCGCCGCTCACCCGAAGGACGGCGAGAATCTGGAGCGTGGCTACCTACGAGGTCGCTACGGAGGCGTGCCACGGGTCAGTGCGGGGGAGATCGTCCGTGAAGTGTCCTGGCAGGAGAAGGCAACAGCGTGAGCACGTGGGGCGGGCGGCAGGGGCACACCGACGACGAGGGTCAGGCCGATGGGCGCAAGCGGCCGAAGCGAAAAAGCCGTAAGGGCGAGGAGAAGCCCTTGGTGGCACCTGCTCCACCGCTTCCCGCAGATACACGGGCGCAACGGGTGCTCTACGTCGGCTGCGAGGGCGAGTCGACTGAGCCGGACTACCTCAACTACCTCAATGACCGGTTCGGGGACGGCAGTCGCACCGGCGGACGACGGTTCCGTATTCAGCCGGTGTACGCCAGGAACGGGATGACACCGGCACGGGTCGTCACCGCTGTTCAGGCGAAGGCTCAGGAAGACGAGTCCTGGGCCCTGTTCGACCGTGACCAGCACCACGACATTCCCGAGGCTCTGGAGAGAGCGGCAGAGAAGGGCACCGAAGTCTGCTTTTCGCATCCCTCGTTCGACCTGTGGCTGCTGCTCCACTTCCAAGCGTTCGGAGGCAAGCGCAGCGGGAGCAGCAAAGACGTGGTGGACGCGCTGAGACAGGCGGATCCGGCTTTCAAGAACTTCGACAAGAGGAACGACAAGAGCATCAGGGGCGAGCGCCGTACGGCGTTGGAGACGAAGGAGCCCGACGCCGTCAGCTGGGCTCGGAGCATGGTCCGGCAATGTGAGTACGGCACGTGCAGGGTGAAGTCCACCGCGAAGCACCGCCTACCAGGGGACGGTGCTCCCCAGCCGTGCGATCCAATGATCCCGCAATCGGGACACGCCCCTGATTGCCCGGTCCTCGACCGTGACCCGTCCACAGATGTCTGGCGTTTGCTGGTGAGCCTCGGAATCGTGAATACCTGATCAACGGAGCTGTTGCCCGATCCGGGGGCGATCGTCGGCGAGGACTGGCACGCGGAACTCCGGATGGACGACGCGGACAGCATCGTCACGTATCAGCGCACCTGGGCCCTGCTATGCGGGTCGGCTGCCTTCGATGATGACGCCCAGTAGATCATCGCCCGAGTCCAACGCAGCCACTGAGCCTGAGCGGGGCCGGGAGCGGAGCGGCAGCCCTGGCTTCTCGACCGCTCGGGCGACGAGTCGCCTCATGGAGTGTTTGGGCTGACCCCGCCCGCCTTGATGGTGGTCAGCAGCGCCTTCAGGGCGCCGTGGCGAGCAACCAGGGTCGTGCCGGGGCTCTCGCTCTCGCGGAGCGCGACGCCGCTGCCGTCAGCCAATGTGGCTACCTCAACGCAGTTGTTGCCGCCCGCGTCTGAGTAGGACGACTTCACCCAGTGCAGGTCGGACACGTGATGCACCCTCTTACAGCTCTTTGGCGATGGAGTGAATAAAGTCCCTGGACTTGGAAGGAGTCAACGCCACCTGCTCGACCAAGTCCAGTTTGGTTCGGAAGTTGGCCAGTTGAGTAGGTGAGTCGATGAATACTGCCCCGGTCGGTGAGTCCAACTGCACCGTGTCCAAGTGGGGGTTGGGTGCCTCCGCGTAGAGGACGGAAGAGTCCCCGAGGAGCGGGTAACCACCCGCTGCGAACGGGATGACCAGCAACGTTACGTTGGCGCGATCGCAGGCGTCCAACAGGTGTGACAGTTGGGTGCGCGCAGCGCTGCGACCTCCGAGCTGCATCCTGAGCGCGGCTTCGTGGATCACGCCGGAGTACGGGATCGCGTGATCTCCTGTGATCACGGACTGACGGGCCATGCGATGCGCCACCCGAAGTTCGACTTCGAGGCGGGGTAGCGCCGGGACGAAGAGTTCGAAGATGGCACGTGCGTGGTCTTCTGTGTGGAACAGACCGGGCAGGTGTGCTGTCTGAACCGTGCGCAGGCGAACGGCGTAGTGCTCCAGGGCCGACACATCCAGAAAGCCCGGTGGGATTTTGCCTCGGTACTCCTCCCACCAGCCCGTCTTGCGGCCACCTGTCAGTTCCGCCAGTGCATCGATCAGATCTGGTTCGTCGCATTCGTAGATGCTGCTCAGGCGCCGCAGGCGCTCCTCGCTGATTCCGAAGCGCCCGGCCTCCACATTGGAGATGACCGTCCGGTCGGTTCCCAACAGGCCTGCGGCCTCAGGGGCTGTCATGCCCGCTGCCTCTCGGAGCCGTCTCAACTCGATGCCGAATCGGCGCTGAAGGATGGTGGGGGCGTGCCGTGGTGCCATGTGTCGTCCTTGTCCTCTGCTGGGCCCGCGCACAGTGTTTCCGGCAAGAACGCCGGGGTCCACCGGAACAGGGAAGTTAACCCTTCGGAGTGACTTGGTAGCACCGTTATGGGTTCCGCCTCTACTCTTTGTTTAGCGCCACTCACTCACCGTTAGTGATGGAAGTGCACCGATCCGCCCTGCCTGCCCGGGAGCAGGACCGGGCCGGCATTGCCACCGTCGCTCGCGGCGCGGAAAGTTGCAACCACCCCTGGCGCACGCCCGCTTCATCCGCTCGCACGCACCGCAGGAGGTGCCCGTGAGGACCGAACCCGCCTTTCACGCCCCGTACGACTCGTACGACGGCCACCACCCCGCTCCCATCCCGTTCGCCGGCCCCTGGAGTTACGAACTCTCGTTCCCCCGCGACCCTCGTGGCCCGCGCATCGCCCGGACCGTCCTGCGGGCCGTCCTCGACGCGCACGAGCTCTCCGAACTGAGTTATCGGGCCGAGCTGTTGGCCTCCGAGCTCGCCACCAACTCCGTGCGGCACACCCAGGGCCCCGCAGGGGTGCGGCTCCAGTGGCGGCATCCGGTGCTCAGGGTCAGCGTCTGGGACCTCAGCCCGGACCTGCCCGAGCCGTACGCGCCGGCCGTCGGATCCGATGCCGAGGCCGGACGGGGCCTGGCCATCCTCGAACTCGTCGCCGACCGCTGGGGTGGATGCGCCATAGGGGAGGGAGAGTGGGGCTCGGGTGGGAAGACCATGTGGTTCGAGCTGGGGCTCGCCACCTGATCGATCTCTGCTCGGCGTGCGCGGGATACGCCCCGCCCCGCGTCCGACCCCTGTGCGGACGCGGCGGCGAGGCGGGTTCAGGAGGCCCAGCGCAGGAACACGTCCGTGGCGAAGAACTCCGACAGCACCGGCGCGATCGCGTGCGGTGCCAGTTCGCGGGTCTGGCCGGTCAGCGTGCGGTGCCTCGCCCGGGGGATCGCCGCTGCCAGGGCGAGGGTCGTCTCGTGCGCCCGCGCCGTGCTGAAGCCACCGGTCACCACCAGGGTGCGCGCGGTGATCGAGGCGAGCCGGCCGGCGGGGACCGAGCCGTCGCCCAGCAGGGCGTCGTCGTACGCGAGGGTGTGGGCCACCGCTTCCAGGCCGGGCCACAGCGGGGCGCGGCGCATCCGGATGATCGTCTCCTGCGGTACTCCGGTGCGGGACAGGTACAGCTCGACGGCGCCGCCCCGGTCGCCGTTCTCCAGCAGCCGGTGCAGCAGCGTGGTGCAGCGGGACTTGTGCAGGAGCCCGTCGGCGCCGGGTGTGTACGGCGGTTCGTAGACCGCGAGCAGGTCCACGGGCAGCCCCGCAGCCGTCGCCTCCAAGGCCAGCGCCCCGCCCGCCAGCATGCCGAAGAGCGAGACGCGCTCTCCGGTCGCTGCCGCGACCGCCGCCAGGTCCTCGATCTCGCGGAGGGGTGTACACGGTCCGCCGTCGCCGCTCGCCCCGCGCCCCCGGCGGTCGTACGTGACGACCGTGAAACGCGGGGCCAGCAGGGCGGCCAGCGGTGCCTCGTCCGCCGAGGTGCTCAGGGCGCCGCCGACCAGGATCACCGGCGGCCCGTCGCCGCGACGGCGGTACGCGATCGACGTGCCGTCACGGGAGAGAATCTTGTCCATGTGAAGGTGGACTGTCGCGCCCCACGGAACTCATCGCTCAGGCTGAGGAGTTTTTTGACTGTCAGTCGGGAACGACTTCCGTGGCGTAGAAGCAGAAGTGATCCCTGATCGCGGCGACGTCCTCCTTGGGCTCCGGATAGGCCCAGACGAGATCCGCGGCGCCGGGCAGCGACCAGTACGACGCGTCTCCCTTGAAGGGGCAGTGTGTGCGGGTCTCCGAGGCCGTGAGCAGGCCGGTGCGGACGTCCTCGGGCGGCAGGTAGTACCGGTCGGGACAGCCCGTCTCGCGCAGCACCAGCGGGCGGCGGCTCTCGGCGAGCACCTGTCCGTCGTGCACCGCGCGCACGTGCACGGCCTCGGGTCCGACGGTGATCGTGTGTCCTGTGAGGGAGGTCATACCCGGTTCAGCGGAGGGGGAGGCCGGTTTCTTCCCGGCCCGTCTCCTTTCGTTCCCGGGACCGGTCGTACGGTGTCCGCATGAACATCTGTGTCTTCCTCTCCGCCGCCGACCTCGACGACCGCTACACCGTGCCCGCCCGCGAGTTCGCCGAACTGCTGGGCAGGGGCGGGCACACGCTGGTCTGGGGCGGTTCGGAGAGCGGGCTGATGAAGGTCGTCGCCGACGGGGTGCAGGAGTCCGGCGGGCGGCTGGTCGGTGTGTCGGTGGACTTCCTGGCGGCCAAGGCGCGGACGAACGCCGACGAGATGGTGATCGCCAAGGACCTGGCCGAGCGCAAGGCGTTGCTCCTGGAGAAGTCCGACGCGATCGTGATCATGGTCGGCGGGACGGGGACGCTCGACGAGGCGACCGAGATCCTGGAGCTGAAGAAGCACGGCAAGCACACCAAGCCCGTCGTCCTGCTGAACACCGCCGGGTTCTACGACGGCCTGCGCCAGCAGTTCCAGCGCATGGAGGACGAGGGCTTCCTGCCGGTCCCGCTCACCGACCTGGTCTTCTTCGCGAAGGACGGCGTCGGAGCGCTGGCCTACCTGGAGGAGTCGGCCGGCCTGCAGTGATGCGAGCATGAGGGCATGCCTACTCACCTCATCACCGGTGCCGGTTCCGGCATCGGCGCGGCCGTCGCCCGCCGTCTCCTGGAACGCGGCGACGAACTCGTGCTGCTGGCCCGGGACGCGGGACGCGCCAAGGAACTGGCCGCGCTGCACCCCGGGGCCCGCACGCTCGTCGGCGACCTCGGCAACCCCGACCGGCTCTCCTGGGCGTTCGGGCAGCAGCCGATGCCCGAACGCCTCGACTCGCTGCTGCACATCGCGGGCGTCGTCGAGCTCGGCAGGATCGGCGACCTCACTCCGAAGGCCTGGCACTTCCAGCTCAACGCCAACCTCGTCGCCCCGGCCGAGCTGACGCGCCTGCTGCTTCCGCAACTGCGCGTCGCCCACGGCCACGTCGTCTTCGTGAACTCCGGCGCAGGGCTCGCCGCCCACGCCGAGTGGGGGGCGTACGCCGCCAGCAAGCACGGGCTCAAGGCGCTCGCCGACTCGCTGCGCCACGAGGAGCACGGCAACGGGATCAGGGTCACCTCCGTCTACCCGGGCCGTACCGCCAGCCCCATGCAGGCCAAGGTCCACCAGCAGGAGGGCAAGGAATACGACGCCTCGCGCTGGATCGACCCGGAGTCGGTGGCCACCACGATCCTGCTGGGGCTCGACCTGCCGAGGGACGCCGAGATCAACGACCTGACGGTCCGCCCCGGCCGCTGAGGCTCCGCGCCCCGGGGCCCGTAGGCTTCCGACGTGAGCGAGAAGAGCGGGTTCAGCACGAGTGCGGCCACCGGGATCGGTTCCATGCCGGGGGGAGACGCCCGGGAGGCGGCCAGAACCGTCACCGGGTCCTTCGCCGACGGCCAGGGCATGCCCCATCTGGCGGAACTGCCGGCGCGGGGCCCCGGCGCGGACATGACCGGGCGGACCATCGGTCTGCTCGTCGAGATGTACGGCCATGTGGAGCCCAGCGGCTGGCGGATCAGCGACCGCCCGGGCCGCGACACCCGCCGGGCCCGGTCCTGGCTCGGTGAGGACCTCGACGCGCTGGAGGAGTTCACCCAGGGGTACGAGGGACTGCTCAAGGTCCAGGCCGTCGGACCCTGGACCCTCGCGGCGGGACTGGAACTGCGGGGTGGCGAGGCCATGCTCGGCGACCCGGGGGCCTGCCGCGACCTGGCGGGCTCGCTGGCCGAGGGGCTGCGCTCGCACCTCGCGGAGGTGCGGCGCAGGATCCCCGGCGCCGAGGTCGTGCTCCAGCTCGACGAACCTTCCCTCACCGCCGTACTGCTGGGGCGGGTCAGGTCGGCGAGCGGCTACCGCACCTACCGTGCCGTGGACCGCCAGATCGTCGAGGGGACCCTGCGCGATCTGCTTGCGGTCAACGGCGAGAGCCCCACGGTCGTCCACTCGTGCGCCCCCGAGGTGCCCTTCGCGCTGCTGCGGCGCGCCGGGGCGGGCGGAATCTCCTTCGACTTCTCCCTGCTCACCGAGCGTGAGGAGGAGGCGATCGGGGAAGCCGTCGAAGGCGGTACCCAGCTCTTCCTCGGCGTGGTTCCCGGCCTCGACGCCGCCTCGGACGCATTGTCGGACCCGGGCGGTAGCGTCGAAGGGGTCAGGACGTTGTGGAGCAGGCTGGGGCTGAATCCGGGGACTCTCAGAGAGTCCGTCGTGATCACCCCGTCCTGTGGGCTGGCGGGAGCGTCACCCGCGTACGCGCGCGCCGCGCTCGCCCACTGCGCCCGGGCCGCGAGGTCGCTCGCGGACAACCCTGAGTAACGGGTCGACGAGGCCGAAGAGGCCGAACAGTCAACGGGGCAACGGAGGAAACAGGCGATGGCCGGCGAAGAGCAGGCGCAGCAGCTGACCGGTGTGCCGGCGGGAGTGCAGGAAGAGCACGCACTTCTCGCCGAGCAGATCGAGGAGCACCGCTTCCGGTATTACGTGAAGGACCAGCCGGTCGTCGACGACGCCGAGTTCGACCGGCTCATGCGCGCGCTGGAGGCCATCGAGGACGAGCACCCCGAGCTGCGCACACCGGACTCGCCGACCCAGAAGGTCGCGGGCCCCTACACCACGGAATTCACCTCCGTCGAGCACCGCGAGCGTCTGCTGTCCCTGGACAACGCCTTCGACGACCTGGAGCTCGCGGCCTGGGCCGAGCGGGTGGCCAAGGACGTGGGCAGGGGCGGGTACCACTTCCTGTGCGAGCTCAAGGTGGACGGCCTCGCCGTCAACCTCACCTACGAGCACGGCAGACTGACCCGCGCGGCGACCCGCGGCGACGGGCGCACGGGGGAGGACATCACCCCCAACGTCCGCACGATCGCTGAGATCCCGCTCCGCCTCAAGGGCGACCGGATCCCCGCGCTCGTCGAGATCCGCGGCGAGGTCTTCTTCCCCATGGAGGCATTCGAGGGGCTCAACGCCCGGCTGGTGGAGGCCGGCGACAAGCCCTTCGCCAACCCGCGCAACGCGGCGGCCGGATCGCTGCGCCAGAAGGACCCCAAGGTCACCGCGGGCCGCCCGCTCCACATGGTGGTGCACGGCATCGGCGCCCGCGAGGGCTTCGGCATCGACCGGCTCTCCGAAGCGTACGACCTGCTGAGGGAGTGGGGCCTGCCGACCGCCAAGCACAACAAGGTGGTCGAATCCCTCGACGAGGTGCGGGAGTTCATCACCTACTTCGGCGAGAACCGCCAGTCCGTCGAGCACGAGATCGACGGCGTCGTCATCAAGCTCGACGAGATCCCGCTCCAGGGCAGGCTGGGCTCCACCTCGCGCGCGCCGCGCTGGGCGATCGCCTGGAAGTACGCGCCGCAGGAGGTCAACACCAAGCTGGTCAACATCCGGGTCGGCGTCGGACGCACCGGCCGGGTCACGCCGTACGCCCAGGTCGAACCGGTCGAGGTGGCGGGATCCGAGGTCGAATTCGCCACCCTGCACAACCAGAACGTGGTGAAGGCCAAGGGCGTCCTCATCGGCGACACGGTGGTGCTCCGCAAGGCGGGCGACGTCATCCCGGAGATCCTCGGACCGGTCGTCGATCTGCGCGACGGCAGCGAGCGGGAGTTCGTCATGCCGTCCGAGTGCCCCGAGTGCGGGACCGCGCTGCGCCCCATGAAGGAGGCCGACATCGACCTCCGCTGTCCCAACGCCCGTTCCTGCCCGGCCCAGTTGCGGGAGCGGCTGGCCTATCTCGCAGGCCGTAAGTGTCTGGACATCGACCACTTCGGGTATGTGGCCGCCGCTGCCCTGACCAAGCCGCTGGAACCGGCCGAGCCACCGCTGCTGGACGAGGGGGACCTCTTCGGCCTGACGGTGGAGCAGCTTCTGCCGATCCGGGCGTACGTCCTGGACGCGGACAGCGGGCTGCCCAAGCGCGACCCGAAGACGGGCGAGGAGAAGATCGCCACGGTCTTCGCCAATCAGCAGGGGGAGCCGAAGAAGAACGCCCTCGGCATGCTGGAGGGCATCGCGGCGGCCAGACAGGCCCCGCTCGCCCGGATCCTCACCGGCCTCTCGATCCGTCATGTGGGACCGGTGGCGGCCGTCGAGCTGGCCCGGCAGTTCCGGTCCGTCGACCGGATCGACGAGGCGTCCGAGGCGGAGCTGGCCGCGGCCGACGGGGTGGGACCCATCATCGCCGCCTCGGTCAAGCAGTGGTTCGCCGAGGACTGGCACCGCGAGATCCTGCGCAAGTGGCGGGAGGCCGGGGTCCGGATGGAGGACGAGGGGGCGGGTGAGGACGAGGGTCCGCGGCCGCTGGAGGGACTCACCGTCGTGGTCACCGGCACGCTGACCGCGCACACCAGGGACGGTGCGAAGGACGCGCTCCAGAGCCGCGGGGCGAAGGTCACCGGATCCGTGTCCAAGAAGACCTCCTTCGTGGTGGTGGGCGACAATCCGGGGTCGAAGTACGACAAGGCGATGCAGCTGAAGGTGCCCGTCCTCGACGAGGAGGGCTTCGCCGTACTCCTCGAACAGGGGCCGGACGCGGCCCGGGAGGCCGCCGTCCCCGCCGAGGCGTGATCGACGCGCGATCGAGGCGCGATCGAGACGGTGGTGACGCGTGGTCATGAGCGAGGAGGGAAGTAACGGACGAGGCGGACGACACGAGGGCCGGGAGACCCGGCCCGCCCCGCCGGCATCACCCGTTCGGCACTTATCAGACAGTGAGGGAAGTCAGGGCCGCATTCGGGCAACACCTGCAGAGCGCTGCCCGTGGAGGCCCTCGTCGGCCTACTGTTGAACGAGCCCCTGCCGTGCCCGCCCGCGTGGTGGGATGTGGGTCGTGGTGGCATGGGAGCAGGGTTCACCATGGGACATCGGCACCGCCGGCTGTGAGAGGGACGGAATGAAACCGACCGAGAGCGCCGCACCGGTGTCGCGGCTGCAAGGTTTCGTGGGCCTCACGTCCAAAGTGGGCGCCGTCGTCGTGGCGGTCGCCGTGGTGCAGCTCGCGACCGGCTTCTACCGGACGGTCCACGACGGCCACGCGCTCTTCCCCGGCGGCACCGCGGGCTGGTCGCTCGCCCTGCTCACCGGAATCATCGTGGGCCATCTGGTCGCCCTCGGGCGCGACCGTTGGTGGGGCGGCACCGGTTCCGGCGCCGCCCTCACCCTTTCCGTCCTGCTGCTCTACGGCTGGGTGGCCGCCTGGCTGGTCAGCCTCGTCGTCGTGGTGCTCGTCGGTACGGCCAGACGCCACCGGTGGTGGCAGGGGGTGCTGCACGGGGCGGTGGACATACTCGGCATCGGGGCGGCCGCGCTCGTCCTGTCCGCCTTCGGCGAGGTGTCGAGCGTCGAGATGCCGTGGCACCCGCTCCGCTGGGGCGTCGACGCCGCACCGAAGGTACTGCTCGCCGCAGGCGCGTATCTCCTCGTCACCCGCTTCCTGCTCTGGTACGCCAGGGCGTCCCAGAGCGGCGGGCTGCCCACGATCGCGCGCACCGCACTGCTGCGCCAGGGCCTCGTCGCGGTCGCCCTGCTCGGCATCGCCCCCCTGATCTGTGTGGTGGCGTCGGCCAAGCCCGTACTGCTGCCGCTCTTCGCCGTCCCGCTGATCGCCCTGGACTCCACGCTCTGGATCGCTCGCGCACGGGCCGAGGAACAGCTGAGGGATCCGCTCACCGGCCTGCCGAACCGCCAGTGGCTCCTGGAGAGGACCTGGACGGCGCTCGAGGAGGCCGATGGCACGGGCACCAGATCCGCACTCGTCCTCATCGACCTCGACCGCTTCCGGGCCGTCAACGACACCCTCGGCCATCTCGCGGGGGACCGGCTCCTGCTGCAGATAGCGGAGCGGCTGCGGCTCGCCCTGCCGCGCGGTGCGGAGGCCGCGAGGCTCGGCGGCGACGAGTTCGCCGTGCTGCTGCCGACCGCGGAATCGGCCACCAGTGCCCAGCGCATCGCCCGTCATCTGGTCGCCGCACTCTCCTCACCCCTCGACCTCGACGGACTCACACTGGTGCTGGAGGCGAGCGCGGGGGTCGCCGTCCACCCCGACCACGCGCTGGACGCCGAAGGACTGCTCAGGCGGGCCGACGTGGCCATGTACCAGGCCAAGCGGGACCGTACGGGCGTGGAGGTCTACGAGTCCAAGCGGGACAGCAACACCCCGGACCGGCTCGGCCTGCTGGGCGATCTCCGCCGGGCCCTCGACGCCCGCGAGGTGGAACTCCACTACCAGCCCAAAGTCCGGTTCGACGGCCAGGTGGCCGGCCTCGAAGCGCTGGTGCGCTGGGTGCATCCGGAGCGCGGCCGGGTCCCCCCGGACGAGTTCATCGCGATCGCGGAGTCCTCCGGACTGATGCCCCACCTCACCGAGTACGTACTGGAGACCGCGCTGGCCCAGGTGGCCCGGTGGCGGGCGCAGGGGCTGTTCGTTCCCGTCGCGGTCAACGTCTCGCCGCGCGACGTCCACACCCCCGGCTTCGCGGGCAGCGTCGCCGCACGCCTCGCCAGGCACGGCGTTCCGGCCGGCGCGCTGCAACTGGAGATAACCGAGCACGTCCTGCTGGAGGACCCGCAGCGGGCCGCCGACACGCTGGCGGCGCTGACCGGGCACGGGGTGAAGATGTCCCTCGACGATTTCGGCACCGGCTACTCCTCCCTCGTCCACCTGCGCAAACTGCCGGTCAGCGAACTCAAGATCGACCGGTCGTTCGTGGCACGGCTGGCCGTGGACCATGAGGACGCCGAGATCGTCCGCTGCACCATCGACCTGGCCCATTCGCTCGGACTGATCGTCGTCGCCGAGGGCGTCGAGGACGACGAGACCTGGGAGCGGCTGCGGGACCTGAGCTGCGACGCGGTGCAGGGGTGGCTGGTGGCGGCCGCGATGCCGCCGCAGGAGACGACGGCCTGGCTGCGGGCGCGTGGCGAGCACGGCTGGCGGCGGCCGGCGGAGCGGGAGGCCGCGCCGGCGGCGGCACCCGAACCGGCGCCGAGGTCCGCGGGGCGTGCGCTGAATCCCGGCCCGGCCACGGCCTGAGGCCCTGGGCGGTGCGGACGAAGGGCCACCCCGTGGCCGTTTTGTCCTCAATCGGTGGCCGGGCTCGATCCGCTCGCCACAGAGGTGTCCGGCGACCCCATAGGATTGGGGGTCGGTGGCACATTTCCACCTGCCGCGCGACGCCTGGCACGCACGCTCGCCGCGTTGCCGAAACGCCCACGTGGCTCCGCCACGAGGGCGCTCCGGCGCCTTGCGATCGCACGCACCATACGCCGCGCGGCCCGTTCTCCGGACGGACGGTGGAAATGTGCCACCGACCCCCAGCCAAAACCACACACCAAACCCTGAGGATCGCTGCATGCCTGGCATCACGCGCGAGGAGGTCGCCCACCTCGCCCGGCTGGCGCGTCTGGAGCTGAAGGGCGAAGAGCTCGAGCACTTCGCCGGTCAGCTCGACGACATCATCGGCGCGGTCGCCCGCGTCTCCGAGGTCGCCGACCAAGACGTACCGCCGACCTCCCACCCGCTGCCGCTGACCAACGTCATGCGCGCGGACGAGGTCCGTCCGTCGCTCACCCCCGAGCAGGCGCTCTCCGGCGCCCCGGCCCAGGAGCAGCAGCGTTTCAAGGTGCCGCAGATCCTGGGGGAGGACTAACAGCCATGACGGACATCAGCACCATCATCAAGCTCACCGCGGCCCAGATCGCCGCGAAGATCGCCTCCGGCGAGCTGACGGCCGTCGAGGTCACCGAGGCCCACCTGGCCCGGATCGACGCCATCGACGAGAAGGTCCACGCCTTCCTGCACATCGACCGCGAGGGCGCGCTCGCGCAGGCCCGTGCCGTCGACGCCAAGCGTGAGGCGGGCGAGAAGCTCGGCCCGCTGGCCGGCGTCCCGCTCGCGCTCAAGGACATCTTCACCACGCGGGACATGCCGACCACGGTCGGTTCGAAGATCCTCGAGGGCTGGGTCCCGCCGTACGACGCGACCCTCACCAAGAAGCTGAAGGCGGCCGACGTCGTCATCCTCGGCAAGACCAACATGGACGAGTTCGCCATGGGGTCCTCCACCGAGAACAGCGCCTACGGCCCCACCGGCAACCCCTGGGACCTCACCCGCATCCCGGGCGGCTCCGGCGGCGGCTCCTCCGCCGCGCTGGCCTCCTTCGAGGCGCCGCTCGCCATCGGCACGGACACCGGCGGCTCCATCCGCCAGCCCGCCGCCGTCACCGGCACCGTCGGCGTCAAGCCCACCTACGGCGGCGTCTCCCGCTACGGGATGGTCGCCTTCTCGTCCTCTCTCGACCAGGGCGGCCCCTGCGCCCGTACGGTCCTGGACGCGGCGCTGCTCCACGAGGTCATCGGCGGACACGACCCGCTCGACTCGACGTCCATCGACGCGCCGGTCCCGCCGGTCGTCGAGGCCGCGCGCAACGGCTCCGTGCAGGGCATGCGCGTCGGTGTGGTCAAGCAGTTCGCGGGTGAGGGCTACCAGGCCGGAGTCGTCCAGCGGTTCAACGAGTCGGTCGAGCTGCTGAAGTCCCTCGGCGCCACGATCGTCGAGCTGGACTGCCCGTCCTTCGACCTCGCCCTTTCGGCGTACTACCTGATCGCGCCGTCCGAGTGCTCCTCGAACCTGGCGCGCTTCGACGCCATGCGTTACGGCCTGCGGGTCGGCGACGACGGCACGCGCTCCGCCGAGGACGTCACCGCCCTCACGCGCGAGGCCGGCTTCGGCGACGAGGTCAAGCGCCGCATCATCCTCGGTACGTACGCGCTCAGCTCCGGCTACTACGACGCGTACTACGGCTCGGCGCAGAAGGTCCGCACCCTCATCACCCAGGACTTCGAGAAGGCGTTCGAGCAGGTGGACGTCATCGTCTCGCCGACGACGCCCACCACCGCCTTCCCCATCGGCGAGCGCGCCGACGACCCGATGGCGATGTACCTCGCGGACCTGTGCACCATTCCGACCAACCTCGCCGGCAACTCCGCCATGTCGCTGCCCTGCGGCCTGGCCCCGGAGGACGGCCTGCCGGTCGGGCTGCAAATCATCGCCCCCGCCATGAAGGACGACCGGCTGTACAAGGTCGGAGCAGCCGTCGAGGCCGCTTTCGTGGAAAAGTGGGGGCACCCGCTGCTTGAGGAGGCTCCGTCGCTATGAGCGCAATGGCTAAGAAGGCCAAGAACTTCAAGAAGTCCAAGTCCGGCGTGTACGTGTCCCTGGGCACCACCGCCTTCGGCGCGCTCAGCGTCGTCAAGCAGGCGAGGATGGCCCGCCAGGACAACGACACGCTGCGGCTGATCGACGCCGCCGTATCCGCCGCCGCGATCGTGACCGGGCTCGCGATCCTCTACCGCGAGCTCAAGCGTCTCGGCGACGACGACGTCCTGCTGGGCTGAGAGGGAAAGTTTCATCGTGACTGTCATCGACCTGGAGTCGTACGAGGATGCCCTCGCGACGTACGACCCCGTCATGGGCCTCGAGGTCCATGTGGAGCTCGGCACCAGGACCAAGATGTTCTGCGGGTGCTCCACCGAACTCAAGCAGGACGCCAACTCGCAGACCTGTCCGGTCTGCCTCGGACTGCCGGGCGCGCTCCCGGTCGTCAACGAGATCGGCGTCGAGTCCGCCATCAAGATCGGGCTCGCGCTGAACTGCGAGATCGCCGAGTGGTGCCGCTTCGCCCGGAAGAACTACTTCTATCCGGACATGCCGAAGAACTTCCAGACCTCCCAGTACGACGAGCCGATCGCCTTCAACGGCTATCTGGACGTCCAGCTGGAGGACGGCGAGATCTTCCGTGTGCAGATCGAGCGCGCCCACATGGAGGAGGACACCGGCAAGTCGACGCACGTCGGCGGTGCCACCGGCCGTATCCACGGCGCCTCCCACTCGCTGCTCGACTACAACCGCGCGGGCATCCCGCTCATCGAGATCGTCACCAAGCCGATCGAGGGAGCCGGCGCACGCGCCCCCGAGGTCGCCAAGGCGTACGTCGCCGAGCTCCGCGAGCTCATCAAGGCGCTCGGCGTCTCGGAGGCCCGGATGGAGATGGGCCAGATGCGCTGCGACGTCAACCTGTCGCTGCGCCCCCACGGCACCGAGAAGTTCGGCACGCGCTCCGAGACGAAGAACGTCAACTCGCTGCGCTCCGTCGAGCGTGCCGCCCGCTTCGAGATCCAGCGTCACGCCGCGGTGCTGAACTCCGGCGGGACGATCGTGCAGGAGACCCGGCACTTCCACGAGGAGGACGGCTCCACCACGGCCGGCCGCATCAAGGACAACGCCGAGGACTACCGCTACTTCCCCGAGCCCGACCTGGTGCCGGTCGCGCCGGCCCGTGCCTGGGTCGAGGAGCTCCGCAAGGGGCTTCCCGAGCTGCCCCGGCTGCGCCGCAAGCGGCTGAAGGAGGAGTGGGGTGTCAACGAGCACGACATGCAGTCCATCCTCAACGCGGGCGCGGTCGACCTGATCGTCGCCACGACGGACGAGGGCGCTCCCTCCGACCAGGCCCGCAAGTGGTGGATGGGCGAGCTCGCCCGTAACGCCAACGAGACCGGCCGCAGCCTGGACGAGCTGCCGGTCACCCCGGCGCAGGTCGCCCGGGTGGCTGAGCTCGTCACCTCCGGCGACCTCAACGACAAGCTGGCGCGCCAGGTCCTCGAAGGCGTCCTCGCGGGCGAGGGCGACCCGGACACCGTCGTCGAGAAGCGCGGCCTGAAGGTCGTCTCCGACGAGGGCGCGCTGGGCACGGCCGTCGACGAGGCCATCGCGGGCAACGCGGCGATCGCCGACAAGATCCGTGGCGGCAAGGTCGCCGCGGCCGGTGCGCTCGTCGGTGCGGTCATGAAGGCGACTCGCGGCCAGGCGGACGCGGCGCGCGTGCGTGAGCTGATCCTGGAGAAGCTCGGCGTCGAGGGCTGATCCCCGACACGCCCTGGGGGCGGTGCACCCGTTGACCGGGTGCACCGCCCCTTTTCCGTACACCCGCGACAGCCTGTAGGACGTTCACCGCCAGTCCGTACGGCGGTCTTCCCGTCGCCACCCGGCGTGATTAGTTTCCAGCCGTAGACACGGAATCGGGAGGCTTACTTGACCACGGACATGTCACGGCGGCGGCTCTTCGCGCTCGGGGGCGGAGCCCTCGGCGCGGCGACGGCGGGATCGTTCCTGCCCCCGTCGCTCCAGGCGGCGATCGCCGCACAGCCCGCGGCCGAGCGGTCCGGTGGTGCGGGGCTGGACGCCATCGAGCACGTGGTGATCCTGATGCAGGAGAACCGTTCCTTCGATCATTACTTCGGGACGCTGCGCGGGGTACGCGGCTTCGGCGACCGCAACGCGATCGAACTTCCCTCCGGCAGGCCCGTCTTCGAACAGCCGGGGCCGCTGGGTGCGACCGTGCTGCCGTTCCCCGTGCGCGAGGCCGCGGAAACGCAGAAGGAGGACCTGCAGTACATCGGCGCCCTCGACCACTCGTGGAGTGGCGGCGCCACGGCATGGGCCGACGGCTGGATGAACGGCTGGGTCACCGCGAAGACCGCCGCGACCATGGCGTACTACGACCGCGGCGACATCCCGCTGCACTACGAACTCGCCGACACCTTCACGGTCTGCGACGCCTACCACTCCTCGATCCACACCTCCACCAGCCCGAACCGCAACCACCTGTGGAGCGGGAAGACGGGCAACGAGCCGAGCGGCGAGCGGGCCGTGGGCAACGACGCGTACGACGAGGGCACCCACCCCGGATACGACTGGGGCACGTACGCCGAGCGGTTGGAGAAGGCCGGGCGCAGCTGGAAGACGTACACCGAGTGGGAGAACTTCACCGACAACCAGATCGAGTTCTTCGCCACCTTCAAGGCCGTCGCGCGCAAGGCCCTGGCGAGGACCGACGGACACACCTACATGGAGTCCTTCTACGCCACCGTGCGCGACGCGGACGGGACCGCCGAGCGGGAGCGGCTGCTCGGCCTGCTCGACGAGGGCGTCGCCGCCCTGACGGCGGCCGAGCGCAGCCTGTTCGAGCGAGGGCTGCGCCGGGTCGGGACGGGCACGCTCGCCGACGAGTTCGCCGCGGACGTGGCCGCGGGAACGCTGCCCGAGGTCTCCTACCTGGTCCCGTCGGCGGTGGACTCCGAGCACCCGAGCGTCTCCTCGCCGGTGCACAGCGCGACGATCGTCTACAAGGTCCTGGACGCACTCGGTAGGAACCCCGATGTGTGGCGGCGCACCGTCGTCCTCATCACCTACGACGAGAACGACGGATTCTTCGACCACGTGCCGCCGCCGGTCCCGCCCGCTGAGGTGACCGAGGAGCACTGGGAGGGCAAGCCCACCGGGCTCGGCGTACGGGTCCCGCTGCTGGTCGTCTCCCCGTGGACGGTCGGTGGATACGTCTGCTCCGAGGTCTTCGACCACACCTCCGTGATCCGCCTCCTGGAGCGCTGGACGGGGGTGAGGGAACCCAACATCGGTGACTGGCGGCGTCAGGTCACCGGCGACCTCACCTCGGCCTTCGACTTCACCCGTGCGCGGCGGCAGCCGGAGACGGAGCGCCCCGCCGCGATCCCGCCGTTCGGCGGTCGCTGGCAGCCGAAGCCGCCGGCCGTCCAGCACATGCCCGGCCAGGAGACGGGCGCCCGCCCTGCCCGGCCCCTGCCCTACCAGCCCGACGCGCAGGCGAAGCGCGTGGACGGCGGGCTGCGGCTGGACCTCAGCAACACCGGCAAGTCCTCCGCGCACTTCACGCTCTACCCGTACGCGCGGGAGTTCCCCGCTCCGCAGCACCGGGACGTCAGGGGCTCGGCCCGGTGGACGGTGCCGCTGAGCGGAGGGGGGTACCGCTTCACGGTCACCGGGCCGAACGGCTTCCGGCGGGAGTTCGAGGGAGCGTCCGACGGCGCCGCGGAACTCTCCTCCCGCATCGACGCCCACGAGCGGGACCTGCATCTCACGCTGCGCAACAACGGCAGGCGGACGCTGACCTACACCGTGCGGCCCCTCGGATACGTCGACGAGGACGACCTGCGGGACTGGTCCCGGACGGTCAAGGTCAAGCCGGGGCGCAGCCGTACGGTCGTGCATTCGGCCGCCGACGCCCACGGCTGGTACGACCTCGAGGTGACGGCCGACGAAGCGGGCTCCTTCCGGCGCCGGCTGATGGGCCACATCGAGAACGGCAGGGCGAGCGTCTCCGGCTGACGGGCGGGAGGCGGGGGCGGGCGGTGACGAGGTGCCGACCGCGCGACGGAGGGGGCGAAGTCAAGCCATGTGACCATGCCCACGAAAGCGGCAAAAGGTCACGAACGGCTGACAGAGTGAGCCTCTCAGGTCATGCGACTTCGTGGGATGTCTCCCGTCATGTCCCCCACCGCCTACGCGACGGTCACCTTGCACCTGCTCGGGGGCGCGAACTGGTGGCTGCCCGCCCGGCTGGACCGGCTGCTTCCGCGCATCAGCATCGAGCCGCCGGACCGCACCGCACCGCGTGCGAAAATCCCGAGGGAACGCACCGACGACGCCGTCCGGACCGTCGCTCAGCGCGTCCACTGAGACGTCACGACGACGAGGGAGAGTCACTGTGTTCACGGTGCCACTCGGGGATGACGGTGCGGAGCTCCGCCCGCTCGAGCCCTGGCAGGCCGAGGAGTTCCTGGCACACATGGACCGGGCGCGCGCCCTGGTCGACCCCTGGATCCCGTTCGCCGCAGCTGCCACGGACCTCACCTCCGCACGGGCGCTGCTCCAGCGGTACGCCGACAAACAGGCGGCCGACACCGGCCGGCTCTACGGCATCTGGCTGGACGGCACGCTGGTCGGTGGCGTCCTGTTCCGCGTATTCGAGGCGGAGGCCGGCAACTGCGAGATCGGCTGCTGGCTGGAGGCCGCCGCGGAGGGCCGGGGCCTGGTGACCCGGGCGTCACGGAAGCTGATCGACTGGGCCGTCGGCGTACGGGGCATGCACCGGGTGGAGTGGATCGCGTCCTCCGCCAACACCCGCAGCGTCGCGGTGGCCGAGCGGCTCGGTATGACCCGCGAAGGTGTGCTGCGCGAGGCCTATCCGTACCGCGGCAAGCGCCACGACGAGGAGATCTGGGCCGTCCTGGCCCCCGAATGGCGCAAGGGGCAGGGCTGAGGCGCTCAGTGTTAAGGAGGTTCTCATGGAGGACCCCTAGCGTGCGGCGCATGAACACCTCCCCCACCACCGCGACCACTGACGACACCGAGAAGAAGGCGGCCGACGGGACCGCCACCGAGCCGGACGTGACGAAGAAGGCGAGCTCCACGGAAGACGCCGTTCCGGCCGACGCCGCACCGGGCGTGACCACGTCGGACGTGACCGCGATGGACGTGGCCGCGACCGACGCAGCCGCGGAGGACGGCCTGGAGACCGATCTGGAGCCCGACCCCTACGACGAGGCCGAGGCCGCCGCGGCCGCCGGGGTCGGAACCGGAGCCGCCTCCGTCGTGGCCGCCGGGCTCGGCATCGTCTCGCTCTCGGGCGCGTGGACCGGCCGCGTCGCCGCTGAGCGCGAGACGCTGATCGGCCAGATCGAGACCTCCGGCGGCGGCGGCAGCGCCACCCAGCAGATCTCCGAACTCTACGGCGACGCCTGGCACAGCACGGCCCTCGTCAACGGGCTCTTCGCGTTGCTCGCGCTGCTCGTCGGCATCTTCGTCCTGGTCCGGCCCTCCTTCGGCACCCCCTCTCTCCACCCCCAGGCCGGCTGGATCCGCTCCGTCGCCGTGGCGGGCATCGCTCTGGGAGCGCTCGGACTGCTGATCTCCGTAGGCATGTACTTCGACCTCTTCGTCGCCATGCCGTCCGCACCGGCTGGGGGCTGAGGCCCCGGCGGCAGCCGGCTGAGGCATCCGTCGTCCGGGCCTGAGGCCCCCCGCCCGCAGAGATGCGGCACTCGCCCGATGCGGCGGCATCCCCTGGCGCACGAGAGTGGGGGCACGGCAAGAAGCCGTGCCCCCACTCTCGGTACCGCACCAGCGGTGGGGTGAGAGAGGGGCCGTAGGGGTCCCGCTCTCAACCGCCGGGCCCGTCGTGGTCCTGGTCGTCCTCGGGCGGTGGCCGGCGGAGCGTCACCCTGCCGGACGTGAGGTCTATCGGGCCGCGCGCCGGGTCGCCGATGCCCAGGTCCACCCGGCTCAGCTCCAGCCGCTTCTGCTCCTCGGCCGTGTGCTTACGGCCCGGCGCGAACAGCTCCTCGAAGAAGTTGAACACGTGCCGTGCTCCCTCCGACTCCGCCCACCGGCTACCGCACCTTCAGGAGCAGGATCCGGTCGTCGCCCGACTTCGGGGTACCGCGGCCGTCCGTGTTGCTCGTGACCAGCCACAGCTTGTCGCCACCCGCGGCGAGCACCGTGCGCAGACGGCCGTACTTCCCTTCGAGGAACGCCTGGGGGTCCGCCGATGGTTCCCCGTCCGCCTTGCCCGACAGCGGGATCCGCCAGAGGCGCTCGCCCCGCAGCCCCGCCATCCAGACCGATCCTTCGGCGTACGCGATACCGCTCGGCGACGCCTCGGAGGTCTTCCACTGGGCCACCGGGTCGACGAACGCCGATCCCCCTTTCCCTTCGTCGTGTTTTCCTTCGACATCGGGCCAGCCGTAGTTCTTGCCCGGCTCGATCCGATTCAGCTCGTCCCAGGTGTCCTGGCCGAATTCCGCCGCCCAGAGCCGCTTCCCGCTGTCCCAGGCCAGACCCTGCACATTGCGGTGCCCGTACGAATAGACCAGGGAGTCGGCCTCGGGGTTGCCGTGCACGGGCTCGCCGTCGGGCGTCATCCGAAGGATCTTGCCCGCAAGGGACGACGTGTCCTGGGCGAGACCCGTGTCGCCCGTCTCGCCCGTGCCGGCGTACAGCATGCGGTCGGGCCCGAACGCGATCCGCCCGCCGTTGTGGACGAAGCCCTTGGGGATGCCCCGGACAATGGTGTCGGGGGCTCCCAGCTGCCGGCCGGCGGGCTTCTCCTCGTCGTACTGGAGGCGGGCGATGCGGTTGTCCGACTCGGTGGTGAAGTACGCGTAGACCAGATGGTCCGCGCCGTACGTCGGGGCGACGGCGAGGCCGAGCAGGCCGCCCTCACCGGCCGGCGCGACCCCCGGCACCGAGCCCAGCAGGGTCTTCTTGCCGCTCTCCCCGTCGACCCGGGTGATCGTCGCCTCGTCACGCGAGGCGACCAGCAGGTCACCCCCGGGCAGAGCCGCGAGGCCCCAGGGGGACGCGAGACCGTCCGTGAGTGTCTTCACCACCTCGACCGATCCCTTGGCCGGCGGCGGGTCCGCCGACGGGCTCGCCGGGGCCGGGGAGGAGGACGTGGCGCCCGCCGGGGGCGAGGAGGCGCCCTCACCGGCCGCCGGGCCGTCATCGGACGAACAGGCGGACAGCAGGAGGGAGGCCGAGGCGAGCAGGGCCACCACCCCCTTGCGCAGCACGGGAGTTTGCACAGCACCGATCCTTTCGACGGTCGCTCGACCACTGTTCTTACACCGCCGCTCCGCACCGGGTTCCCGATCTCCGCCAATTGACCCGGAGAGTCAGTCCCACGACCCGCGGGCCTGCGGCAGTCCGGCGATCTCGGCCATGTCCTGGTCCGTGAGCGCCAGCCCCGCCGCTCGCGCGTTCTCCACGGCCCACTCCTCCCGCTTCGCGCCGGGCACGGGCACCACATGGCGGCCCTGCCGCAGGACCCACGCCAGAGCCACCTGTGCCGGAGTGGCGTCGTGCCGTTCCGCGATCCTGCGCAGCCCCGCCACCACCGGCTGGTTGGCCGCCATCATCTCCGCGGTGAAGCGGGGGTGCCTGGCCCGCGGATCGTCCGGCTCGAAGCCCTGGCCCGGCTTGAGCGTGCCCGTGAGGTAGCCGTTGCCCAGCGGCATCGCCGCCAGCACTCCCACGCCCCGGGCCGCGCACCACGGCAGCAGATCCTCCAGGGCCTGGGGCGACCACACGGAGAGTTCCGCCTCGACCGCACTGACGGGAAAGACCTGCTGTATCCGCTCCAGCTGCCGGATGGTCCCGTCGTGCATCCGCGCCCCCGGCCGGCGGCCGGCCCGGGCGCCCACCGCGCACAGTCCGAGCGCCCGCACCTTGCCCGCGGTCACCAGGTCCGCCATCGCGCCCCAGGTCTCCTCGACCGGAATCTCGGGATCGGCCCGGTGCAGCTGGTAGAGATCGATCACATCGGTCTGGAGCCGTCGCAGCGAGGCGTCGCAGGCCCGGCGCACATAGCCGGGACGCCCGTTGGCCACGATGTGCTGATCGCCCACCAGCAGCCCGCACTTGGTGGAGAGGAAAGCTTCGTACCGGCGGCCCTTGAGGGCCCGTCCGACGAGGAGCTCGTTGGTGAAGGGCCCGTACATGTCCGCGGTGTCGAGCAGTTGGACGCCCGCGTCCAGCGCGGCGTGCACGGTCCGCACCGAGCGGTCACCGCGCTGCTGCGACGTGCTGTAGGCCCAGCTCATCGGCATACACCCCAGCCCGACCGCACCCACGGCAAGCGCCGCCGCACCGATAGTCCTGCGCTCCAACTCCCCGAACCCTCCCTCGGCCCCATGATCACGGGCCCACCAGCACCCCAAAGTAACCTCTGCCGTTCCCCGCCCTTCGCATAGCCTCCTGACCATGACTTCTACATCCACTGCCGACGTATGGCTGCCGTTCCCCGCCGATGAGATCGACGGCCTCCCCGAGGGTCTCAACTACCGTCTCTGGGACGGTGGCCGGGACTACCCGGCGGACCCCGCGGACTGCGCGTTCTATGTCGTTCCGTACATGAAAGGTCCGGAGGTCGCGGTCCGCCCGCTCAAGGAGATGCGGGCGGTCCAGGTCGTGCAGACCCTCTCCGCGGGCATCGACCACGTGGAACCAGGACTCGGTCTGCTGCCGGCGGGAGTGCGGCTGTGCAACGCCAGGGGCGTGCACGAGGCGTCGACCGCCGAGCTCGCACTCACCCTGGTCCTCGCCTCGCTCCGCGGGGTCCCCGGCTTCGTGCACGGCCAGGACAAGGAGGAGTGGAGGTCCGGCTTCTATCCGGCACTCGCCGACAAGTCCGTCCTCATAGTGGGTTACGGATCGATCGGCGCGGCCATCGAGGACCGGCTCGAACCCTTCGAGTGCGCGCGGGTGGTGCGCGTCGCACGCTCCGCACGGACAACCGCACGCGGCCCCGTACACGCGATCGATGAGCTTCCCGTCCTGCTCCCCGAGGCCGACGTCGTCATCCTGTGCACCCCGCTGAACCCTTCCACACAAGGGCTGGTGGGCCCCGGCTTCCTCGCCGCGATGCGGGACGGCGCGCTGCTCGTGAACGTCGCGCGGGGTGCCGTCGTCGACACCGAGGCGCTGTTGTCCGAACTCGAGTCCGGACGACTGCGTGCCGCGCTCGACGTGACCGATCCCGAACCCCTGCCCGCCGGCCATCCTCTCTGGCATGCTCCCCACACACTGATCAGCCCTCATGTGGGAGGCAGCACCTCCGCGTTCCTGCCCCGGGCCAAGCGGCTGCTCGCCGGACAGCTCACCCGGTTCGCCGCGGGAGAGCCCGTCGACAACCTCGTACGCACCACCGGATGACCACGCTCCGGAGCGGATCGGGCGCACCGCGTTCGGACAACACCCCAGGTGGTCACGGAGAGTAGAGAGCTTATGGCCCTGTGTGACGGCTCTGGTGTATCGTCCACACGAGGGCTGCGCCGTGGAAGGGACGGCGCCGGGGATGTGGAACGCGAGGGGGCGACGGGCGATGTGCGGCCAGTGGAGAGACGATCCGACGCGGCGGGGCGGGCAGGAGAGGCAGGCGGCAGCGAGGGCACCAGGGCCTGCCGGTGGGGCTCTCCGGTGAGCGCCCTCGGGGCCCTGCTCTCCCGGCAGCCGCTCGCGGGACGGGCTGCGGGGCAGTGCTCCCAGCTCGTCCTCGCCGCCGTCTGCGCCGGATACGCGGTAGGTGCCGCCTTCGGCTGGGGGTCACCGGAAGTCGCCATGTTCATGGGTGACTTCGGTCTCAGTGTCGCCGCCCTGATCGCCGCGGTCTCGTGCTTCCTGCACGCCCGCACGAGCGGCAGCCCGCTCAGGCCCGCATGGCTTCTCTTCTCGCTCTCCTCGGCCATGGCCGCCGGAGGCAACGCGGTCTGGGGATGGTACGAGGTGGTGCTGCGGCGTGAGGTGCCCACCCCCTCCCTCGCGGACCTCTTCTTCCTCTGCTTCGCGCCGCCCGTCATCGTCGGGATGCTCGTCCTGGCCAAGCGGCCCGTCACCCGGGCCGGCTGGGTATGCCTGGTGCTGGACGCCTGGCTGATCGGAGGGTCCCTGCTGACGCTCTCCTGGAGCGTCGCACTGGCCCACACCGCGCACACCGCGAACGCCGCGGGGGAGAGCGTGGCCAGGGCGGCGCTCTCGCTGGCCTACCCGCTGCTCGACATCGTGCTGGTCTCCATGGTCCTCGCACTGCACTTCCGACGGGGCGGCATGAACCGTTCCGCGGTCAACACCGCCATCGCCGGCCTCGCCCTGACCGTGCTGTGCGACGCCCTCTTCACCGCCCCGCTGCTGCGCTCGGCGTACCACTCGGGCCATCTGCTGGACGCGGGCTGGTTCGCCGGTTCCCTGCTCCTCGCGTACGCCCCCTGGGCGGCCCGGCGAGGGCAGGACAACGCTGTCGAAGCCCTCTGCCCGGGCCCGTGGGTCACGAGCCGCCCGATCGCCGGGTCCCTCGCCGCGCTCACGCCCTATCTGGCCGCGGCGGTCTGCACCCTCGGCATCCTGTACAACGTGGTGGAGGGGCGCCGGGTCGACCAGGTCGTGCTCCTCACCGGCTGCACGGTCGTGCTCGCGCTGGTCCTCCGGCAGGCCATCATGCTCCTCGACAACATCGCGCTCACCCACGAACTGGCCCAGAAGGAGAACTACTTCCGCTCCCTGGTGCAGGGGTCCAGCGACGTCATCATGATCGCCGAGCCCAGCGGCGCGCTCCGCTACGTCAGTCCCGCGGCGGCCGGGGTCTACCGACGCGCCGCCGAGGACCTCATCGGCGCGGAGCTGTCGTCGATCATCCATCCCGACGACCTCGGGGGAGTGATCCACGAGCTGCGGCGCTTCCTCGCCGCGCCGTCCCGCGAGGAGCCCACCACCCGGATCGAGTGCCGCTTCAGATCGGGTACGGGCGACTGGCTCCACGTCGAGTCCACCGTCAACCGCCACCAGGGCGGTCTGCTGCTCAACAGCCGCGATGTCACCGAGCGGGTCAGGCTGCAGGCCCAGCTCCAGCACAACGCCGAACACGACCCGCTCACCGACCTGCCCAACCGCGCCCTCTTCACCACCCGGGTCGGCCAGGCGCTCGGGGGCCGCCGGGCGGGTGATCCGGGCACCGCAGTGCTCTTCATCGATCTCGACGGCTTCAAGGCGGTCAACGACTCCATCGGCCACCAGGCGGGAGACGAGCTCCTCGTCCAGGCCGCACGCCGCCTCCAGGATTCCGTACGCACCTCGGACACCGCGGCGCGCCTCGGGGGCGACGAGTTCGCCGCCCTCATCGTCGGCGACGGCACCCGCGACCAGGCCGCCCGGGAGTACCAGGTCCACGACATCGCCGACCGGCTGCGCCTCAGGCTCTCCCAGCCGTACCGGATCGGCGCCGCCGAGGTCAGGGTGGCCGCCTCCATCGGGGTCGCCTTCGCCGAGCCCTCCATCACGCCCAAGGACCTCATGCGGAACGCCGACCTGGCCATGTACCGGGCGAAGGCGAGCGGCAAGGACCGGGTCGAGCTCTACGCCCCCCAGATGCAGGCGGACGTCGTGCGCCGCTCCGAGCTCGCGGCACGGCTCCGCACCGCCCTGCGCGACGGTGAATTCGCCCTGCTCCACCAGCCCGTCGTCCATCTGGCCACCGGCACGGTCGCGGCCGTCGCCGCCCAGGCCCGCTGGCGCTCGGCCCAGGGCATCCTGTTCACCCCCGCCGAGTTCCTGCGCGTCTCCGAGGACAGCGACCGCGCCGCCGAGCTCGGCACCTGGCTGCTGGAGCAGGCCGTCGAGCAGGCCGCCGACCGGTCCAGGGCCGGGCATCCGGTCACCGTCTCGGTGCGTGTGTCGGCCGCCCGGCTGGTGGACCGGGCCCTGCCTCCGCGGTCGGTCGAGGCACTCCTGACCCGGCACGGGCTGCCCTCCGGCGCCCTGATGATCGAAGTGGCCGACAGCGACCCGCGGGTCTCCTTCGACGAGCTGGAACAGCGGCTGGTCGCCCTGCGCCGTCTCGGTGTCCGGATCGCGCTCGACGGCTTCGGCAGCGGGTACGCCGCGCTCAACGCCCTGCGCCGGCTCCCCATCGACGTACTGAAACTGGACCGGTGTCTGGTGGAGGGCGTCGTCGAGTCGGCGAGGCTGCACAAGATCACCAGTGGGCTCCTGCGCATCGCCGGGGACCTCGGCATGCAGTCGATGGCCGACGGGGTGGACATGCCCGAACAGGTACGCGCACTGCGTGCCATGGGGTGCACACACGGCCAGGGGATGGCTTTCGCCGGGCCGCTGGACGAGTACCGGCTGCGGCGCACCCTGATCCGGGGGAAGTACCCCGTCCCGGGGCTCGCCCCGGCCGCTCAGCCGGTGTTCGCGGGGGGCGTGATCCCGCTCCAGAACCGCTCACATGATGAGACGCCCGTCCCACCCACTTGACACCGAATGCGTGCCGGAGAGAGGGTCAATGCCATGCGCACCCGAATTCTCGTACTTGGAAAGCGCGTCGGCTGAAGCAGGGTCACTCATGGAAACCCTGCAGACCGCACCGGCGCGCTCCCCTCGCTTGCCCCACGGCACGAGGGGTTTTTTGTTGCACCGGGACCTTTCGGAACCCCACAAAAACACCGCATAAACCCTCAGCTTCGAGAAGAGAATGCCGATGACCGAGCAGGCCACCGGGGCCCAGCACCCGCAGCCGCGGGCCCGTAACGGCGGACCGTCCTCCGCCTCCGTTGAGCACCTCACGGGCGCGCAGTCCCTCATCCGTTCTCTCGAGGAAGTCGGCGCCGACACCGTATTCGGCCTGCCCGGCGGCTGCATCCTCCCGGCGTACGACCCGCTGATGGACTCCACCCGGGTCCGTCACATCCTGGTCCGCCACGAGCAGGGGGCCGGTCACGCGGCCACCGGTTACGCACAGGCCACCGGCAAGGTCGGTGTCTGCATGGTCACCTCGGGTCCCGGTGCCACCAACCTGGTCACCCCGATCGCCGACGCGGCCATGGATTCCGTGCCCCTGGTCGCGATCACCGGCCAGGTGGCCTCCGCCGCCATCGGCACGGACGCCTTCCAGGAAGCCGACATCTGCGGCATCACGATGCCGATCACCAAGCACAACTTCCTGGTCACCCGCGCCGAGGACATCGCGCACACGATCGCCGAGGCCTTCCACATCGCCTCCACCGGCCGCCCCGGACCGGTCCTCGTCGACATCGCCAAGGACGCGCTGCAGTCGAAGACGGTCTTCAGCTGGCCGCCGGCCATGGACCTGCCCGGCTACCGCCCGGTCACCAAGCCGCACGCCAAGCAGATCCGCGAGGCCGCCAAGCTCATCACCCAGGCCAAGCGCCCGGTGCTGTACGTCGGCGGCGGCGTCATGAAGGCCGGCGCCACCGCCGAGCTGAAGGTCCTGGCAGAGCTCACCGGAGCGCCCGTCACCACCACCCTGATGGCGCTCGGCTCCTTCCCCGACAGCCACCCGCTGCACGTGGGAATGCCCGGCATGCACGGTTCGGTCACCGCCGTCACCGCGCTGCAGAAGGCCGACCTGATCGTCGCGCTCGGGGCCAGGTTCGACGACCGCGTCACCGGCAAGCTGGACAGCTTCGCCCCGTACGCAAAGATCGTCCACGCGGACATCGACCCGGCGGAGATCGGCAAGAACCGCGCCGCCGACGTCCCGATCGTCGGTGACGCCCGCGAGGTCATCGCCGACCTCGTCCAGGCGGTCCAGGCCGAGCACACCGAAGGCAACGCGGGCGACTACGCGGCCTGGTGGAAGGACCTCAACCGCTGGCGCGAGACCTACCCGGTCGGCTACGACCTGCCGGAGGACGGCAGCCTCTCGCCGCAGCAGGTCATCCAGCGCATCGGCGAACTCGCCCCGGAGGGAACGATCTTCGCGGCGGGCGTCGGCCAGCACCAGATGTGGGCCTCGCACTTCATCCAGTACGAGCAGCCCGCCACCTGGCTCAACTCCGGCGGCGCCGGGACCATGGGCTACGCGGTCCCGGCCGCGATGGGCGCCAAGGCCGGCATGCCCGAGCGCGCGGTCTGGGCGATCGACGGCGACGGCTGCTTCCAGATGACCAACCAGGAACTCACCACCTGCGCGCTCAACAACATCCCGATCAAGGTCGCCATCATCAACAACGGCGCGCTCGGGATGGTCCGCCAGTGGCAGACCCTGTTCTACAACCAGCGGTACTCCAACACCGTGCTGCACTCCGGCACGGACACGGACGGCGTCCCCGCCAAGGGCACCCGCGTGCCGGACTTCGTCAAGCTGTCCGAGGCCATGGGCTGCTACGCGATCCGCTGCGAGGACCCGGCCGACCTGGACAAGGTCATCGCCGAGGCCAACGCGATCAACGACCGCCCGGTCGTCATCGACTTCATCGTCCACGAGGACGCCATGGTGTGGCCGATGGTCGCCGCCGGCACCTCCAACGACGAGGTCATGGCAGCGCGCGGTGTCCGCCCCGACTTCGGCGACAACGAAGACGACTGAGAGACAGAGAGAGACCGACTCCATGTCCAGCAAGCACACACTCTCCGTCCTGGTCGAGAACAAGCCGGGTGTCCTCGCCCGTATCACGGCCCTGTTCTCCCGGCGCGGCTTCAACATCGACTCGCTCGCGGTCGGTACCACCGAACATCCCGACATCTCACGCATCACCATTGTCGTGAATGTCGAGGGCCTGCCCCTGGAGCAGGTGACCAAGCAGCTCAACAAGCTGGTCAACGTCCTGAAGATCGTCGAACTCGAGCCCGCCGCAGCGATCCAGCGGGAGCTCGTCCTGGTGAAGGTCCGCGCAGACAACGAGACCCGCTCCCAGATCGTCGAGATCGTCCAGCTGTTCCGCGCCAAGACCGTGGACGTCTCCCCGGAGGCCGTCACGATCGAGGCGACAGGGGGCGCCGACAAGCTGGAGGCCATGCTCAAGATGCTGGAGCAGTTCGGCATCAAGGAACTCGTCCAGTCCGGCACCATCGCCATAGGGCGCGGCGCGCGCTCGATCACCGACCGTTCTCTGCGCGCACTCGACCGTACGGCGTAACCCATCGGGAACCTCGCCGCTCGTATGGCGAGACCCGGCAACGTACCCCACGCACCCCGCCGTACGGTGGGACGCAACACCTGCACACCAAGGAGAAGACCCAGTGGCCGAGCTGTTCTACGACGACGATGCCGACCTGTCCATCATCCAGGGCCGTAAGGTCGCGGTGCTTGGTTACGGCAGCCAGGGGCACGCCCACGCGCTGTCGCTGCGTGACTCGGGTGTCGACGTCCGTGTCGGTCTGCACGAGGGTTCGAAGTCCAAGGCCAAGGCCGAGGAGCAGGGCCTTCGCGTGGTGACCCCGTCCGAGGCCGCCGCCGAGGCCGACGTCATCATGATCCTCGTCCCGGACCCGATCCAGGCCCAGGTCTACGAGGAGTCCGTCAAGGACAACCTCAAGGACGGCGACGCGCTGTTCTTCGGCCACGGTCTGAACATCCGCTTCGACTTCATCAAGCCGCCGGCCAACGTCGACGTCTGCATGGTCGCCCCGAAGGGCCCGGGGCACCTGGTCCGCCGCCAGTACGAGGAAGGCCGCGGCGTCCCGTGCATCGTGGCCGTCGAGCAGAACCCCACCGGCAAGGGCCTGGAGCTCGCCCTCTCCTACGCGAAGGGCATCGGCGGCACCCGCGCCGGCGTCATCAAGACGACCTTCACCGAGGAGACCGAGACCGACCTGTTCGGTGAGCAGGCCGTTCTCTGCGGTGGCACCGCCGCCCTCGTCAAGGCCGGTTTCGAGACGTTGACCGAGGCCGGTTACCAGCCGGAGATCGCGTACTTCGAGTGCCTCCACGAGCTGAAGCTCATCGTGGACCTCATGTACGAGGGCGGCCTGGAGAAGATGCGCTGGTCCATCTCGGAGACCGCCGAGTGGGGCGACTACGTCACCGGCCCGCGCATCATCACGGACGCCACCAAGGCCGAGATGAAGAAGGTCCTCGCCGAGATCCAGGACGGCACCTTCGCCAAGGCGTGGATGGCCGAGTACCACAACGGTCTGCCCAAGTACAACGAGTACAAGAAGGCCGACAGCGAGTCCCTGCTGGAGACCACCGGCAAGGAGCTTCGCAAGCTCATGAGCTGGGTCGACAACGAGGACGCCTGAGTTCTCGCCGGGGGGCAGGTCCGTACGGGCCTGCCCCCCGGCACACGGCCGGCCTCACCCCCGTGTCACTGCGGGGAAGGGCGGGTGGCAGGAAGACGGCACCGTATGTCTGTACAGACCGTCCACCCCGTGCGGGTGATCCTTCCACCGGGGCGCTGTCAGCGCCCGGCCGCATGACTACACTGCTCAACACATATACGCGTCAGGGCCCACAGTGTCGTGCGTCTTCCACGCGGCTAGCCCCTCCACCGCCTGCGGCCGTCGGGACGGCCGTCCGCACTGGACATGTGAGGACACACGTGAGCTCGAAACCTGTCGTACTCATCGCCGAAGAGCTGTCGCCCGCCACGGTTGACGCTCTGGGTCCGGATTTCGAGATCCGGCATTGCAACGGCGCGGACCGCGCCGCACTCCTCCCCGCGATCGCCGACGTCGACGCGATCCTGGTGCGCTCCGCCACCAAGGTCGACGCCGAGGCCATCGCCGCGGCGAAGCAGCTCAAGGTCGTCGCCCGCGCGGGTGTCGGTCTGGACAACGTCGACGTCGCCTCGGCCACCAAGGCCGGCGTGATGGTCGTCAACGCGCCGACGTCCAACATCGTCACCGCCGCCGAGCTGGCCTGTGGTCTGCTCGTCGCCACCGCGCGCAACATCCCGCAGGCCAACACCGCCTTGAAGAACGGCGAGTGGAAGCGCTCCAAGTACACGGGTGTGGAGCTCAGCGAGAAGACCCTCGGCGTCGTCGGCCTCGGCCGCATCGGCGTGCTGGTCGCGCAGCGCATGTCGGCCTTCGGCATGAAGATCGTCGCGTACGACCCCTACGTGCAGCCCGCACGCGCCGCGCAGATGGGCGTCAAGCTCCTCACGCTGGACGAGCTGCTCGAGGTCTCCGACTTCATCACGGTGCACCTCCCCAAGACCCCTGAGACGCTCGGCCTGATCGGCGACGAAGCGCTGCACAAGGTGAAGCCGTCGGTGCGCATCGTCAACGCCGCGCGCGGCGGCATCGTCGACGAGGAGGCGCTCGCCTCCGCCCTCAAGGAGGGCAGGGTCGCCGGCGCCGGTCTGGACGTGTACACCAAGGAGCCCTGCACGGACTCCCCGCTGTTCGAGTTCGACCAGGTCGTCTGCACCCCGCACCTCGGCGCCTCCACCGACGAGGCGCAGGAGAAGGCGGGCATCGCGGTCGCCAGGTCCGTCCGTCTGGCCCTCGCCGGTGAGCTCGTGCCCGACGCGGTCAACGTCCAGGGCGGCGTCATCGCCGAGGACGTGCGCCCCGGCCTGCCGCTCGCCGAGAAGCTCGGCCGGATCTTCACCGCGCTCGCGGGCGAGGTCGCGGCCCGTCTCGACGTCGAGGTCTACGGCGAGATCACCCAGCACGACGTGAAGGTGCTCGAACTCTCCGCGCTCAAGGGTGTGTTCGAGGACGTCGTCGACGAGACCGTCAGCTACGTCAACGCCCCGCTCTTCGCGCAGGAGCGCGGTGTCGAGGTCCGCCTCACCACCAGCTCCGAGTCGCCGGACCACCGCAACGTGGTGACCGTCCGGGGCACGCTGTCGAACGGCGAGGAGGTCGCGGTCTCCGGCACGCTGGCCGGCCCCAAGCACCTCCAGAAGATCGTCGCCATCGGCGAGCACGACGTCGACCTGGCGCTCGCCGACCACATGGTCGTCCTGCGCTACGAGGACCGTCCCGGCGTCGTGGGCGCGGTCGGCAAGATCCTCGGCGAGGCCGGGCTGAACATCGCCGGCATGCAGGTCTCGCGGCAGGACGCGGGCGGTGAGGCGCTGGTCGTCCTCACCGTCGACGACACCATCCCGCAGTCGGTCCTCACCGAGATCGCCGAGGAGATCGGCGCCGCTTCGGCGCGTTCGGTGAACCTCACCGACTGACCGGCGGACACACCACGGCCGCGCCCGGCGGACAGACTTCGGTCTGCCCGCCGGGCGCGGCCGTGCGAGGTCCCGTCGGCCGGGGACTCACAGCCGGGCCTGCTTCAGCGCCATGTGCAGCAGCAGCCTGTCCTCGCCGTCGTTCAGGTCGAGGCCGGTGAGCTGCTGGACCCGGCCGAGCCGGTAGTAGAGCGTCTGGCGGTGGATGCCCAGCTCGGTGGCGGTCCGGCTCGCCTGGCCGGCCCGGTCGAGGAACACCTCGGCGGTACGGGCCAGTTCGGCGTGGGCCGGGGTCAGCAGGGGGCGGACGGCTGGGTCCGGCGCGGTGTCCGGGGTGCGGGGCAGGGCGGCCAGCAGCCGGTACGGACCGATGGCCGACCAGTCGGCGACCGGGCCGAAGCGCGATTCCGCCGACGCCGCGCGGGCGGCGGACAGGGCCTCGTGCCAGGAGTCGGCCAGCTCCGTCAGACCCCGGCGGGCAGCGGCGAGGCCGCCGGTCGCGGCGGGACCCGCGGTGGCCCGCAACCGCTCCGCGGCCGTCGTCGCCGGGTCGAGGGCCTCGGGGGAGCGCAGCCGGACCAGGGCGGCCAGGGCCTGGGCACCCGCGCCGGGCACCGCGGCGAGAGCGGCCGCCGACGGCACCGTGCGCACCGACGGTGTCTCTCCCGGCCACGGGGTCACACACACCACGGTGTGCAGACCGTCCGCGTCGGCGCCGAGAGCCTCGTGCAGCGCGGCCACCGCCATGTCGCGCTGCCAGCCGCGCCCGGCGACGAGCACCGCCCCGAATTCCCGTGACAGGTCCGTGCCGGCCCGCTCCTCGTCGGCGAGCAGGGCGCCGATCCGGGCCGCGACGTCCATCGCCGCCGACAACTGCCCGTCGGTCGGCCCCGGGTCGGCGTCCAGCAGCCACACGTAGCCCAGGACGACACCCCGATGGCGTACCGGAAGACAGACGCGGTCCCGGAACACCCCCGCCTCGGGGGCGGCCGGGATACGGACCGGGCCCGTCGCCCGGGTGATCCCGAAGCCCTCGAACCAGGCGCGGACCGCGGGGGTGGAGCGCCGGGTCAGGATCGAGCGTGTGCGGACGGGGTCCATGGCCGTGTCGTCGTCGCTGTCGTGGGCCCCGAAGGCGACCAGGCCGAAATCGCGGTTCTCCAGGGTCGCGGGGGCGCTGAGCAGCGCGGAGATCTCATCGACCAGCTCCTGGTAATCGCCCTTCACCCCGTTATTCTCGCACCCTTTCAGACATATGTCTGAGATCCAGTACACGGATGCGTGACAGCTGTCGATGGCACGCGATTGCGGGGGTCCCTAGATTTCACAGTGGTTCTCCGTGCCGTCCCGGTCCGTTCATCCGCGTACCGGCCCGGCCTCGTCCGTACTCCGTGGAGGTGCCCCGTGCTGGGTCCCGTGATTCTCGCCGCGTCCCGCAGCGACACGATGCGTCGTTTCGTCTCGGCCGCGCCGGGCACCAAGCAGGTCGTCGACCGCTTCATCGCCGGCGAGGGTGTCGAGCAGGTCGTCCCGGTCATCCAGGACGCGGCCGCCAAGGGTCTCGAGGTCACCCTCGACGTCGTGGGTGAGGACATCACCACCCCCGAGCAGGCCGCCGCCGCCCGTGACGCATACCTGGAGCTGATCGGCCGCCTGGAGAAGCTCGGCCTCGGCGAGCGCGCCGAGATGTCCGTCAAGCTGTCGATGTTCGGACAGGCGCTGGAGGGTGGCCACGAGCTGGCCCTCGCCAACGTCCGCCCCGTCGTGGAGGCCGCCGCTGCGATCGGCACCACGGTCACGCTGGACGCCGAGGACCACACCACCCTCGACTCGATGTTCGCCATCCACGAGGAGCTGCGGAAGGACTTCCCGCAGACCGGCTGTGTGATCCAGTCCTACCTGTTCCGGACCGAGGCCGACGCCCGCCGCCTCGCCGCCGCGGGCAGCCGGGTCCGTCTGGTGAAGGGCGCCTACAAGGAGCCCGCCTCCGTCGCGTACCAGAACAAGCCGGAGATCGACAAGGCGTACGTCCGCATCCTGAAGACGCTGATGCGGGGCGAGGGCTACCCGATGATCGGCTCCCACGATCCCCGTCTCGTCGCCATCGGCCAGGAGCTCGCACGCCAGGCCGGGCGCAAACTGGATGAGTACGAGTTCCAGATGCTGTACGGCATCCGCAGCGAGGAGCACGTCCGGCTCGCGGCCGAGGGCCACCGGATGCGCGTCTACACGGCGTACGGCACCGACTGGTACGGATACTTCATGCGCCGCCTCGCGGAGAAGCCGGCCAACCTGCTGTTCTTCGCCCGCTCCGTCGTCACCAAGGGCTGACCTGCCCGGCCGACCACCCACCTCAACCAAGGAGACAAGGCACTCATGGACGCTGTCACCCAGGTCCCCGCGCCGGTCAACGAGCCGGTCCACTCCTACGCCCCCGGCACCGCCGAGCGAGCCCGCCTGGAGGCGAAGCTCAAGGAGCTCGCCGAGAACCCGATCGACCTGCCGATGACCATCGGTGGCGAGAAGCGCATGGGCGGCGGCGAGCGCGTCGACGTCGTGCAGCCGCACAACCACAAGGCCGTCATCGGCACCTTCGCCGGTGCCACCGAGCAGGACGCGCAGGACGCCGTCGACGCGGCCCTCGCCGCCGCTCCGGCCTGGCGTGCGATGTCCTTCGACGACCGCGCGGCCATCATCCTGCGCGCGGCCGAGCTGCTGTCCGGCCCCTGGCGCGAGACGCTGGCCGCCTCCACGATGCTCGGCCAGGGCAAGACCGCGCAGCAGGCCGAGATCGACTGTCCCTGTGAGCTCGTCGACTTCTGGCGCTTCAACGTGCACTACGCGCGCCAGATCCTCGCCGAGCAGCCGCCGGCGAACTCCCCCGGCGTGTGGAACCGCATGGACCACCGCCCGCTCGAAGGCTTCGTCTACGCGATCACGCCGTTCAACTTCTCGGCCATCGCCGCGAACCTGCCCACCGCGCCCGCCCTCATGGGCAACGTCGTGGTGTGGAAGCCGTCCCCGACGCAGACCCACGCCGCCGTGCTGCTGATGCAGCTCCTGGAGGAGGCCGGGCTGCCCAAGGGCGTCATCAACCTGGTCACCGGCGACGGCATCGCCGTCTCCGAGGTGGCGCTGAACCACCGCGACCTGGCCGGTGTCCACTTCACCGGGTCGACCCCCACCTTCCAGCACCTGTGGAAGACGGTCGGCAACAACATCGCCAACTACCGCACCTACCCGCGTCTGGTCGGCGAGACCGGCGGCAAGGACTTCGTCGTCGCGCACCCGAGCGCCGACCGCGCCGTCCTGAAGACCGCGCTGACCCGCGGCTCCTTCGAGTACCAGGGCCAGAAGTGCTCGGCGTCCTCCCGCGCGTACGTCCCGGCCTCCATCTGGAACTCCGGTTTCAAGGAGGAGTTCGCGGCCGAGGTGGACGGCATCACCATGGGTGACGTCACCGACCTGTCGCACTTCATGGGCGCCGTCATCGACGCGCGTTCCTTCGCGAAGAACAAGGCCGCGATCGACCGTGCCGCGGCCGACCCGACCTGCACGATCGTTGCCGGTGGCACGTACGACGACTCCGTCGGCTACTTCGTCCGCCCGACCGTCATCGTCTGCGACGACCCGGCCAACGAGGTCTTCACCACCGAGTACTTCGGCCCGATCCTCGCCGTCCACGTCTACGAGGACGACAAGTACGACGCGATGCTGGAGCAGATGGAGTCGGTCTCCGACTACGCGCTGACCGGCGCGGTCATCTCCAACGATCGTGCGGCGGCCGCGTACACGATGGACAAGCTCCGCTACGCGGCGGGCAACTTCTACATCAACGACAAGTCGACCGGTGCCGTCGTCGGCCAGCAGCCCTTCGGCGGCGGCCGTGGCTCCGGCACCAACGACAAGGCGGGCGCCCCGCAGAACCTGCAGCGCTGGACGCTGACCCGCGCCATCAAGGAGACGCTGGTCGCGCCGACCGACTACACCTACCCCCACCAGGGCTGACGCCCTCCGGGGCACCCGCACAGGGCGCCCCGCCCCGCACTCCGCCTCCCGGCCGGCTCCCCCCGCCTGCCGGGAGGCGGTTTCCATTTCCGGCGGGGCGGCCAGGACGGCTCCGCGTGCCTCAGCCCTTCACGGTGAAGCGGGCCCGCAGGAGGGCGTCGTCGCGTGAGGACGGACCGACGAGCAGGTCGAAGGCCCCGGGCTCGACGACCCGACGGCCCGCCGCGTCCACGAGGGTGCACTGCGAGACGGGCAGCTCCAGCTGCACCTCGCGCTCCTCGCCCGGGGCGAGCGTCACCTGCCGGTAGGCCTTCAGCTCCTTCTCGGCCCACGTCACGGATGTCACGGTGTCGCTGATGTACGCCTGCACGGTCTCCAGGGCCGGCCGCGCGCCGGTGTTGCGGAGGGTGACGCGTGCCCTCAGCGTGTCGTTCTCCCCGACGTGCGCCGTGAGCACCTCCAGACCGGAGTACGCGACGGTCGTGTAACTCAGCCCCTCGCCGAACACGAAGGCCGGACGCTGGGTGAGGTCGGCGTACCGGGAGCCGTGCTGGCCGCGGATCTGGTTGTAGTACGTCGGCTGCTGTCCCGCGTGCCGGGCGAAGGAGACAGGCAGCCGGCCCGACGGCTCGACGAGGCCGAGCAGGACCTCGGCCACGGCCCGGCCGCCCTGCATGCCCGGGTTGAAGGCGTGCAGGACCGCGGCCGCGCCGAGGGCGGACGGCGGAAGCACCAGTGGCTTCGAGCTGATGACCACGACGACGAGCGGCTTGCCGGTCGCGGCGAGTGCGTCGAGCAACGCGACCTGACCGCCGACGAGTTCCAGGGTGGCGGTCGAACGCCCCTCGCCGACCAGCTCGATGCGGTCGCCCACCACGGCGACGACGTAGTCGGCGGCCTCGGCCGCGGCGACGGCCTCACCGATCAGGGCCTCGGAGGGGTCCGCCGGGACGACGACGTCCGGGCGGGGCTGACCGTCCGGGAAGAACGCGCCCTCCGGGTCGGGGCCCACGGAGAGGATGTCGGCGCCGCGCGCGCCGATGACGTCCCAGCCGTCCGGGACGTGCGCGCGGAAGCCGTCGAGCACGGTGCGGATCATGGCGCGCGGGTGGCCGTCCGGCAGCCAGTCCGCCTGGCCGGAGGAGCCCGCCCAGTCGCCCAACTGGGTCTGTGCGTCATCGGCGTTGGGCCCGACGACGGCGACCGTACGCGGAGCCTGTCCGGCCTCGGCGACGGCCCGCCCGTCCTGGCCCGGCACGAACCCGCCGGCCAGCGGCAGGGTGCCGTCGTTGGTGAGCAGGACCAGGGAGCGGCGGGCGGCCTCCAGGTTCAGCACGGCGTGTCCGGCGCTGCCGATGACCGCGGCCTGCCGGGCGGCGTCGGGGTGACGGGGGTTCTCGAAGAGGCCCAGCTCGAACTTCAGGGTCAGGACGCGCCGCACCGCCGCGTCGATCTCCGCCTCGTCCAGGGCGCCTTCGGCGACCGCGCTCTGCGCTCCCTCGAAGAACTGCGGGGTGTGCATCACCATGTCGTTGCCCGCCCGGACCGCAGCGGTGGCCGCCTGGGTGTGGTCGGCGTAGATCTTCTGTTCCCACACCATGCGGCCGACGTTGTCCCAGTCGGTGACCAGCGTGCCGGTGTAGCCCCACTCGCCGCGCAGCACCTCGTTCAGCAGCCAGTCGTTGACGGTGACCGGCACCCCGTCCATGGACTGGTAGCCGAGCATGAACGTACGGCAGCCCTCGCGGGCGACCCGCTCGAACGGGGGCAGGAACCAGGAGCGCAGCTTGCGCCGGGAGATGTCGGCCTCGCTCGCGTCCCGGCCGCCCTGCGTCTCGGAGTAGCCCGCGAAGTGCTTGGCGCACGCCAGGACCGCCGTCGGGTCGTCGAGCCCCTCACCCTGGTAGCCGCGCACCATCGCCGAGGCCAGCTCGCCGATCAGGAAGGGGTCCTCGCCGAAGGTCTCGCTGACCCGGCCCCAGCGCAGGTCCCGGGTGATGCAGAGCACCGGCGAGAACGTCCAGTGGACGCCGGTCGCGGCGACCTCGACGGCGGTGGCCCTGGCGACGCGCTCCACCAGCTCCGGGTCCCAGGTCGCGGCCAGACCGAGCTGCGTGGGGTAGATCGTGGCCCCCTCCCAGAAGGAGTGGCCGTGGATGCAGTCCTCCGCGACCAGCAGGGGGATGCGCAGCCGGGTCCGCTCGGTCAGCGCCGCCGCTTCCAGGACGCGCTCGGGGGAGGCGTGCAGGATCGAACCCGCGTGCAGGTCCTCGATGAGGTGACGCACTCCGTCCTTGGCGTTCAGCTGGAGCATCTGACCGGTCCGCTCGGCCAGGGTCATGCGGCCGAGGAGGTCGTCGACCCGCTCGGCGACGGGGAGCGCGGGGTCGAGATAGGGCAGGGAGGGGGACACGGGGGGTCCTTTCGCGACACGGTTCCGCCTTCACCTTAGAGTCAATACCGACCACCTGGTAAGTATCTTCCGAGGGTTGAATGGGCGTTCGATGCAGCGAAGTGCCGGCCGGACCGATGCCGGCGGACCGGGAGAGTGGCGAGTGACGGCCGAAGCACGGCGCGGCTACGCGAAGGGCCGCGCGAAGCGGCGCGAAATCCTGGGCCAGGCCATGTCCTTGTTCGGTGAGGCCGGCTACCGGGGCGCGTCGCTGCGGGTGATCGCGACCCGGTGCGGCATCTCGCACACCGGCCTGCTGCATCACTTCCCGACCAAGGAGGCGCTGCTGCTCGCGGTCCTGGAGCACCGTGACGACGTGGACGACGAGTGGCTCTCGCTGGGCGGCACCACGGGCGTCGAGCGGCTGCGGCGGTTCGCCGAGCTGGCGGAGCTGAACTCCACCCGGCGCGGGATCGTCGAGCTGTTCTCGGTGGTCTCCACCGAGGCGACGGCCGCCGATCACCCGGCCCACGAGTATTTCGTGCGCCGCTACGAGAACTCGGTCGCGGGCGCCGAGCTCGCCTACGAACAGGCGCGGCTGGAAGGTGTGCTGCGGACCGGTATCGCCCCCGGCGCCGCGGGCCGGCAGCTGATCGCCCTGATGGACGGACTCCAGGTGCAGTGGCTGCTCAGCGACTGCGTCACGGACATGGCCGGCGTCCTGCGCGCGCACATCGAGGCGCAGCTCACCGTGGCCTTCTGAGGCCCCGGCGGTGCGGTCCGACGGTGCGGCCGTCTCAGATAGTAGGAAGTCCGAGTAGTTGTAGAGACAGATGGCCTGAGCTGTCCTAGCTTTGTAGGAGCCGAACGAATCGCTGATCCAGCGACCGGCGTGTGTGAGTGTGCCGAAGCAGGCAATCCCTGCGGCATACGCTCCCCGCCCTTCAGGCGTCTCGAAATCCCGATCTCGACATCGCGATCGACATCGCGACCCCGGCAGCCGTTGCGCGAAGTCCCGATCCCGAAATCCACGCGATCTCAAGGAGTCGATCCCTCATGGCCGAGACCACTGTCCGCCGCGTCCGTCACACCCCCCGCGCCGCCGAGTCGGAGCGCAAGAACGCCGCTGCCGCCCTGCAGCGGGCCCTCGACCGCCGGGACAACGGCGGGTCGACGGGCCACTGAGGGGGACTTCCGCCTCCTGGCGCACGCCCCTCCGGGGGCCGTCGTCACGTCCGTATCGTGGACGTCGAATGTCATGGGGTGGGACGGAGGGCTAGGGTGCCACCATGTCTCGCAGCATCGATCTCGCAGTGATCCCCGGCGACGGTATCGGCCAGGAGGTCGTCACCCAGGGCCTCAAGGTTCTCAACGCTGTTCTCCCGCAGGATGTGAAGCTGGAGACCAAGGAGTACGACCTCGGCGCCCAGCGATGGCACCGCACCGGTGAGACCCTCCCCGACGCGGAGCTGGAAGCCCTCAAGGGCCACGACGCCATCCTGCTCGGCGCCATCGGAGACCCGTCCGTGCCGTCGGGCGTGCTGGAGCGCGGGCTGCTGCTGAAGCTGCGTTTCGCGTTCGACCACTTCATCAACCTGCGGCCGTCGAAGCTCTTCCCGAACACCGCCACGCCGCTGGCCGGCCGTCCCGAGATCGACTTCGTCGTCGTCCGTGAGGGCACCGAGGGCCCGTACACGGGCAACGGCGGTTCCCTGCGCACGGGCACGGAGCACGAGGTCGCCACCGAGGTGAGCGTCAACACCGCTTACGGCGTGGAGCGTGTCGTGCGTGACGCCTTCGCGCGTGCCGCCGCCCGTCCCCGCAAGAAGCTGACGCTGGTCCACAAGAACAACGTCCTCGTGTACGCCGGTCACCTGTGGAAGAACACCTTCGACAAGGTCGCGGCCGAGTTCCCCGAGGTCACCACCGACTATCTGCACGTCGACGCCGCGACGATCTTCTTCGTCACCCAGCCGGAGCGCTTCGACGTCATCGTCACCGACAACCTCTTCGGTGACATCCTCACCGACCTCGCCGCGGCCGTGACCGGCGGCATCGGCCTGGCCGCCTCCGGCAACATCAACCCGACGGGCGCCTTCCCGTCCATGTTCGAGCCGGTGCACGGCACCGCGCCCGACATCGCGGGCCAGGGCAAGGCGGACCCGACGGCCACGATCCTCTCCGTCGCCCTCCTGCTGCGCCACCTCGGCTACGAGACCGAGGCCGTGCGCGTCGAGGAGGCCGTCTCCGCCGATCTCGCGGAGCGCGACGGGGCCGCCGCACGCTCCACCGACGAGATCGGCGACGCGCTCGCGGTACGAGTAGCGAGCTGACCCGACGACTCCCCTTGGAAGCCGCCGGGTCGCAACCGCACCCGGCGGCTTCACCTCGCGGTCTCCGGGTGCCACCATCGACCCCTGGACCGCGTTTTCGCGTCGTGCGAGCGATACCGTGAACGTCACCGCAATCGAGTCATTTCGTGCAGAGCCGCCCCCGGGAGATAATCGAACGCGGGACCGCGGCTCGCCGTAGAGCTCGGACGTCCTACAACCTGCCCGGCGCTGCCGGGCGGGAGCGGGCGTGAGCGCGGTCCATCACACACAAGACCGGTGAAGGACACGCACTCATGACGACGCCCACGATCGAGCTCAAGCCCTCCTCGCACCCGCTGTCCGACGCGGAGCGCGAGGCGGCCCTGGCCAACCCCGGATTCGGCCGGCACTTCACCGACCACATGGTGACGATCAGCTGGACCGAGGGACGCGGCTGGCACGACGCGCAGCTCGTGCCGTACGGTCCGCTGTCGCTCGACCCGGCCAACATGACGCTGCACTACGCGCAGGAGATCTTCGAGGGGCTCAAGGCCTACCGGCAGCCCGACGGCGCGGTCGCCACCTTCCGCCCCGAGGCCAACGCCGCCCGCTTCCAGCGGTCCGCCGCCCGGCTCGCGATGCCGGAGCTGCCCATCGAGACCTTCATCGAGGCCTGTGACGTCCTGGTCCAGCAGGACCAGGCGTGGGTCCCGCCGCACGGTGGCGAGGAGTCCCTCTACCTGCGCCCGTTCATGATCGCCGCCGAGGTGGGTCTCGGCGTCCGGCCGGCCAACGAGTACCTCTTCCTCGTCATCGCCTCGCCCGCCGGTGCCTACTTCCCCGGCGGTGTGAAGCCGGTCTCGATCTGGCTCTCCCAGGACCGGGTGCGCGCCGTCCCCGGCGGCGTGGGCGACGCCAAGACCGGCGGCAACTACGCCGCCTCCCTCCTCGCCCAGGCCGAGGCGGCGGCGCAGGGCTGCGACCAGGTCGCCTACCTCGACGCCGTCGAGCACACGTGGGTCGAGGAACTCGGCGGCATGAACCTCTACTTCGTGTACGAGCAGGAGGACGGCGGCAAGCGGATCGTCACCCCCTCCCTCACCGGCTCGCTGCTCGCCGGTGTCACCCGCGACTCCCTGCTCACCGTCGCCCGTGACCTCGGTTACGCCTCCGAGGAGGGCCGCGTCTCCATCGACCAGTGGCGCGCCGACACCGCGAACGGCACCCTCACCGAGGTGTTCGCCTGCGGCACCGCCGCCGTCATCACGCCCGTCGGCACCGTGAAGTCCGCGGACGGCGAGTGGACCCAGGGCGACGGCACCCCCGGCGAGGTCACCCTCAAGCTGCGCGAGCGCCTGCTGGACATCCAGCGCGGCATCGCCGAGGACACCCACGGCTGGATGCACGAGCTCGGCTGAGCCACCGGTCGTACGTGAGAAGGCCGCGCCCCTCCCCGGGGCGCGGCCTTCGTCGTTCCGCGTCCCGAGTTTTGAGCGCCGCTCACAACCTGGTTGGAGTGCTCCTCCAGCCAGGAGGTGCCGCGACGTGCGACTGACCCCGACCGAACGTGACCGGCTGACGTCGAGGACGAGATCCACGCCCGACTCGGCACCGAGAAGGCCGACTGGCTGCGGCACCCTCGGCCCTCTGCGCCTTCGACGACACGAGGGACGAGGAGGCGGCCGCCGTATCCGGCGACCTGTTCCCGGACCGTACGGTGACACCCGTCGACGCCCGTACCATCTTTGCGGGTGGTGGAGGCATCCACTGCGTCACGCAGCAACAGCCCAGGACCTGAAACCGTGCCCCGTACCCCGCGCCGCCGCAACATCGCCCCGCCCAGGGAGGACGTGCTCGCCGCCGTCATGGCCACCGTCGCCGAGCGCGGACTCGACGGGCTCACCATGGCGGGGCTCGGCCGGGAGGTGCAGATGAGCAGCGGACACCTCCTCTACTACTTCCGTACCAAGGACGAGCTGCTGCTGCAGACCCTGGAGTGGAGCGAGGTACGGCTCGGTGCCGAACGCCGGGCCAGGCTCACCGGGCCCGGCACCGCACGCGAGCGGCTCGACGCCTACATCGCGCTGTACGTCCCCGACGGCCACCGCGACCCGCACTGGACGCTCCGGCTGGAGGTCTGGAACCGCTCGCGGGAAGCCGACGACGATGCCCGCGCCCGGCAGGCCGCCATCGAGGAGGCCTGGCACCGCGACCTCGTGGAACTGCTGTCCGACGGCATCGCGCGCGGCGAGTTCCGCGGCGTCGACTCCGACCGGGCCGCGACCCGCCTGCGGGCCCTGATGGACGGGTTCAGCGTCCATGTCACCGTCGGTGTCCCGGGCACCGGACGGGAGCAGGTCCTGGACCAGATGCGCGGATACGCGGACGACACACTCACCCCTCCCGGGGCGGCCGCCCGTGCGACGGACGTCACGCCCGCATCCTGAGACGGGCCGGGCCCCGGGAGCACCGCTGTGCCAGACTGCGTGCGTGTCCTCGTTCGCCATGATTATCGGCAGCAGGCGCGCCGGTCCGCAGTGACCGTCCCGTACCACCACGTACGGAACGGACAACGTGCCCCAGACCCGCGCGCATACCTCTCGCACCCGCGAGGGGTTTTTTCGTTTTCCGGCCCCCACCACGGCCGGAGCGAGGCACGCGAGAGGATGGGGGCAAGTGGAGCCGATTCGTCCGGATCCGCTCACCCGACAGGAGTCAGATCAGCATGACCACCAAGGCCACGGCCCCCGACGACACCTTCCACGTCTTCGACACCACGCTGCGCGACGGTGCGCAGCGTGAAGGCATCAACCTGACGGTCGCGGACAAGCTGACCATTGCCCGGCATCTGGACGACTTCGGCGTGGGCTTCATCGAGGGCGGCTGGCCCGGCGCCAACCCCCGGGACACCGAGTTCTTCGCCCGGGCCCAGCAGGAGATCGACTTCGAGCACGCCCAGCTCGTCGCTTTCGGCGCCACCCGCAGGGCCGGCGCCAAGGCAGCCGAGGACCCGCAGGTCCAGGCGCTCCTGGACTCGGGCGCCCCGGTGATCACGCTGGTCGCCAAGTCCCACGACCGTCATGTGGAGCTCGCCCTGCGCACCACCCTGGAGGAGAACCTCGAGATGGTCCGCGACACCGTCGCCCACCTCCGGGAACAGGGCCGCCGGGTCTTCGTCGACTGCGAGCACTTCTTCGACGGCTACCGCGCGAACGCCGAGTACGCCAAGTCGGTCGTGCGCACCGCCCATGAGGCCGGCGCCGACGTGGTCATCCTCTGCGACACCAACGGCGGGATGCTTCCCGCACAGGTGCAGGCGGTCGTTTCCACCGTCCTCGCCGACACCGGCGCCCGGCTCGGCATCCACGCCCAGGACGACACGGGCTGCGCGGTCGCCAACACCCTGGCCGCCGTGGACGCGGGCGCCACCCATGTGCAGTGCACCGCCAACGGCTACGGCGAGCGGGTCGGCAACGCCAACCTCTTCCCGGTCGTCGCCGCGCTGGAGCTCAAGTACGGCAAGACCGTCCTGCACGAGGGCGCGCTCGCCGACATGACCCGTATCTCCCACGCCATCGCCGAGGTCGTCAACCTCACGCCGTCCACCCACCAGCCGTACGTCGGTGTCTCCGCGTTCGCGCACAAGGCCGGGCTGCACGCCTCCGCGATCAAGGTGGACCCGGACCTCTACCAGCACATCGACCCGGAGCGCGTCGGCAACACCATGCGGATGCTCGTCTCCGACATGGCGGGCCGCGCCTCCATCGAGCTCAAGGGCAAGGAGCTCGGCATCGACCTGGGAGGCGACCGCGCGCTCGTCCAGCGGGTCGTCGAGCGGGTCAAGGAGCGCGAGCTCAAGGGCTACACCTACGAGGCGGCCGACGCCTCCTTCGAGCTGCTGCTGCGCGCCGAGGTCGAGGGCCGGCCGCGCCGTTACTTCCGCACCGAGTCCTGGCGGGCCATCGCCGAGAACCGCCCCGACGGCACCCACGCCAACGAGGCGACCGTGAAGCTCTGGGCCAAGGGGGAGCGGATCGTCGCCACCGCCGAGGGGAACGGCCCGGTCAACGCCCTGGACCGGGCGCTGCGCGTCGGCCTGGAACGGATCTACCCGCAGCTCGCCAAGCTGGAACTGATCGACTACAAGGTCCGCATCCTGGAAGGCCGCACCGGCACCGAATCCACCACCCGGGTGCTGATCACCACGGGCGACGGCTCCGGTGACTGGGCGACGGTCGGCGTGGCCGAGAACGTCATCGCCGCGTCCTGGCAGGCGCTGGAGGACGCGTACACCTACGGCCTGCTGCGGGCCGGTGTGGAGCCCACCGACTAGCCGGACCGTCTCGAGGGCGCGGGGCGGCGTCGCGGATTCGATCCGGAGCACGCAGGACCCCCTCGTGGCCTGGGCTGTTGCGGCAGAGCGCAACAGCCTGGCCGGCCAGGGCCGAAGCGGAGAAGCTGATGCGGTGAACAGGCGCCCGGGAGATCGGTCTCCCGGGCGCCTCGTGCGGATCCGCGCAGTGTCGGCACCCAGAGGGAGAGCGGGACATGAGGAAGACGACGAAGCGGCTGGCGGCGGTAGCGGCCGGACTGGTCATGGCAGCCGGAGGGCTCACGGTCGGAACCGCGTCGACCGCGGCGGCAGCGACCTGTTACGACGGTGCGGTCAGCAAGACCTTCAACATGGGAACGGACCAGTCCGAGCACCGTTTCGGCCCCTACACCACCACCTCACGGTGCAGCGACATCAACCTGAAGTTCACCAGCTGGGGCAACGCCGGCATGCTGGCCGTGCGGGTGTGCTTCCATCCGGCCTCCGGTGGCACGACCTGCAACTCCTGGAAGGAGTTCTACAAGTCGAGCGACCTGAACCGGTGGCGAGTGATCGCCACCGATGTCAAGGACGGCACAAAGTACAGCGTTTCCATGGACTACGCCAGCAACACCTTCAAGGGCGCCCTGGCCCACTGAACGGCCGGCCCGCCCCTACCGGAGCTGCCACTTCTGGTTGGCGGCTCCGGTGCACGTCCAGAGCTGGACGCGGGCCCCGTTGGCCGTGGACCGGTCGGCCACGTCCAAACACTTGTCCGCCGCCGTGTTGACCACGTCTCCCGTCGAGGCGTTGTACGTCCAGCGTTGCGCCCCGGAGCCGTTGCAGGTGTACAGCTGGACCTTTGCTCCGTCGGCCGTCGCGCCTGATTCGACGTCCAGGCAGGCGCCCAGCGTCTTCACGGAGCCGTCCGCGCCGACCGTCCAGCGCTGGTTGGCCGCGCCGGTGCAGTCCCAGAGCTGGACGGGGGTGCCGTCGGCGCCGGTGTTGCCCGTGGCGTCCAGGCACTTGCCGCCGTTCCCGGCGAGGGCGCCGCTGCTGCCCGAGGACCCGGACTGGCTGCCCGACCAGGTGAACGTCGCCGAGGTGCGGCCGGGCAGGGAGTAGGTGAACTTCTGTCCGCCCCAGTTGACGGTGACCTGCTGGGCCGACGCCGAACCGTTGTAGGCGATCAGGGCCTTCGAGCCGTCCGGGTTGCGCCAGGCCACGTTGGGCACGGTGGAGCTGCCGGTGGAGGCGATGCGGGCGGCGCCGGGCCGGACGTACTTCGTCAGGTGGCCCATCGTGTAGTACTCGATGGTGTAGTCGACCTGGCCGTGCCTGCTGTCCCCGTTGTGCACGGTGATCAGCCCGTCGCAGGTGCCGCAGCCGCCGTTGTGCGGGCCGCGGTTCTGGTCGACGGCCAGCGACCACTTGGTCACCGACTTCGCCCAGTTGCGGGTGTAGTCGATGATGTTGAGCATGTCCTCGCGCTGCTGGTCGGCGATCCAGGTGCCGCCGGAGTGCTCGGTCTGGAAGGCGTCCAGCTCCGGGTACCGGTCGTGCACCGCCGTCTGCTTGGCGACGTCACCGCCGTAGCCGTGCCAGGCGACCCCGCCGAAGTTCGGATGGCTGCGCACCGCGGCGTCGTCGACCGTCTCGGCGGCGTACGCGTCGTAGGTGTCCCAGTTCCAGTCGTGCGCCAGGACCTTGGTGGACAGGCCGGCCGACCGGAGTCCGGGCAGCAGCTCGCTCTTGGTGAAGTAGGCGAGGCCCGAGCCGTTCCAGCTCATGGAGGGATAGCCGGAACAGCAGGTGGGCTCGTTCTGCGCGGTGACGTAGTCGACCGGGACGCCCTGGTCCTTCCAGGCCTGGAGGTACTTGACGAAGTAGTCGGCGTACGTCCCGTAGTTCTCGGCCTTCAGCCAGCCGCCGTCGAGCTGCCCGTTGTCCTTCATCCAGGCGGGCGCGGTCCACGGGGAGGCGACCGTCGTCAGCGCGGGGTTGAGCTGCTTGGCTTGCTTGGTCAGCGGCAGCACGTCCTGCAGATCGTGTGCGATCGAGAAGTTGGCGAGGCCCGGGTCCGTCTGTCCGGCCGGCATGTCGTCGTACGTGTAGCCGAAACGAGCCAGGTCGGACCCGCCCATCGGATTGCGCACGAACGACAGCCCGATGCCCTCCGTGGGGGAGAAGAGCTTCTTCATCGTCGCGTCGCGGGTGGCCTGGCTGAGCGCACCGCTGCCCTTCATGAGCCAGGCCGCGGTGTCCGTGAACGAGGCGCCGCCGCCGGTGAAGGTCTGGTAGCGGGTGTTCTCGTCGACGGTGATGTTCGTGCCGGAGCCGCCGTTGCCGGCCCCGAAGGCGACCGGTGTCTGTGCCTCGAGGCCACGCGTGACATGGCGGCCGCCGGAGTCGTCCGTGGTGGTCAGCGCGATGTTCACGGTCTCACCGGCGGCCTGTGCGGTACCGGAGGAGAGTCCGGCCAGTCCCGCGGTCGCGAGCGCCGTCGCGACGAGGACTCTCACCGCTCTGCTTGTCCGAATCATGGGCTGCTGCCTTTCTCGGCAGGGGCGTGGGGGAAATGCCGTCGAACGAGCGTGAGTGAACGGGTATTACGTGTTCGCGTCAAGAGGTTCGTATGTTCAAGAAGTGAATGGAAGGGCTCCCGGACCTGCTTCGAGCATGGGTACGGACCAATCTCGGCGTGAAGTATTGACGCCCCTGTTCCGGCGCGGTTAACTCCAGCCGCAACGCCGGTACCGGTTCCGGAACCGGTACCGAAGCCCCGCTCCCACCCCTGCCCTGCCTTGTCCCTGGAGGCCCCGTTGCGTGTCACCATCGCCGATGTCGCCCGCGAGGCCGGCGTCAGCAAGACGACCGTGTCACGGGTCATCAACTTCAAGGGAGAAGTGGACGGTTCGACGGCCGCCCGCGTTCGTGAAGTGATCGCGGCCCTCGGCTACGTACCCAGCTCGGGCGCCGTCGGGCTGGCCCGTGGCAGCAGCCGCACCGTCGGGATGCTGGTCCCCTCGCTCACCTGGCCGTGGATGGGCGAAGTGCTCCAGGGTGTCGTCGACACCGTCGAGGCCGCCGATTACGGGCTGCTGCTCTTCACCTGCAACCGGGGCGTCGAGTCCGTCGCGCGCTTCACCGCACAGGTGTCGGCGCGCGCCTTCGACGGACTCGTCGTCGTCGAGCCGGAGAACACGCTCGACCAGCTCACCGCACTCCACCGGTCCGGTCTGCCGATCGTCCTGATCGACGACAGGGGCCACCACCCGGAATTCCCCTCCGTCGTGACCACCAATCACGAGGGAGGCGCGTCCGCCGCCCGGCATCTTCGGGCCGCGGGGCGCACCAGACCCCTGGTCGTCACCGGTCCGCAGCACTTCGGCTGCGTACGTGACCGGCTCGCGGGTTTCCGTTCGGTCCTGCCCACCGAGCTGGTCGTGGACGGGGACTTCACCGAGCGCCAGGGCCGTCTCGCCGTGGAGGAACTCCTGGCGGCGGGAACGCGGTTCGACTCCGTCTTCGCCCACAACGACATCAGCGCGGCCGGGGTCCTGCGGGCCCTGAGGGCAGCCGGCCGCCGGGTGCCCGACGACATCGCGGTGGTCGGTTTCGACGACATCCCGATGGCCGAACACACCGAACCGCCGCTGACCACCGTGCGCCAGCCGGCCCGGCAGATGGGCGAGGTGGCGGCCCGTCTGCTGCTCTCCCACCTCGGCGGCACCGCCGTACCGGACGGCCCGGTCGTGCTGCCCACCGAACTGGTCGTGCGCCACTCGGCGCCGTAACGGACCCGGCCCCGCCGGTCGTCCGTCCGTATCCCTCCCCGAAACCAGCCGCACCAGCACCCGGCGCGTCGAGCGCGCGCTGCCACACCCCGGATCTCCCAGACCCGCAGTCCTCCTGGAGTCGCCATGTCCGTACGCCGTCGTCACACCCTGAGAGCGCTCTCAGCCGCCACCGCCGTGGTCGCGCTCGCCGCCGGCTGCTCGTCCGCCAACTCGGGTGCCAACAAGGGGGGAGGCGCCGGCGCCTCCGGCGTTCTGACCCTCGGCAAGCCGGACGGACCGCAGACGAACAACAGCAACCCGTTCCTCGCGACCTCGGCGAGCGCCACGCTCGGCTACCGGTTCATGATCTACGAGCCGCTGGCGATGACGAACCAGATCCGTCCCACCGACAAGGCGGACCCGTGGCTGGCGACCGCGTGGGACTGGGAGTCCAACTTCACCGAGCTCACCTTCACGCTCGACAAGCGGGCCAAGTGGGCCGACGGCAGGCCGCTGACCGCGGCCGACGTGGCGTTCACCTTCGAACTGCTCAAGAAGCACCCGGCGCTCAACGGCAACGGCATCCCGTACGACGGCATCACGGTCGAGGGAGAGAAGGTCGTACTGACCTTCAAGGAGTCCCAGTTCGTCAACCAGAACAAGATCATCACGACGTACGTCGTGCCCAAGCACATCTGGGAGAAGGTCGAGAACCCGGAGACCTGGCCCAACCGCACCCCGGTCGGCTCCGGCCCGTACAAGCTGAAGACCTTCACCCCGCAGACCACCACGCTGACCGCCACGCCCACCTACTGGAAGGGCGAGACCAAGGTCAAGGAGCTGCGCTACTCCGCGTACAACGACAACAGCGCGGCGACGACGGCCCTGGCGAACGGCAAGCTCGAGTGGTCGTTCGTCTTCATGCCGAACTACAAGCAGCTGTACGTCGCCAAGGACCCGAAGAACCACAAGCTGTGGTTCCCCTCGGGGCTCGGCATCCACGGCCTGTGGTTCAACACCGCCCGCAAGCCGTTCGACAACCCGGCCCTGCGCAAGGCGATGGCCATGGTCGTCGACCGCAAGGCGATCCACGTGCAGGCCCAGGCGACCCTCTACCCGGAGATCAGCAACCCCACCGGCATCCCGCTGCCCGCCGGTGACCCGTTCCTCGCGCCCGAGTACAAGAACGCCACCACGAAGCCCGATGTCGCGGGGGCCAAGAAGATCCTCGACGAGGCCGGGTTCAAGCTCAGCGGCGGCGTCCTGAAGGACCCGGGCGGCAAGCCGGTGGAGCTGACCTTCACCGACCCGGCCGGCTGGAACGACTACATCACCGGGCTCTCCATCATCAAGGACAACATCAAGAAGCTCGGCATCGAGGCCAAGGTCAAGACGCAGACCGCCGAGGCGTGGGGCAACGACGTCGCCAGCGGCAACTTCGACGCCACCCTGCACTGGACCAACAGCGGCGCCACGCCGTACGACATGTACCAGAACATCATGGACGGGGCGATCCTCCAGCCCATCGGCAAGAGCGCCCAGCTCGGCAACTTCGGCCGCTTCAAGAGCCCCGAGGCCACCGCGGCGCTCAAGGAGTACGCCAACGCCACGGACGACGCCACGCGCACCAAGGCCATGAACGCCCTGCAGAAGATCATGGTCGAGCAGGCCCCGATCATCCCGACGGCCGCCGCCCCCATCGGTGCCGAGTACTCCACGAAGAACTGGGTGGGCTGGCCGACCGAGCAGGACCCGTACGCAGCGCCGCAGCACACCCAGCCCGACGCGCTGGAAGTCGTGCTGAACCTGAAGCCCGCCAAGTGAGAGGGGCCGGCCACCGGGGGGCGGCGTCGCCGGAGCGTCGTCGAGCGACGCCGACGCCGCCAGGCGCTGCCCATCGGCAGGCGACGCCGCCCCACCCATCCGCGCGACCTCTGAGTACGGGGAAGTACCGTCCATGACCACCGAACAGTCCGCAGACGTGCGCACCACGAACGACGTGGTGCTCGAAGCACGCGGAGTGACCAAGCACTTCCCCGTACGGCGCACCGCCGGCGACCTCCTCGCCCGCAGGCGCCGCACCGTCCATGCCGTCGACGACGTCTCGCTGAAGCTCCGGCGCGGCACCGTCACGGCGCTGGTGGGGGAGTCGGGCTCCGGAAAGTCCACCGTCGCACGGCTGCTCGCCCAGCTGTACCCGCTCACCGAGGGCGAGATACACCTGGGCGGCACGGCGGTGAAGGCCGGGCGTGGCCGGTCCTTCCGCAGATACGTCAAGCAGGTCCAGCTGATCTTCCAGGACCCGTTCGCCTCGCTCAACCCGGTGCACACCGTGCGCTACCACCTGACCCGGGCGCTCAGGATCCACGACCGGGCGGGGAACGGGGAAGCGGACCTGGCGAAGAACCTGACCGCTCTGCTCGAACGCGTCCAGCTGACACCTCCTCATCAGTTCCTGGACAAGTTCCCGCACGAGCTGTCGGGAGGGCAGCGCCAGCGCGTCGCGATCGCGCGCGCGCTCGGCGCCGACCCTCAGGTGCTGCTGGCCGACGAGCCGGTGTCGATGCTGGACGTGCCGATCCGGCTCGGCGTCCTCAACCTGCTGCGCGACCTCAAGGAGCGCCTGCACCTCGCGATCCTCTACATCACCCACGACATCGCGTCCGCCCGCTACTTCGCGGACACGACCCTGGTGATGTACGCGGGCCGGATCGTCGAGGGCGGTGACAGCGAGACCGTCACCCAGCACCCCGCGCACCCCTACACCCAGCTGCTGATCGCCTCCGCGCCGGACCCGGACCGGGTGGCGGACGAGGAGGCGCAGGAAGAGACCGGAAGCGGCGAGCCGCCCTCACTGATCGCCCCGCCGGACGGCTGCCGCTTCCACCCCCGCTGCCCGAAGGCCATGGAGCGCTGCCGCACCGAACTGCCGCCGCGCTTCGACCTGGCGGACGGCCAGTGGGCCGCCTGCTGGCTGTACGACGGCACCACCGCCGAGGGAGCAGCGAAGTGAAGTACGTCCTCCAGCGGCTGGCCTTCTACGCGGTGACCGCGTGGGCCGCCATCACCATCAACTTCCTGATCCCGCGCCTGATGCCGGGTGACCCGGTCGAGGCCCTGATGAGCCGCTACCAGGGGCAGCTCGACACCACCGCCATCGCCTCCCTGAAGGCGCTGTTCGGGCTCGACGAGAAGCAGTCCGTCTGGTCGCAGTACACCGACTACTGGTCCCACCTGTTCGACGGCGACCTCGGCCTGTCCTTCACCTTCTTTCCGACCCCGGTCAGTGAGGTGATCTCCGCGTCGTTGCCCTGGACGCTCGCGCTGGTCGGCATCACCACCCTGATCAGCTTCCTGCTCGGCACCGGCATCGGCGTCTACAGCGGCTGGCGGCGCGGATCCTGGCTGGACGGACTGCTGCCCGTGACCACCTTCATCTCGGCCATCCCGTACTTCTGGCTCGGCCTCATCGCCATCGCGCTGTTCGCGGTGAAGTGGCAGATCTTCCCGGCCGCCGGAGGGTACGACAACTCCCTGGTCCCGGCCTTCGACTGGCCGTTCATCTCCAGCGCGCTGTACCACGGGGTGCTCCCCGGGGTGACGATCGTGCTGAGCGCCATCGCCGGCTGGATCCTCGGCATGCGCAACATGATGGTGACCGTCTCCTCCGAGGACTACGTCATGGTGGCGCAGGCCAAGGGGCTGTCCGAGCGCCGCGTGATGTTCTCGTACGCCGCGCGCAACGCCGTCCTGCCCAACATCTCCGGCTTCGCCCTCTCACTGGGCTTCATCGTCGGCGGCACCCTGCTGGTCGAGATGGTCTTCTCCTACCCGGGCATCGGCTTCCAGCTGTTCCAGGCCGTCGGAGCCAAGGACTACCCGCTGATGCAGGGCGTCTTCCTGATCATCACGCTCTCCGTGCTCGCCGCGAACCTGCTGGCCGACATGGCCTACGCCCTCCTCGACCCGCGCACCCGCAAGGAGGCCTAGGCCGTGTTTCGGAAGTCCCGCCTGTCCGGCGACGCCTGGCACGCACGCTCGCCGCGTTGTCGGGATCACCCGATACTCCCCCAGGGTTCGCCTGGGAGGTGCCCCCATGCGTACCGGGGCGACCCTCCGCCTTGCGATCGCACGCACCGGACGCCGCCGGCCCCGCCCTCCGGGCGGACGGCGCTACTTCCGAAACACGCCCTAGTGGGCCTCTCTTCCGGGACAGGCAGGGCTCGCGCGGTCCGGCACGCACATCCGCGGCGTTGTCGTCAGTCCTCAACGTTCCGCGTTGCCTCCCTCCTCCGCCTTGCGGCTGCACGCACCAGACCGCGCTCCCTGTTCCGGCCTGCCCCGGAAGAGAGGCCCTGACCATGTCCGTCACCACCACCACCGACCTCGTCGTCGCGGACGCCGCCCCCGCCGCGTCCCGGGCCAGGCTCCGCTTCCTGCGCGGCGGGAAGACCCGCACCGGGCTGCTGATCCTCGCGTTCTTCGTCGTCCTCGCCGTGGCGGGCCCCTGGCTCGCCCCGTACGACCCGGACGCCATGAGTGAGCAGCTGCTGCAACCGCCGTCCGCCGACCACTGGTTCGGGACGACGCAGACCGGGCAGGACGTCCTCTCGCAGATCCTGGTCGGCACCCGAGGGGTGCTGCTCGTCGGCTTCCTCGCGGGCATCCTGGCGACCGTGCTCTCCGTACTCATCGGAGTCAGCGCCGGATTCCTCGGCGGAGCCGCCGACGAGATCCTCTCGATGCTCTCCAACATCTTCCTCGTCATCCCGGGCCTGCCGCTGATCATCATCATCGCGAGCTTCGTCGAGGACACCGGAGACCTGCTGATCGCCGCCGTCATCGCCCTCACCTCCTGGGCCTGGGGCGCGCGCGTCCTGCGCGCCCAGACCCTGTCGCTCCGGCGCCGCGACTACGTGGAGGCGGCGCGGGCCACCGGCGAATCCACCTGGCGGATCATCCTCTTCGAGGTCCTGCCGAACCTCACCGCCGTCATCGCGTCCGGCTTCGTCGGCACCGTCATCTTCGCGGTCCTCTCGGAGATCACCCTCGCCTTCATCGGCGTCGCCGACATCTCCCACTGGAACTGGGGCACCGTGCTCTTCTGGGCCCAGTCCAACCAGGCCCTGGCCCAGGGCGCCTGGTGGTGGTTCGTACCCGCCGGACTGTGCATCGCCCTGCTGGGCACCGCCCTCTCGCTCATCAACTTCGGCATCGACGAGTTCGTCAACCCGCGCCTGCGCACCGCGACGGGCGCCTCCCGGAAGGTCCGGATGCGGGTCGGTTTCACCCCCGTGGCCCGCACCGCGCCGGCCCCCTCAGAGGACGCCCCACCCGAGACGCCCGGAACGCCCAGCAAGGAGCCCAGCGCATGACCGCCGAGCCGATCCTCACCATCAGCGGCCTGAACGTCGACTACGGCACCGGTGCGAGTGGCGTCCGCGCGCTGCGGGACATCGACCTGACCCTGCACCGCGGTGAAGTCCTCGGCCTGGCGGGCGAGTCGGGCTCGGGCAAGTCCACACTGGCGTACGCCGTCACCCGGCTGCTCTCCCCGCCCGGGGTGATCACCGGCGGCGACGTCCACTACCACCGGCCGGGCGGCGAGCCCGTCGACATCCTCTCCCTCACGCCGGACGAGCTGCGCGCCTTCCGCTGGCAGGAACTGTCGATCGTGTTCCAGGGCGCGATGAACTCGCTGAACCCGGTGCACACCGTCCACAGCCAGCTCACCGACGTCCTCACCGCGCACCGCCCCGGCATGCGGGCCGCCGAGCGCACCGCGCGGGCCGAGGAGCTGCTCGGCCTCGTCGGGATCTCCGCCGACCGGCTCGCCGCCTATCCGCACCAGCTCTCCGGCGGCATGCGCCAGCGCGTGATGATCGCGATGGCGCTCGCCCTGGAACCCGAGATCGTCATCATGGACGAACCCACCACCGCGCTCGATGTGGTGATGCAGCGTCAGATCCTGCGCAAGCTGGTGGAACTGCGGGAGCGCCTCTCGTTCTCCGTCGTGTTCATCACCCATGACATCTCGCTGCTGATCGAGTTCTCCGACCGGATCGCGATCATGTACGGCGGACGGATCGTGGAACAGGCCGGCGCCACCGAGATCTACCGGAACCCCCGCCACCCCTACAGCGAGGGCCTCCTGCACTCCTTCCCCGCGCTGCACGGCCCCCGCCGCGAGCTCACCGGCATCCCCGGATCGCCCCCGCACCTGTCCGCGATGCCCACCGGGTGCGCCTTCCACCCCCGCTGCGGCAAGGCGTTCGAGCCGTGCGCCCAGCGGGTCCCGGTCCTCGCCCCGCCGGAGGCCGGCCAGGACCGCGAGGCCGCCTGCTGGTTGCACCACTGACCGTCCGCACCGCCGCCCACCACCCCACAGGACACCTGGAGTACGGAGACCCATGAACCTCGTCACGCCCCGCAGCAGCCTGCAGCCCGCCGCCGTCCAGGGACTCCCTGCCGACTTCCGCTGGGGCGTCGCCACCTCCTCGTACCAGATCGAGGGCGCCGCTTCGGAGGACGGCCGCACCCCGTCGATCTGGGACACCTACTGCCGTGTGCCGGGTGCCGTGCACAACGCGGAGCACGGCGACGTGGCCTGCGACCACTACCACCGGATGCCCGAGGACGTGGAGCTGATCGCGGGCCTCGGAGTCGACACGTACCGCTTCTCGCTGGCCTGGCCGCGCATCCAGCCGGGCGGCCGGGGCCCCGCCAACGCCAAGGGACTCGACTTCTACAAGCGGCTGGTCGACGAGCTCCAGGGCAGGAACGTCACCCCCTGGATCACCCTCTACCACTGGGACCTGCCGCAGGAGCTGGAGGACGCGGGCGGCTGGCCGGCCCGCGACACCGCCCTGCGCTTCGCCGAGTACGCCATGCTCGCCTACGAGGCACTCGGCGACCGGGTCGAGCACTGGACGACCCTGAACGAGCCGTGGTGCTCGGCGATGCTCGGATACGCCTACGGGGCGCACGCCCCCGGCCGCGGCGACCTGGGCGACGCCATGGGCGCCGTCCACCACCTGCTCCTGGGCCACGGCCTCGCCGCCCGGCAGATGCGCGAGGCGGCGGGGAGCAACCCGCTGGAACTCGGCATCACCCTCAACCTCGGCACCGCCACCCCGGAGACCGACAGCGAGGCCGACCGGGACGCCTGCCGCCGCGCCGACGGCATGGGCACCCGCCTCTACCTCGACCCGATCGTCCACGGCCGCTACCCGCAGGACGTCGTGGACGACCTCGCGGCCCAGAACATCGAACTGCCCGTCCAGGAAGGCGACCTGGAAGCCATCGCCACCCCCCTCGACGTCCTCGGCGTCAACTTCTACCGCGGCGCCCTGTTCTCCGGAGTCACCGAGGGCGGGTCGCCGACCGACGCCGACGGCCTCCCCGTCGTCCGCGGAGTGGAGCGCGACCTGCCCCGCACGGCCATGGACTGGGAGATCACCCCCACCGAGCTCACCGATCTGCTCCTGCGGCTCCAGAGCGACTACGCGCTGCCGACCGTCATCACCGAGAACGGCGCCGCCTTCGACGACACCGTCGCCGCCGACGGCTCGGTGCCCGACGCCGACCGCACCGCCTATCTCGCCGACCACATCGCAGCCGTGTCCGAGGCCCGCAGGCAGGGAGCCGACGTCCGGGGCTACTTCGCCTGGTCGCTGATGGACAACTTCGAGTGGGCCTACGGCTACGACAAGCGGTTCGGCATCGTCCGCGTCGACTACGACACGCAGGTGCGGACGCTCAAGGACAGCGCCAAGTGGTACCGCGACACGATCCACCTCACCCGGAACGCCCGCACCGACTGATCTCCCCCGTGCCGAACCGCCACCGGAGCAGAGAAGAGTCCTCCATGACCCGCACACCTCACGTCCGCGCACGCCACCGGGCGAGACCGGTGACCGCCGCGCTCGCCGCCGCCACCGTCCTCGCCTCCCTGCTCGCCGGGGCCGTCCCCAGCGCGGCGGCCGACGGCGACGAGCCCGCACCGGTCCTCGTCGACCGCTTCGAGGGCGAGGTCCCGCTCGGCAACCCGCCCGCCGACGCCCTCTTCACCTGGGGCGGCGACGCCGACGACCACCCCGCTCTGGAGCTGAAGGAGCGCGCCGACGCCCCCGAAGGCGCCAAGGTCCTCCAGGGCACCTACGACATCAGCGCCTACGGCGGGCTCAGCCACGAGTTCGCGGTGGACCAGCCCCCGAAGGACTGGACGGCCCACAAGGGCGTCCGCTTCTGGTGGTACGGCCAGAACACCGCGCCGCTGCCGCCCGGTTCGGGCAAGCGGATCAACTTCGAGATCAAGGACGGCGGCGCGAACGGCGGCGCCTCCGAGCTGTGGACCACCTCCTTCACCGACGACTGGGAGGGCTGGCAGCAGGTCGAGATCCCCTTCGCGGACTTCGTCTACCGGGCCGACTACCAGCCCGTCGGCGGCATCGACCAGGTCCTCGGCCTGAACGAGATGTGGGGCTACGCCCTCACCCTCCCGACCGGCGCACCCGGCTCCTTCGCCATGGACGCCGTCGAGCTGTACGGGAAGGCCGACCCGGCCCTGAAGTCGAGCGTCGTCGTCGACTCCGCCGTGCACCCCGTCAAGGAGGGCGCCACCGCGGACATCAGGATCTCCGTCGCGACGACCGGCTCCCTCCCCGTCGAGGAACCCGTCACCGTCGCGTACACCACCAAGGGCGGCAGCGCCGGCGCCGGCAAGGACTACACGCCGGTCACCGGTACGCACACCTTCCCGGCGGGCACCGCCTCCGGCACCACCCACACCGTCTCCGTGGCCACGGCCGAGGACAAGGGCGCCGAGTCGGCGGAGACGATCCCGCTGGAGCTCACCGTCACCGGGGCCAAGGCGCCCAAGGAGAACCCGCAGGTCGTCATCGACGCCCACGGGCTGCCGTACCAGAACGCGAAGCTTCCGGTGAAGAAGCGCGTCGCCGACCTGCTGGCTCGGATGTCCCCGGCCGAGAAGGCCGGTCAGATGACCCAGGCCGAGCGCAACGCGCTGAAGTCGCAGGGCGACATCGCCACGTACGACCTCGGCTCGCTGCTCTCCGGCGGTGGCTCCGTGCCCACCCCGAACACGCCCGAGGCCTGGGCGAAGATGACCGACGCCTACCAGCTGCGCGCGCAGGCGACCCGCTTCCAGATCCCGCTGATCTACGGCGTGGACGCGGTGCACGGCCACAACAACGTGATCGGCGCGACGATCATGCCGCACAACATCGGCATCGGTGCGGGCCGCGACCCGAAGCTCGCCGGCAGGACGGGCGCCGTCACCGCGAGCGAGGTCCGCGCCACCGGCGTCCCGTGGGACTTCGCCCCCTGTGTGTGCGTCACCCGCGACGAGCGCTGGGGCCGTTCCTACGAGGCGTACGGCGAGGACCCGGCCCTGGTCGAGGCCATGGAGACGGTCATCACCGGCATGCAGGGCAGCCCGTCCGGCAAGGATCTGGACCGCAACGACAAGGTGCTGGCCAGCGCCAAGCACTTCGTCGGCGACGGCGGCACGGAGTTCGGCTCGTCCACCACCGGCTCGTACACCATCGACCAGGGCGTCACGAAGGTCACCCGCGAGGAGCTCGAAGCGGTGCACCTCTCGCCGTTCGCCGAGTCCGTGAAGCGGGGAGTCGGCACGGTCATGCCGTCGTACTCCTCGCTGGACGTCCTCGGTGACGACGCGGGCCCGGTGAAGATGCACGCCAACGCCGAGATGATCAACGGCGTGCTCAAGGACCGGATGGGCTTCGAGGGCTTCGTCATCAGCGACTGGCAGGCCATCGACCAGATCCCCGGTGACTACGCGAGCGACGTCCGCACCTCGGTCAACGCCGGGCTGGACATGATCATGGTCCCGACCGCGTACCAGGACTTCACGAAGACCCTCCAGGACGAGGTCACCGCCGACCGGATCAGCCAGGCCCGCATCGACGACGCCGTCTCCCGGATCCTCACCCAGAAGTTCCGCCTGGGTCTCTTCGAGAAGCCGTACGCCGACACCTCCGACCTGGACAAGGTCGGCTCCGCCGAGCACCGCGCGGTCGCCCGCGAGGCAGCCGCCAAGTCCCAGGTGCTGCTGAAGAACGACGGCGCGGTCCTGCCGCTCGAGCCGTCGCAGAAGGTGTACGTCGCCGGATCCAACGCCGACGACCTCGGCAACCAGGCCGGCGGCTGGACCATCAGCTGGCAGGGCGCCTCGGGCGCCACCACCACGGGCACGACGATCCTGAAGGGCATCGAGAAGAACACCTCGTCCGCCACCTGGTCCCAGGACGCCTCAGCCCCCACCGAGGGGTACGACGCCGGAGTCGTGGTCGTCGGCGAGAAGCCGTACGCCGAAGGCATCGGGGACGTCGGCAACGGCCACGACCTGGAGCTCACCGACGCCGACAAGAAGGCCGTCGACACGGTCTGCGCCGCCATGAAGTGCGCGGTCCTCGTCGTCTCGGGCCGCCCGCAGCTCATCGGCGACCGCCTCGGCGACATCGACGCCCTGGTCGCCTCCTGGCTGCCGGGCACCGAGGGCGACGGCGTCGCCGACGTCCTCTACGGCAAGCGGGCCTTCACCGGACAGCTCCCGGTGACCTGGCCGAAGTCCGAGTCGCAGCTGCCGGTCAACGTCGGCGACGCGGCGTACGACCCGCAGTTCCCGTACGGCTGGGGCCTGACCACCCTGCGGAAGGCCCCCGCGGGCGGCGAAGCCACTCTCACCGGCCTCGCCGTCGCCGCGCAGCTCGCCGAGCGGGCGGGCCTCGGGAAGACCGTGGCGGGCAAGGAGATCGTGGACCGGGCGAGGCTGCTGGTCCAGCAGAAGACCGGCGGGAAGCTGACCGAGGCGGTGTCGAAGCCGTTCGCCGAGGCCGACCACCTGCTGCTCACCGGTGACCTCACCGGAGCGGTCGCGAAACTGCGCACGGCGTACCGCGCGGTGTGAACAGCACGCACGTGACCCGGGCGGCGACGCATCTTTCGCCCGCCCGGGTTACTTTCGGAGTATGCGGAAAAGGCTGTTCGCTCCCTTGTGGGCCTGCCTGCTGCTGATCATTTCAGCGGTCGTGCTGGCCGTCCTCCCCGCTGCCCAGGCCGCCGCCCCTGCCACGATCGACGACGCCGCCCGCGCTCTGCGCCAGGGCCCCGTGTACGTCGACCCGGCGGCGTCCGATCAGCTCTCGGCGTCCCAGGAGGCCGCCCTGGAGAAGAAGATCACAGACGCCGACAAGCCGGTCTTCGTGGCCGTCCTGCCCGCGACGTCCGCGTACCCGCCCGAGAACCTCCTGCAGAACCTGCGCACCGACACCGGGATCACCGGCGTCTACGCGGTCCGCCTCGGCGACGGCTTCGACGCGGGCGCCGACCCGCAGGTGATGCCGGTCCGGGCCGTCGAGAACCTCACCACCGCCGTGAAGACCTCCGGCACGGACACCTCCACCGCGACCCAGCTCAACGCCTTCGTCGACCGCGCCGTCGAACAGGCCAGGGGCAACGCCCCGGCCTCCTGGTCCGGCGGAGGTGCCGGTGACGGATCGGGGAACGGCGTACCGGTGGCCGGCCTGATCGTCCTCGGCGGGGTGGTCCTCGTGGGCGGAGGCACCGCGTTCACCGTCGTCCGCCGCAACAGGAAGCGCCGCGAGGAGGAAGAGCGGGCCGCCCTGGAGAAGCTCCGGATCGTCGTGGACGAGGACATCACCGCGTACGGCGAAACCCTGGACCGGCTGGACTTCCATCCTGCCGACAAGGGCGCCGACGACGCGATGCGCATCGACTACGAGCGCGCGCTCGACGCCTACGAGGACGCCAAGTCCCGCATGGGTAACGCCCAGCACCCCTCCGACGTACGCGGGGTCACCCGTGCCCTGGAGGACGGCCGTTTCTCCCTCGCCGTCCTGGAGGCCCGCCGTAAGGGCCGCGCGCTCCCGGCCCGCCGGCCGCCCTGCTTCTTCGACCCGCGCCACGGGCCCTCGGTCGCGGACGTCCTGTGGACGCCGTCCGGCGGCGCCGCCCGCGAGGTCCCGGTCTGCGGCGCGGACGAGGTCCGGCTGCGCGCGGGCGAGGACCCGATGAGCCGCACGGTCGACGTCGGCGACGGCCGCCGCCGCCCCTACTGGGAGGCGGGCCCTGCCTACGGCCCCTGGGCCGGCGGCTACTTCGGCGGCGGCCTGCTCCCGGGCCTGCTGGTCGGCACCATGCTCGGCTCGATGCTCGCCACCCCGGCGTACGCGGGGGAGTACGGGGGCGGTGACTTCGGCGGAGGCGGGGGCGGTGACTGGGGAGGCGGCGACGTCTCCGGCTCCGACTTCGACTCCTCCGGCTTCGGCGGCGGAGGCTTCGGCGGCGGAGGCTTCGGCGACGGCGGCGGTTTCAGTGGCGGCGGAGGCTTCGACGGCGGCGGGTTCTAGGCCTCCGGGCTCGGGGCCTGCGGGTTCGGGGCCTGCGGGTTCGAGGCCTTCGCAGCCGTGCCCTCCCACGTCTCCGGAGCCCACATCCCCGAGCGCTTGAGCGATGCCGGGCAGTGCAGATAGATCTCGTCGATGTCCACGACCAGTGCCAGATCGGGGCGCCGGCCCTTCACCGTCATCGCGTCGAAGAAGGGGGCGTCCGTGAGGACGCGGGCGCGGCCGTTGATCCGCAGGACGGTCATGGTGCCCGGTATGAGGTAGAGCAGCCCGACGTGCGGGTTGGACTGGATGTTGTGGAAGCTGTCGCCGCGACGGTTGCCCGGCAGGTCGGGCAGCGCGAGGGTGCGCGGGTCCAGGACGAGCGTGAAGCCCGGTTCGCCGCCGCGCGGTGAGGTGTCGCAGTTGCCGTCGGCGTCGGAGGTCGACACGGCGCAGAACGGCGCACGGGCCAGGAGGTCCAGGTCGTCCTCGGTGAGTTCCTCGTGGACCTTGTCGATGACGATCGGCCACGGTGTGCCGAGGATCTCGCGCAACTGCTCGGCCGACTCCAGGGGCACCGCCCCGGCCAGGGGGTCGACGGCCTGCGGGGCGGCGGCGTCGGCGGCGGCGTTCGACAAGGGGTTCTCCGTACCTCGTGGGGCACCGCAGCGGATCGCTGACCTGGCACACTGTTAGGTCCACCTTACTTAGAGGCCGCGCGGCTGGGTGAGGCGGCGTTGTCGGCGTCGCGTCCCGCGTCCCGCGTCACCTGGTGGCGCGGGGCGCGAACGGGTGCCAGTCTTGACCTGGTGGAACGTGACCGGGTGGAGAAGCAGCTGCTCGACGGCTTGACCGTCGACACCAGCAGGCCGGAGCAGCCGATCCTGCTGGACGCGGCGGGCAGGCCGATCAAGACCTGGCGCGAGAACTACCCGTACGTCCGCAAGATCCGCCGCAAGGAGTACGAGCGGATCAAGCGCATCCTGCAGATCGAGATGCTCAAGCTGCAGCGCTGGACCAAGGACACCGGTGCGCGGGTCGTCGTGGTCTGCGAGGGACGGGACGCGGCCGGCAAGGGCGGCACCATCCAGCGCTTCACCGAGCGCCTCAACCCGCGTGGCGCGCGCATCGTGGCGCTGGACAAGCCCACGGACCGCGAGCGCGGTCAGTGGTACTTCCAGCGCTACGCGGCCCACCTTCCGGCGCCCGGCGAGATCGTCTTCTTCGACCGCTCCTGGTACAACCGGGCCGGGGTCGAGCGCGTCATGGGCTTCTGCACCCCGCCCGAGTACGAACTCTTCCTCAGGCAGTGCCCGGCCTTCGAGCAGATGCTCGTCGACGACGGGATCGTCGTCGTCAAGTTCTGGTTCTCCGTCTCCCGCGCCGAGCAGCGCACGCGCTTCGCCATCCGCCAGGTCGACCCGGTGCGCCAGTGGAAGCTCTCGCCCACGGACATCGACTCCCTCGACCGGTGGGACGACTACACCACGGCGAAGATCGACATGTTCCGTGCCACCGACACCGAGCACGCGCCGTGGACCGTCGTGAAGAGCAACGACAAGCGCAGGGCCCGCCTCGAAGCGATGCGCAGTCTCCTCGCCCGCGTCGACTACGCGGCGAAGGACGCCGACGCGGTCGGCAGGCCCGACCCCCTCATCGTGGGCGCCGCCGCGACGCTGCTGGAGCCGGGCGAGGAGGACACCGCCCTCTCGCCCACCCGCCTCGCCCCCAACACCGAGGGCCCGGGGGAACACCCGTAGGACGTACGGCGCAGGGGCGCGGCCGGTCGGCCGCGCCTCCTCGTCAGCGTTCGGTCGTCGATGATTCCCGCTGGGCTTCCAGCGCCTTGCCGCTCCGAGGGCGCCGGGTGAGCACGAGCGGGCCGGTCTCGGTGATGGCGACCGTGTGCTCGGAATGAGCGGTGCGCGAGCCGTCGGCCGAGCGGATCGTCCAGCCGTCCGGGTCATAGACGATCTTGTCGGTGCCGGCGGCGAACCAGGGCTCGATCGCCAGGGTCAGACCGGGGCGCAGCTTCCAGCCGCGGCCGGCACGGCCGTCGTTGGGGATGTGCAGGTCCTCGTGCATCGTCCGGCCGATACCGTGACCGCCGAACTCCAGGTTGACGGGGTAGCCGTACTCGGCGGCGACCGCGCCGATGGCCGCCGAGATGTCCCCGAGCCTGTTGCCCGGCAGGGCGACCTTGATCGCGGCCTCCAGGGCGACCTCGGTGGCCTCGATCAGCCGCAGGTCCTCTTCGGCCGGGGTGCCGACGACGACGGAGTAGGCCGAGTCCGCGGCCCAGCCGTCGATGACCACTGCCATGTCCATGGTCAGCAGGTCCCCGTCACGCAGCTTGTAGCTGTGCGGCAGTCCGTGCAGCACGGCGTCGTTGACCGAGAGGCACACCACGTTGCGGAACGGGCCCTTGCCGAACGAGGGCTCGTAGTCCCAGTAGCAGGACTCCGCGCCGCGCTCCTTGATCCGGCGGCGGGCGTGATGCTCCAGGTCCAGCAGGTCGACCCCCACGGCGGCGAGGTCGGCGAGCTCACCCAGTACCTGGCCGACGAACTGTCCAGTGACGTGCATACGTTCGATGTCCTGGGGGGTTTTGTGCTCGATCACTGCGTTCCTCGATCCTCCGGGGTGCTGACAGGTATATTTATACCAGGGGGTGGAGTGGTTGCCGCCGGAACGCCTGCCGCTCTAGCATGTGCGCATGGTTCGTCACCCGCTCGCCCCCGAACAGATCGAGGCGGGCCGACGTCTCGGGGCCGCGTTGCGCTCCGCCCGGGCCGGACGCAGCCTCGTCGATGTGGCCTTGGCGGCGGAGATCTCGCCGGAGACCCTCCGCAAGATCGAGACCGGCCGGCTGCCGACGCCCGCGTTCGGCACCGTCGTCAGGCTCAGTGAGGTACTGGGCGTACCCCTGTCCGAACTCGCCGGCATCTGGCGCACCGCTCCTGCCCTGAGCAAGGCCTCCTGAGGTCGGTCCTTCGCGTCACGGACGTGCTGGGGCGGCCGGAGCCGACGTAACCGGCTCCGGCCGCCCCGGCGACTCCACGCCCCGTGTCAGCCCTCCTGGACCGTCATCTCACCGAGCAGCGACCAGTCGTCCTGCGGGATTGTCGTGTTGACGATCCTGGGCGTCGCGACGAGATGGGGCGGCAGGTCCCGCCGCGCCGCCTGGAAGTGCGCGGAGCCCACGTGCGCCGCACCGGCCTCGTCGTCCTGGAAGGCCTCCAGCAGGACGTACTCCGTCGGATCCTCGATGCTGCGGGACCAGTCGAACCACAGGCATCCTGGTTCGGCGCGCGTCGCCCGGGTGAACTCCTCCACCACCTCGGGCCACCGGTCGGCGTGCTCGGGAAGGACACGGAACTTCACGGTGATGAAAATCAAGGGGACTACTTCCTTTGTCGTACGGGGCGGGGTCAGGGGGTGAGGATCGCGCGGCCCCGGATCCGGCCGCTCCCGAGATCGTCCAGGGCGTCCTGGAACCGGTCGAGAGGATACTTGGCGGTGTGCAGGTTCACGCGGCCCTGCGCGGCGAGGACCATCAGCTCGCACAGGTCGTTGTACGAACCGACGAGGTTGCCGATGAAGTTGATCTCGGCGGAGATGATGTCGATGGTCGGGACGTCGATGTTCTCGCCGTAACCGACCACGTGGTAGTCGCCCGCCTGCCGCAGCATGCCGACGCCGTCCTTCGTGGAACCGCCCTCGCCGACGAAGTCGATGACCGCCTCCGCCCCCAGCCCACCGGTCAGTTCGCGCACCCGTTCCACCTGGTCGCCCCCGGCGACGACACCGTGGTCGGCCCCGATGGAGACGGCCAGGGCCACCGCGTCGGGATTGCGGTCCACGACGACGATCTCGGCGGCCGTGACGGCCTTCAGCACCTGTACGCCGATGTGCCCCAGCCCGCCCGCGCCGATCACGACGCAGCGGTCACCGGGCCGCAGCTTCCGGGCGGCCTTCGCCGCCGCGTGGTACGCGGTCAGACCCGCGTCGGCGAGAGCCGCGACATCGGCGGGTTCGAGGGAGTCGTCGATCCGCACGACGCTCCGCGCGGAGGTCTTCAGGTACTCGGCGTAACCGCCGGCCGTGTCGATCCCGGGGAAGAGGTTGTTCTCGCAGTGCACGTCGTCACCGGCCCGGCACGCCCGGCACAGTCCGCAGGTGATCAGCGGATGCACGATGACCTTGTCGCCCTCGGAGACATTGGTGACGGCGCTGCCGACGGCGTGGACCCAGCCGGCGTTCTCGTGGCCGATCGTGTAGGGCAGGGTCACCCCGGACTTCTCGGCCCACTGCCCTTCCAGGATGTGGATGTCGGTCCGGCACACGCCGGCCCCGCCGATCCTGATGATCACGTCGTACGGGCCGGTGATCTCGGGGGCCGGGACCTCGGCCATCTCGAGGTTCTTGCCGTAGCCCACGACCTGGACTGCTTTCACGAGACGTTCTCCTTCTGCGGAACGGTGAGGTGGAGGAGTTCCCCCGCGTCCACGGTTTCCCCCGCGTCCACAGGTTCCCCCGCTTCTGCGAAGTTCGCCGCGCGCGGGGACTGGTCGGCCGCGGACTGCGGATACCGGGTGCGGAGCAGGCCCCGGCAGAAATGCGCGTTGCCGTCGATCGACACCCGGACCGCACGGGCGAAACGGAGCCGGAGCGGGATCTCCCCCGGCGGGTAGCGCCGCCCGTCCTCGTCCACCAGGACCGGGTCGGACGGTGCCACCCCGAGCCCCAGTGCCGCCCGCCGCCGCAGCAGCGCGGCGGTCGCCGTCGCGTCGGGGAGGCCGCCGAGCACCACGTCGTGGAGGTCCTCCTCGGTGAGGTCCGGGTTCTCGCGGAGCAGGACGGACAGCGCACGCTCCATCGCCGCGGTGTGCGCCTTGCGGCGGAACGTCAGCCGCAGTGCTTCGAGGTCCTTCTCCGCCTCGTCCCCGAACGTTCCGCGGTAGCCCGCGTCCGCGGCCAGCCCACGGTTGATCAGGTCCGAGTCGTGGTGGTCGTCGAGCAGCACCACGACCCGCCGCGTCCAGGACAGCGCCGTCAGCGCGTCCTTGGAGTCGGAGGCCATCAGATACGCGAAGTTCGGCGAGCAGAACGAGGTGGGAAGCCTCAGATGCACGGTGAGCGCTCCGTCGGAGCCCACCGCCACGGAGCGTACGAAGCCGAGGTCGGTGATCGGCTCGTCCAGCTCCGGGTCGAAGACCGTGTCCAGGGCCGCGCGAGCGGCCCGTTCCCGTGCGGCGGTGGACATCTCAGGCCACCGCCGGTTCGGCGACGCCCAGCCCGGCAGGGACCTCGATGTCGTACATGGCGGCCGCGTTCAGCCCGAGGATCTTCTTCTTCTGCGCCAGGGTGATCGGCGCGTACTCGGTCATGTCCTCGGGGATCTGGAAGTCGACGAACCGCTCGATCAGCCACCGGGGCGTCCACAGCGCGTAGTCGCTGGAGAACTGGATGCGGTCCTCGTCCAGCCAGTACAGCAGCTCGCCGATGATCTGCGCGAAGTACCGCGGCCTGCTGTGGATGAAGGGCATCGCGACCGCGAGGCCCGCGTGCACGTTGGGCTCCTGCGTGGCGATCCAGCAGAAGTCCTCCAGCCGGGGCAGGCCGCAGTGCTCGACGACGAAGTTCATCTCGGGGAACTGCGTGGCCGCCTTGTCGACGTCCGCCACATCGAACGCGTCCCGGTCGAGCGGCCGGATCGTGGGGCCCTTGTGGATGTGGATGTTGTTGATCCCGAGCTCCTGACAGGCCTCGAGATAGCGGTACGTCCACGGGTCGTCCAGCTTGTAGCCGCGGCTGTCACCCTTCCACTCGGCGGTGTACAGCTTCGCGCCCTTGAGCTGGAACCGCTCGGCGTCCCGCCGCAGCTGGTCGAGCCCCTTCTGCTCGTACCGCGGGTCCCAGGAGTGGTTGTAGGTCAGCTTGTCCGGGTGCTGTCGGGCGAGCGCGAAGGACTCCTCGGTCTGCCCGAAACCGTTGCGGTAGAACGCTCCCAGCCGAGCGGGCTGGAAGATGGCGTGGTCGACGTACCCGTCGACGAAGAGGTCCTTCATCAGGCGCTCACCGCCGTAGTAGAGGTACTCCTCGTACGGCCAGAGCTCCGATTCCGGGCTCAGATTGCGGTGGTAGTCGTAGAAGCAGTCGATGAACTGCTTGCCGTGGATGTTGAGCTGGTTCTCGGGGCGCGCGTCCCACAGCGCGACGTGCGCGTCCACGATGAAGTAGTTCTCGCCGTCCTTGGAATACATCTCTCTCTCCTCAGCTCGCGATGGGTGGTTGACCGAGTGGGTGCTCGACGCCCGGCGTCAGGAGAACTGGATGCCGCCGTCGATCATGACGGACTGGCCGGTCATGTAGTCCGAGTCCCGCGAGGCCAGGTAGGAGACGAACGACGCGACGTCCTCGGGCTCCTCGACCCGGCCGAGCGCGATCGCCTCCGCGTACTTCTTGATGGCCCGGCCCTTCTGGAGGCCCTCCTCCTGGGCCAGCCGCTCGTCGATCAGGTCCCACATGGCGGTCCCGACGATCCCCGGGCAGTACGCGTTGACGGTGATGCCGTGCTGCGCCCACTCCATGGCCGCGGCCTGGGTCAGCCCTCGTACGCCCCACTTCGACGCGGAGTAGGTGCCGAGCAGCGCGAACGGGCGGTACGCGACGATCGAGGCGGCGCCGATGATCTTGCCGCCGCCGCCCTGGGCGATCATCTGCCGCGCGGCTGCCTGGTAGGACAGGAAGACGCCCCGCAGGTTCACCGCCATGACCTGCTCGAACTCGTCGAGCCCGGTGTCCAGCAGCGAAGTGACCCTGGCGATACCGGCGTTGGCCACATAGACGTCGACCTTGCCGAAGCGGCCCGCCACCTCTTCCACGAGGGCGTCGGTCTGCTCCTTGCTGCTCACGTCGGCGTGCACGGCGAGCGCCCGGCGCCCGGTCTTCTCGATGCCGGCCGCCACCTCGCTCAGCTCGTCGGCCATGCCGGGGAGGTCGGCGACGGCCACATCGAGCCCGTCCCTGGCCAGCCGTTCCGCGATGCTGCGGCCGATGCCCCGGGCCGCGCCGGTGACGATCGCGGTACGGGCTGCGTTGTCGGCGGAAGTCATGGGTGCTCCTGTGCTCGACGGTAAGTGGCCGCACCCTTCGTGCGGTGCTGCCCATCAGCGTGGGGGCGGGGGGTGCCGTCGAGTTTTCCAATGTGGAACACACCCCGACCCGCTCCCTGATCAGGCCGGGGCGAACGCGCGGAAAAGTCATGGCGAACCAACCGTTGACAGGTGCAAACACGTTCGTAATATGGCGGAAACACGCTCATCGGAGGCGCCATGCTCAGTGACAGCACAGCGCGGGACCGGACCATCGCGCGAGCACGCCTGAAGTTCCTGGAAAACGCGGAGCTGCCTGCGGCGATCGTGCCCGAAGGCATCCGTAACTCCTGGCAGCGTTCCAAGTACCTCGGGATCGGCACCGACGAGGTGGTCGTCCCCTACCAGCCCGACTACGACCGGGAGAGCCGCCTGGTACGCGCCGCCGCGCCGGTCCTGGACCGCCTGGAACAGGCGCTGGCCGGTTCGGACGCCTGTGTGATCGTGACGGACCGGAAGGGCTGGGTACGCGACCGCCGCGTCGGCGAGAAGCGGCTCTCGGCGCACCTGGACCGGGTCCACCTGGCCCCCGGCTTCAACTACGCCGAACAGTTCGTCGGTACGAACGGCATCGGGGTCGCGCTGGAGGAGCGCCGGCCCAACGTCGTGCTGGGCACCGAGCACTTCAACGAACGCCTGCAGAACGTGTCCTGCGCGGCCGCCCCGATCCGTAACTCGGTCACCGGACGGGTCGAGGGCGCCATGAACCTGACCTGCTGGAACGGCCCGGCGCGCACCCTCATGGCAGCCCTGGTGCAGGAAGCCGCCGGCGACATCGAGCGCGTGATGTACGAGTTCAGCAGCTCGCACCAGCGCGCCCTGCTGGAGGCGTTCCAGCAGGTCACCCACTACGGCGACCGGCCGGTGCTCTGCCTCGGCCAGGATCTCGTGCTGGCCAACTCCGCCGCCTCGGCGAGGCTCACCGGCGACGACCACCGGCTGCTGCACGAGGCCGCCGCCGAGCTGGGGCACGCGCCGCGCACCCGGAAGCAGGTGCGGCTGACCGGCGGGGAGGCCGTCCTGATGCGCTGCCGCCAGGTCGACAGCTCCGCAGGCGCGGCCGGATACCTCCTGGAGCTGGCCTTCACGGACCACCCCTGCGACCAGGCCGGCCCCCGCACGGGCGCCCGCTCCCGTTCCGGCCAGGACCTGACCCGGCCCTGGCCGCTGCCGGGCCTGGCCGGGACGGACCCGGCCTGGAACGCCGTCTCCCGCACGGCGTCGCGCTGTGCCCGCGAACGGACGCCGCTCCTGCTCCACGGCGAGGCCGGAACGGGGAAGTCCGCACTGGCCCGCGCCGCACACGCGCTCACAGGGGCCGCCTCGGTGCCCGTGACCGTGGACGCCGGGACCGACCTGACGGCCGCACTGCGCGCGGCGCCCACCGGGCCCGGGCGGACCCTGGTCCTGCGGAACGTCGACGCCGTGACCTCGGAGCAGTGCCCGGAAGTCGCCCGGGCGCTGGACGCCGCGACGGCGCAGGGCACGTGGATCGTGGGCACGCTCACCCGCGCCCCTGGCGTACCGGAAGCCCTGCGGCACTGTTTCGCCGAGGCGGCGGCCGTACCCGCCCTGCGGCACCGCCTCGCCGACCTCCCCGCCCTGGTCGACTGTCTGCTGCAACGCGTCGGCGCGGGCGTGGAGTGCGCCCCGGAGGTCCTGCCGCTGCTGCGCCGGCACGACTGGCCCGGCAACGTCCGCCAACTGGAATCCGCCCTGCGCAAGGCCGCCGCGGGCCGCCGTACGTACCGGATCGAGCTCGGCGACCTGCCTCCGTCCCTGCACAGCGCGAGCAGCCGGTCCCTGAGCGCCTGGGAGGCGTCCGAACGCGACACCCTGGTCCAGGCCCTGCTGGAGGCGGAGGGCAACAAACTGCTGGCGGCACAGCGGCTCGGCATCTCCCGTACGACGATCTACCGGAAGATGAGGACCTACGGCATCACGCTTCCCGCGCGCCACTGAGGACCACCGAGGACCACCGAGGACCACCGGGGTCCACGGTCGCCGGGAGGACGAGGGCGGACGGGATCGAGATATCGTGGTGTGTCGGAATGTTCGGTGAGGGAGGTGGCTCGTGGCCGAGACCGCGGGAATGGGAGCGGGTGACCTGATCGAGGTGTTCAAGGCCCTCGGCAACCCTGCCCGTTTGCAGATCATGCAGTGGCTGAAGGATCCCGACGCGCACTTCGGTGCGTACGAGCCGATCGCGGACCGCCGGTCGGTCGGTGTGTGCGTCACGCACATCCAGGCGAAGTCGGGACTCGCGCAGTCAACCGTCTCCAGCTACATGAGCACGCTCGAACGGGCGGGGCTCGTGCATCCCACCAGGGTGGGCAAGTGGACCCACTACCGGCGCGACGAGGAGCGGCTGGGGCAGGTGGCGCGCGCGATGGGCACCACAGTCTGATTGACACATCGCGATACGTCGATATGATTTTTTCATGTCGACCTTCGATGCTGCGCCCGTCGCCCTGATCGTTCACGCTCATCCCGAGCCCCAGTCGTTCAACACCGCGCAGATGGCCACCGCCGCTCAGGCCCTGCGCGATGCCGGGTACCGGGTCGACGTCCTCGACCTCTACTCCGACGCGTGGGCCCCGGTCCTCGGCCGTGAGGAGTTCGCGCCGGTGGAGGGCTACTTCAAGCCGCAGGCCGAGCAGCAGCGCGCGGTCGAGGAAGGAACGCTCGACGCGGCCGTCGAGGCCCAGCTCGACCGGCTGCTCGCCGCCGATCTGCTGGTGCTGTCGTTCCCGCTGTGGTGGTTCTCGCTGCCCGCCATCCTCAAGGGGTGGGTGGACCGGGTCTTCGTGATGGGAGCGGTCTTCGGCGGGGACCACGGGCTCTTCGGCGACGCGGCGCTCGCCGGCAAGCGGGCGATGCTGCTCTTCACGACCGGCGGGCCCGGGGAGTCGTTCCGTCCCGGTGGCGCCATCGGCTCGATGGACGACCTCCTGTTCCACATCCACCGCGGCATGCTGGAGTTCGTCGGTTACCAGGTCCTCGACCCCGTGATCACCTACGGGCCGGCCCGCATGACCGATCAGGAGAGGGCGGCGGCGCTGGACACGGTCAGGGAGTCCGTCGCGCTCGTCGCGGCGGGACCACGGCCCGCCGTTGACTGAGGCGACGACCGCCTCGGCAGTCCCGCCGGAGCACCGGGCGGGCGCCCGCCCGGTGCTCCGGCGGGCTGTCAGCAGCCGATGGGAGTGGAGCCGACGCTCACATCGTCGAACCACAGGGTGTCGTCGCCCATCCCGTAGCTCTCCCATCCCAGTCGCAGAGCGGTGGGCCGGGGTGGCGTGGTGCGGGCGAGCCACTGCTGGTCGATGTCCTGCGTGGGAACCCCGTCGGCGTGCAGGCCCGGAATCTGCTCCTCGCCGAGCCAGGTGTCGAGACCGGGGGCCGTCGTGTCGATCGCGAAACGCAGGCACTGCCAACTCCCCGTCGGCAGCGGCTTGCTCAGCGCCACTCCGGCCGGGCTCTGAGCCGGCAGGGTGGCGTCGTCGGTCTCCCGGTTCCACTGCAGGGCGCCGTTCTGGCCCCCGACGCGCAGGCTCCGCCCGCTCTGGGAGCTGTCGGGCAGGGAGACGAACGTGACGTGGGCGGAGGGGAGAGCGGTGGTGTGCCGCACCCACATGCGTACGTGCATCACCGGACCGACCGAGGACAGGTCGGCGGTGGAGGCGACGAAGGCATGGTTGCAGTAGCCGGCCCCGCCGTCGACCCGCAGCGATCTGCTGCCGCTGTGCGCGACCGCGGTGTCGACGGCAGCCGTGCCGGTGCCCTGGCAGTCGGGTGCGGTGAACTGCCAGGCGCCTGACGGAGCGGGGCCGGTCTGGTCCTCGAAATCCGAACAGATCACTGCGCTGCCGCAGTCCGCGGCGGGTGACGGGGGCGCGGGGGACGGGGTGGACTCCGCGCCGCTCGCGGATGTTGCCAGGAAGCCGGACGCCAGCAGCGCGACGGCCGTGAGGACTGCGGTCCCTGGCCGGCGCGGTAATCGCTTGGGGTGGATGCGCACGTGTGCCTCCGAGGTAGGGGGGTGAGGTGGTGCGGAAGGTGACGGGGGGAGCGATCCCCGCCGGACGTCAGCTGGTGGGGAAGCTGTCGGGCGTACTGATCCGGCTCTTGAGCAGTGCGCCGGATTCGGTCAGCACGCCACTACTGCTGTAGTCGCCGCCGTCGCAGGTGCCGGGCTTGAACGCCGCGCTGCTCTCGGGGGCTTCGGAGTAGGTCCAGTTCGCGTAGCTGATCTTCCGCTGATCGAGCAGGTCCAGCCAGGCCGTGGTGCTCGCCCGGTCCATCGCGCCGCCGCCGTTGGCGCTCACCGTGCCGAACTCGGACACGAACAGGGGCAGTCGCGAGGCCGCGCGGCTCAGCGTGGAGCGGTAGTCGTCCTGGTGGCTCGCGGCGTAGAAGTGGAACGCGTACATGAGGTTGGTCGCGTTGACGGGGTTGTCGACGACCTCACTCTCGTCGGAACCGTCCGAGACTCCCAGCGAGGACCAGCCACGGGTGCCGACGATGACGACGGCGTCCGGGTCGGCGGCCCGGATCACCGGGATGACCTGCTCGGCGTAGTTCTTGATGGCCGACCAGCTCACGCCGTTCGGCTCGTTGGCGATCTCGTAGATCACGTTCTTCTTGTCGGCGTTGCGGGCGGCGACGGAGGCGAAGAACGTCTTCGCGCGGTCGAGGTTGTAGTTCGGGTCACCCGGCGTCAGGGTGTGGAAGTCGATCAATGCGTACATGCCCCGGGCCTCGGCCATGTCGACGAGGTCGTTCACGCGGCTGGTGAAGCCCGCCGGGTCGGTCTCGTAGCCGTCCTCCTGTACGTACATGGCGATGCGGAACAGGTCCGACTCCCAGTCGTTCGCCAACGCGTCCAGGGACGCGGCGTTGTAGCACCGGTCGAACCACTGGATGCCGTGCGTGCTCATGCCCCGCAGCTGAATGGGGCGGTCGTGCTGATTGCACAGGTTCACGCCGCAGACGTGGAGCCGGCCGTTGACCTCCACGGGGGTGCCGGCGGCGGGGACGGTCGGGGGGTCTGCTTCGAGGGAGCCCGTACAGGCGACGCCGTTGAGTGTGAACGCCGTGGGTCGCGGATTGGCGCCCGTGAAGGAGCCCGTGAATCCCGCCTCCGCCGCCGCGTCGGTGGCCAGTGCGCGGTTCCAGTCGACACCCGCGACGGTGACCGCCGAGCCGGACTGCGACCACGTGGCGTTCCAGCCCTGGACGAGCTTCTGGCCCCCGTCCGGCAAGGTGAACCCGAGCGTCCAGCCGGTGACCGGGGCACCCAGGTTGGTGACCTTCACTCCGGCCTGGAAGCCGCCTGACCACTGGCTGGTGACCGTGTAGTCGACCTTGCAGCCGGTGGCCGCCACCGCCGAAGGGCTGAATGCTGCCGTGAGGCCCAGGACGGTCGCGAAGGTCGCGAGTAAGGCGAACAGGCGTTTCATGGTGCTCCTCCTCGTGCGAAGCGGAAACTGTGGGGGGTGGGAGGGTGGGAGCGCTCCCAAGGTCCATCGGCCCGAGACCGTACACCGGCGCGTCGATGCCCGTACAGACCTCCGGCAGGCTTCGACGAAGAACGGGTACGGGAATCCCGTCAGCGGGTCACCGTGGCAGGGAAGGGTCCGCAGGCTCGGAATCCGAACTCCAGGACGAGGCGCCGTGGACGGTGTCGGTCGACTGCACGGGACGTCCCATGAGGGGTGTGACCGAGATACGCGCCAAAGGGGCAGCGGCTGCGAGTACACCAGTTCCATGGCTGAACGAGACAGATACGAGGGTGAGTGCCGGGTTCCGGCGTGCACCCTCGTGTGTCCGACACCGGGGTGGGAACCCGGAGTACGAGCCAAGAGGCGATGGGTTGATCTGGATGCACTGCGGTGCATGCGAGGCAGGGAGGGGAGGCCGTGTTCTCCGGCCCGCCCGACGGTCACCGCCAAGCAGTGGCTTCGCTTGCTTGGATGCAGTAGTGCTCATACTTACTGCCCCTGCCGGCTTGCGGAATGGCGCAGGCGGTCACCTGGAACTCGCCGTCCCCGACCGCCACCATCTGCGTGAACTGGTCATCGTCGTAAGTGATCTCGGCGTTGCGCTCGCCGTGTCCAGCCGCCTTCGCCTGGACCTGGTCCCCGGGGTTGCCGCGCTCAATCTTCGCCCACACGGCCTGACAATCCTTGCTGTAGCGCAGCGAGAGCATCGCAGGGTTGCCGGTCTCAGGTTTGAAACTTTTTGCGTCTTCTGCACACCCCTGGTTCTTCGGGTTCTTGCCATCACATGCCTCCCCCGGGCAGGTCGGCTCGTCAAGGATGACCTTCATCAGGCGATCTCCGAGCGGGGTTACCACGGAGGCTACGACGGTCCCGGTAACTGCCACCACCAGCGCCAGTACCGTCGCGTTGCTTCGCCAGCCGCGCCTGTTCTCGGGCGAAGGTGACCCGGGCTCGGGCGCGGGCGAAGGTGACCCGGGCTCGGGCGCGGGCGAAGGTGACCCGGGCTCGGATGGGGTCACGGACGTGTTGTCGTCGTTGCTCATCGTCATGGTGGTCACCTCTGATGCAGTGGCGGGGAGGCTCAGAATCGGTTTCTGTCGCCGCAGGAACAAGGCGCACGGCGGGGGCGGGAGGGGCATGAGGTCACCCGCGTATGCGCCTCTCACTCGTCCAACGACGACAGCGGATCCAGGCAACGAATGCTCGTGGGCATAGTGATGGCCGGTCGCTGGTTCCGGGCGAGACCCAATCCAGCAGCGGATCGCTTCGAGGGCGGCTCGGCGCCCGCAATCTGACACCTCGTCAGGACCCTGCCGCAGTGAATGCCGGATCTACTGCGGCAGAGCTCCTGTCGTGATCACCGTGACCTGCGGCGGGGCATTCCGGCCGGCCGGGGTGAGGTGTACGCATTTACTGCGGCAGCACCGGGAGGGCGGAGAGGGCATGACGATCGAACCGGTGACCGAACTCGGGAGCGGGGGCGCGTTGCGGTTGCCGCGCGCCCGCGTCGTGCCCATGTCCGCCCCTCCCGCGGCGTACACCGCGGCGGTCGAGCGCTACCTCACCGGCGCGGGCATCGCGAAGTCCTCCGCGCGTATCTACCGGATCTCGCTGACGACCTGGGGGTGGATGCTCACCGGTGAACCGGCGCCGACCGGACCCGGCCGCCGGGGCGCCTGGATGTTGCGCTGCGGGAGAAGACGCAGTGGAAGATGCTCTACGAGTCCGCCGCGTCCGCCGAGTCCGCCGTGAGCGGGCGGGGATTGTCGTCACCGAACGGCGTGCACAAGCGCAGCGCGCCCCAGAAGTCCCCGCGCCCGTACGTCACGACGAGCAGCTTGAAGTCCTCCGGCAGCTGAATTCCCAGCGCCTTCTCCGCCTCGCCCCAGTCACCCCGCCCGTCGACCGACACGGCGGGCGGCGCCACCCGTTCGACGATCCGGGCGAGAGGGCCGTGCGGGCCGGTCATGCGCGCACCGTCAGACGGCGGAGGCGACGAACGCGGCCCAGGCGGCCGGGAGCATGGTCAGGACCGGGCCGTCGGTGACCTTGGAGTCGCGGATGTGCACGGCGGCGGGGTGGGTGGCGACCTCGACGCAGTTGCCGCCTTCGCTACCGCTGTAGCTGGACTTGTGCCAGGCGTAGGCGACTTCGAGGCACGCGCCGCCTTCGCTGCCGCTGTGGCTCGACTTGAACCAGGTGAGACCCGTGCCGTGTGCTGCTCGCGTCATGACTCACTCTCCAAGCAGATCGTCCAGTAGGCGCATGCTTTCCTCGGGGGAAAGCGCCTGCGAACGCAGCATCCCATATTTCTGTTGCAGCACACTGACCTCGTCGAGGTCGTCGATCAGGACACTGACACGCTGACCCTCGATGTACGCCAGTTGATCGTGGTCGGGGGTCTCCAGCAGCACCATCGGCCCGTCGAGCGTGGCGTGCGTCTCGCGGTTCGTGGGCATGATCTGGAGGGCCAGGAAGGGTAGTTCCGCGCAGCGCCGCAGATGCAGGATCTGCTCGCGGAGTACGGACCGGCCCCCGAGAGGCCGCATCAGAATGGACTCCTCGATCAGGAAGCTGGCCATCGGCCGGGGCTTCCGGTCGAACAGGCACTGCCGGTCGAGACGGCCTGCGAGGCGCTCCTCCAGTTCGTCGTCCTCCAGCGGCGGGTAGAGGCTCGCGAAGACCGCGCGCGTACTCCTCGGTCTGGAGCAGCCCAGGCACCACCTGGTTCTCGTACCAGAGCAGCGTCACCGCCTCCTGCTCGTACTCCACGAAGTCCTGAACGAACGCAGGGAACCGCTCCTTCTGCGGCACCTTCTCCACGGCGACCCCCAACGCCCCCTTGGTCTGCAGTAGTTCGTCCAACTGCTCCGCGAAGTCCGCCTGGAGTGCCCGGCGACCTTGCTCGATCGAGGCGATCGTGTCCTCGCCCACGCAGAACCGGTCGGCCAGGGACGCCTGCGTCAGCCCGGCCGCCTTCCGGAAGGTGGCGAGCTGCGCGCCGATCACATGCCAGGACGTGACCCGCTTGTTCTTCTTGTTCTTCGCCGAGTGCATGAGGTGCCTTTCCCCGTACGCGAGCCCCGCCGGACCCGTCAGCGCTCGTACAGACACGGTGTACGACCTGACGCGGTGCACAACAGTAGTGACGTTCTGTGACAGTCGTCCCGTGAATGAATCAACACAACTCGTCGCCTTCCGCGAGGCGTTCTACCGCCGCGAGCGCAGGTCGGTCCCCCTCGTGCGCCAGTTCGTCCGTGAGGCCCTGCTCGACTGGGCGTGCGAGGGGGTGGACCTCGGTGACGTACTGCTCTGCGTGAGCGAGCTGGCGACCAACGCCCTGATCCACGGCGTCCCGCCCGGGAGGGGCTTCCGGGTCCACCTCACCTGGGGGAGCGCGCTCCGGATCGAGGTGCACGACAGCGGGGGCGGCGAGGTCGGTGCGCCCGCGCACCCGGTACCCCTCGCCGAGTACGGGCGGGGGCTGGTGCTGGTCGGGGCACTCGCCGACGCGTGGGGGGTGGGGGAGCGGGATCCCGGGAAGGTCGTGTGGTGCGAGCTTGCCGTTTCGGCAAGCAAGCTTGTCGAATCGGCCCCCCGCGCGCACCATCTCCCGTAACAGGAGGTGTTCCGCATGAGCGACAAGAACCAGCGGTACGACGTAGTGGTGATCGGCGGTGGGGCCGCGGGGCTGAGCGGGGCGCTCGCCCTGTCCCGGGCCCGGCGTTCCGTGCTCGTGATCGACGGGGGGAAGCCGCGCAACGCACCCGCGTCGCACGCGCACAACTACCTGGGCCGCGAGGGCGTCCCGCCCTTGGAGCTGCTGGCCATCGGCCGGGCCGAGGCGGCGGGTTACGGCGCGGAGATCGTCCAGGGCGACGTGGTCTCGGCCGAGAAGGTGTCCGACGGCTTCCGCGTCGTACAGGAGGACGGGACCACCGTCCACGCCCGCCGGCTGCTCGTGACCACCGGAATCGTCGACGAGCTGCCGGCGGTGGAGGGCCTGGCCGAGCGCTGGGGCAGCGAGGTGCTGCACTGTCCGTACTGCCACGGGTGGGAGGTGCGGGACCGGCCGATCGGCATCCTGGCGCTCAGCCCCATGGCCGTGCACCAGGCGCTGCTCTGGCGGCAGTGGTCCGACGACGTGGTGCTGTTCCGGCACAACCAGCCCGACTTCAGCGACGAGGAGTACGAGCAGCTCGCCGCCCGGGGCATCGGGGTGGTCGACGGCGAGGTGGCCGCGCTGAAGGTGGCCGAGGACCGGGTCGCGGGTGTGCGGCTGGCCGGCGGCACGGTGATCCCGCGCGAGGCGCTCGTCGTCCAGCCCCGCTTCACCGCACGCTCGGCGGTCCTGGAGAGCCTCGGCCTGGTGCCGACCGAGATGGCGATGGGTGACCAGGTCATCGGCACCTACATCGCGGCCGACCCCGCCGGGGCGACCGAGGTGCCGGGCGTATGGGTGGCCGGTAACGTCGCCAACCTCATGGAGCAGGTCGTCGGAGCCGCCGCCGCCGGGCTGAAGGCGGCGTCGATGATCAACATGGACCTGGTCACCGACGACACCCGCCGCGCGGTCGGTGCCCGCCGCGCCCCCTTCTCGGCCGAGGCCGAGCGCCAGGTCACCGAGCGTGTGCTCGGAGACCGCCGTCACGGACTTCAGGAGACATCACGATGACCACCGACAGCACACGCACCGACGCCGAGATGTGGGACGACCGGTACCGCGAGAGCGACCGGATCTGGAGCGGCAACCCCAACGTCGTCCTCGTCCGTGAAGTGGAGGGCCTGAAGCCGGGGCGCGCCCTCGACCTCGGGTGCGGGGAGGGTGCGGACGCGGTCTGGCTCGCCCGGTGGGGCTGGCAGGTCACCGCCACCGACATCTCGCGCGTCGCCCTGGAGCGGGCGGCGGTCCACGCCGTCGAGGCCGATGTCGCGGGCCGGGTCGACTGGCAGTGGCACGATCTGGGGGCCACCTTCCCCGAGGGGGAGTACGACCTGGTCTCCGCCCAGTTCCTGCACTCCATGGGTGACCTGCCGCGCGAGGAGATCCTGCGCAAGGCCGCCGCGGCCGTCGCACCCGGCGGCGTGCTCCTGATCGTCGGCCACGCCGGGTTCCCGTCCTGGGAGCACGACCACCCGGACATGGAGCTGCCCACGACGGACGAGGTCCTCGCGTCCCTCGCACTCCCGGAGGGGGAGTGGGAGGTGCTGCTCAGCGAGGAGCACGAGCGGATCCAGAACGACCCCGACGGCAACCCCACCACCCGTACGGACAACGCGCTGAAGCTCCGCCGCAAGGCCGGCCGCTGACGCCGAGCGCCCGCCGTCCTCCCCGGAAGGGGAGAGCCGGCGGGCGCGCTCGGTCCAGGGGGGGTCGGTCAGGCCTGCGGGGCGGCCTTGATCGCGGAGATGTCGAAGTTCAGCTTGACCTTGTCGCTGACCATCACGCCGCCGGTCTCCAGCGCCGCGTTCCAGGTCAGGCCCCAGTCGGAGCGCAGGATGTTCGTGCTGCCCTCGAATCCGACGCGCTCGTTGCCGTAGACGTCGGTGGCCGAGCCGTTGAACTCCAGGTCGATGGAGAGGGGGCGGGTGACGTCCTTGATCGTGAGGTCGCCGGTCACGCGGTAGGTGTCGCCGCCGAGCTGCTCGGCCTGCGTGGAGCGGAACGTCATCAAGGGGAACGTCTCGGCGTCGAAGAAGTCGCCGCTGACCAGGTGGCCGTCGCGGTCGGCGATGCCGGTGTCGACGCTGGCGATCTTGACGTCGATGGAGGCGGAGGACCGGGACGGGGCGGAGCCGTCCAGGACCAGCGTGCCCTCGTGCTCACCGAAGGAGCCGCGCACGTTGGTGACCATGGCGTGGCGCACGGTGAAACCGATGCTGCTGTGGGCCGGGTCGATGGTGTACGTGCCGGTCAGTGCCGCCAGCGCGGGGTCCACCGCGAGGGTGGCGGTGGCGGACGCGGCTTCGTTGTTGTTCTTGCGGTTGAACAGAGCCATGGCTCCTCCTCGGGGGACGTGTTCAGACGAGTGGCTGCCGAAGATCTGGTTTAACCTTCAACGAGATTCACTGTAGACCCTTTTTGTTCAACATTCAACATCAAGGTCTCGGGCCGGTCCGGACGGTGCGCCCGGCGTCACGTCTCCCGGCGACGCCCCCTGGCGGACGCGTGTGGAACTCGGGCGCTGCCTCCCTGCCCGTAATTGTCATGAGCAGGAGAAACCCTCATGGTGACCCGTCCCGGACTCCGCACGAACTACGTGAAGGGCGTGTTCAGCTACATCGGGCCCGCGCGGCGACGGCGCCCCGCAGTACAAGTCCGGCTCCGGCACCATCTACGCCGACGAGGGCAACCACTGGGACGTGACCTCCTACGACTGCGGCGGCTGCTGACCTGGAAGGCACGAGCCCTCCACGCGCAGGTCCCCGCCACGCGCAGGTCCCCGCCACGCGGAGGTGTCCGCGCGCACCGGGCCCGGGAGCCCTGGCCCGGACACCTGCCCCCAGGGTCGTTCGGGTGTTACCCCATCAGTTGCTGAAGTGGGGCCGAATCACCTGCTACCGAGGCGTGCACCGCACAGACACGTTCAGGGCCTGCGGGTGTGAAAGGTGCGGCGCAGGTCGCTCACCCAGGCGTCGGGGTTCTCCCAGGGAATGAAGTGGCCGCCGTGGTCATGGGCGTTGACGTTGACGTGGTTGAACCAATCGGCCTGCGGGCCGGCCCTGAACGCCTGGACGCGCTCGTCCGCGCTGTGGATGCCGGGCGGGTTCTCGTACGTGACGAAGGTGAGGCCGACCGGGGCCTGTACGACCGGAGTGCGGTCGTGGGCGGGGGCCCAGGGGTAGCGGTTGGCATTGGCGTAGTAACGCATCGACGTGGCGATGGAGTTGTTCACCCAGTAGATCGTGGCGTGGGTGAGCAGGTCGTCCTTGGTGAAGACGGACTCGACGTCGCCGCCGTTGTCGCTCCAGGCATTCCAGCGCTCCAGCAGCCAGGCGAGCAGTCCGGCGGGTGAGTCGCTCAGCCCGTGGGCCAGGGTGGCGCCGTCGAGCATGTGCACGTTGAGGTGGGACGCCGAGCGGTGGTCCAGCTCGATGATGCGGGCGCGGACATCGGCGGGCTGGTCGTCGGTGAGGGGCCGGTTCCGGGCGAAGTCCCAGGCACGGGGGCCGGTGAAGAAATTGAGCGGCAGCCCGGAGCCGATGTGGATGCCGTACAGCTCGTCGGCGTACTTGTGGCCGAGCTGGCTGGAGACGATCCCGCCGATGTCGCAGCCCCCGGCGGCGTATTTCTCGTATCCCAGGGTCTCGGTCATCAGGGTGTGCCAGAGGTCGGAGACCTTCCAGAAGTTGACGTCCGCGAAGCCGGTGAGCGGGCCGGGGAAGCCGAAGCCGGGCAGGGACGGCACGATGACGTCGAACGCGTCGGCGGGGTCACCGCCGAACGCGGCCGGGTCGGCGAGCGGGTCGATCACCTTCGACCAGTGCCAGAACGTCCACGGCCAGCCGTGGGTGAGGATCAACGGGATCGGGCGGGGGCCGCGGCCGGGCTTGCGCATGAAGTGCACCGGGACACCGGCGACGCTCACCTGATAGTGCTCGTAGGCGTTGATGGCCGCCTCGGCCTTGCGCCAGTCGTAGCCGTCCCGCCAGTAGGCGACCAGCTCACGGAGATAGCTGTCAGGGACGCCGTAGGACCAGTCTTCGTTCCCTTCGTCCAGCGGCGGACGGGTCGATGCGAGACGGGCGCGCAGGTCATCGAGGACCTCGTCGGACACATGGATCGGGGTGGGTTCCAGGGGGAAGACGCGCGGGGTGGCCATGGCGTGGTTCCTTACCGGGTAGGGGAAGCGGCGTCGTGGGCCTGCTGGATGGCCCGGCGCGGGCACTCGACGGCTCTGACGACGGGACGCCTCCACGTCCGCCCCGGGGCGGTGTCGCACAGGTGGTCGCCTGTGCGACACCCGGCCAAGCGGTGGTCCACCTGTGGCGATCGTATTTCATGAGGTGTTGCGGACGGCGGGATTCCCGTGAGTGCCAGGAAACCGAAAGCCCTTCAGCCTGAACCCACGGGTCCACCGGCCTGGCACAGGTGGGTGGACCCGTGGGTTCGGCGGGAACACGAGAATGCCGTGCAAGCCGAGGCCGGGACGTCGTCATCCGCCTCCGACGCGCCGGTCAGGGGCGATCCGCCGCACGCAGGGCTCGCGCCAGCCACTCCAGCTCCTCGGTCGCGTCGGGAGACGCATACTGCCCGCGCACGCGGGCGACGAGCCTGCGGTAGCGCTCCGCCCCTGCCTCGATCCCGGCCTCCAGGGACGACAGCACGGCGGCCCGGTCGGCGTCGCCGAACAGCTCGGTCAGCACGTCGGCCGCTGCCGGGCCCTCAGGGGCGATGCCGCGTTCTCTGACCTCCGCGACGGTCTGCACGACCTGCCTGGCCCACCAGATGGACGCCCCGGGGGGACGAACCTGCCCCGGTACGGGCGTGTTGAGCTCCATCCATGTGCGCATCCGGGCGCGGAAGCCGGGGTCCCGCACCAGCTCGGCCAGTTCGATCCAGGCGTCGACCTGCTCGGGTGCGGGGTCGTCGGGCAGTTCTACGCTGAAGGCGCGCATGCGGTCACGCAGGCGGGGGTCCATGTCGAGACCGCCGAACACCTCCTCCTTGAACTCCTCGATGATCTGCTTGCGTTCAGCGGCGGAAAGCCGTGCCAACCGGTTCATCAGTGCTGTCTCCTCAGCGGTCGAACCACGCTTCGATACGGTGGACAGGACGGCCCGGCTCACCTTGAGGGAGCGGATCTGCGCGTCGAGCGCGGCCACGTGCGCGTCGGCGACCTCGGCGACCGTGGTGCGGCCGCTCAGCACGCGGCACACGTCGTCGAGCCCGAGGCCCAGCTCACGCAGGGTGCGGACCAGCTCGACGCGGGCCACGGACTCGGCGTCGTACAGCCGGTAGCCGCTCGCCGAGCGGGCCACGGGCGGCACCGCGCCCTCGTCGGACCAGAAGCGCAGGGTGCGCACCCGAAGTCCGGTGCGGTGCGCGAGCTGGCCGATGGTGAGTACGTCGGGGCGTTCGTCTTCCATGGGCGAGATCCTGGACCCTCCAGCCGCTGGAGGGTCAAGCGCCCGGACGCGCGAGCCGGTGGGTCTTGACGTCGAGGGGCTTTCCGCCGCGTGCCGTGGCGGTCGCGCGGGTCCACAGGGGCTCGTGAGGACGGGCCCGCGGCAGCCTCGGCTTCACCAGGAGGCCGACAGCCGCCGCGCCCTCGCCACCAGCCGTTCGCGGCGGGCCTGCCCTCACCTCATCGCGACGACGACCTTGCCGGCCTTCACGCGGCCCTTCTCGACGTACTCCACGGCCTCCCGGGTCTCCTCGAACGGGAAGACGCGGTCGACGACCGGCCGGATCTTCCCGGCGTCGACGAGCGCCGCGAGTCCGCCCAACCGGTCGCCGTCGGCCCTCATGAACAGGAACGAGTACGTCACGTCGCGGCGCCCGGCGCGGCGCCGGGTCCTGAAGCTCAGCGCGCCCACGGCCAGCCGGAGGATCGCGTTCGCGCCCATCTCACGGGCGAAGGCCGGGTCCGGAGGGCCTGCGATGCTGATGACCTTCCCGCCGGGCTTGAGCACCTTCAGGGACTTCTCGAGCGTCTCGCCGCCGATGGTGTCCAGGACGACGTCGTAGCCGTCGAGGACCGTTTCGAAAGCCTGCTTCCGGTAGTCGATGACGACGTCCGCGCCGAGCTCCTCCACCAGGCCGACCTTGGCCGTACTCGCGGTGGTGGCCACGTGCGCGCCCAGCTGCTTCGCCAACTGGACGGCGATGCTGCCGACTCCGCCGGCGCCCGCGTGGATCAGGACCTTCTGGCCCGGCTGCACCTGAGCCCGCTCCACCAGCGCCTGCCATGAGGTCAGAGCGACCAGCGGAAGGGACGCGGCCTCCTCCATGGTGAGCGTGGCCGGTTTGACGGCGACGTCGTCCTGGTGGACGGCGATGAGTTCGGCGAACGTGCCGATGCGGTTCTTGTCGGGCCGCGCGTAGACCTCGTCGCCCACCGCGAAGCGCGTGACGCCCGGTCCCGCCTGGATCACCACACCCGCGAGGTCGTTGCCCAGGACGAGCGGGAGACGGTACGGCAGGATCGCCTTGAAGTCCCCGTCGCGGAGCTTGAGGTCCAGCGGGTTGATGCTCGCCGCGTGGATCCGGACCAGGACGTCGTCGGCGCCCACCCGGGGGTCGGGCATCTCACCGGCGCGCATTCCGGCCTTGTCACCGTAGCGCTCGATCATGAAGGTCTTCACTGTCGTCTCCGTTTCCCGTCCTCGAAGGGACCGGACCCCTGTCGATCCTGAGCTTCCCCCGGGCCAAGGGCACTCCCGGGGATCCACCGCCGGTGCGGCGGTGTGTGCCTCACGCCGTGTTCGGCGAAGCGGCCAGGCGCTGCTTGACGTACTGGGTGGTCTCGTCGGCGAGGATCTCGGGCAGGCCCTTCTCGACGCCGTCCAGGGCCTGTGCCGCGACGTCGGCGGGAGCGGCCTTCTGATCGGCGGGAACTCCCGCGGCCATCTCGGTGTCCATGTAGCCGACGTGCAGTGCCGAGACGGTGATGCCGTGGGGCGCCAGTTCCTCCCGGGCCGCATTGGTCAGTGCCCATGCCGCGGCCTTGGCCGCGGCGTAGGACCCGAGGCCGGCCGGGTGCAGCCAGGACAGGACGGACAGCACGTTGAGCACCGCGCCGCCGCCGTTCTTCTCGATGACGGGGGCGAACGCCCGCGTCACGGCGAGCGGGCCGTAGAAGTTCGTCTCCATCTCCAGGCGCACCGCGTCCAGGCCGCCCGCGATCAGCGGTGTGGCGGTGGAGATGCCGGCGTTGTTCACCAGCAGGGTCGCGTCGGACGCGAGGCGGGCCGCGGCCCGGATCGACTCCTCGTCCGTGACGTCCAGGCGCAGCGGGACGACGCCCGGCAGGTCCACCGTCTCGGGGCGGCGGGCCGCCGCGTACACCTTCGCCCCGCGCTCCACGAGCTGGGCGGCCAGATGACGCCCGAGCCCCCGGTTGGCGCCCGTGACCACAGCGACCGCGTCCTTCAGTTCCATGTCTGCTCCCGGCGTGGTGGGCGCCCGAGGCACCCAATTAGATGTTGCCTGTAATCTAAAATTCACCCTAGAATAGATTGTGATCGACATCAAACTGGGAGGTGGCTGATGGGCCGCGTATCGCAGGCGCAGGCGGAGGAGAACCGCCGACGCGTGGTGGAGACCGCCTCCCGGCTGTTCCGGGAGCAGGGCACCCACGTCAGCGTCGCCGACCTCATGAAGGCGTCCGGTCTGACCCACGGTGGCTTCTACAAGCAGTTCGCCTCCAAGGAGGCGCTCGTCGACGAAGCCACCGCCCATGCGTTCGGCGAGCTCACCCGGCTCCGCGACGACGGACTCGAGCAGTACGGCGGACGGCGCGGCGACGCCCAGCAGGCGCTGATCGAGACCTACCTGTCCGTCGGGCACCGCGACAGCGCGGCGGACGGGTGCCCCGCTGCCGCACTCGCCACCGACATGGCGCGCGAATCCGGAGCGCGCGAGGCACGCCGCGTGTACACCGAGGGGGTGGGCGACTTCGCCGAGTGGCTGGCAACCGAGGACCAGGAAGGCCTCACCCGGCTGTGCACCATGCTCGGCGCACTCGTCCTGGCCCGAGCCACCAAGGGCTCCCCGGTCTCCGAGGAGATCCTCGATGCCGCGCGCGCGGCACTGACGGCAGCCGGCTGAGCGGGGACGCGGGGCGTGGTGCCGGTCGGAGCGCCCCGGGACGTCACCCGACGCGTCGGGCGTCCGCGCGTGCTCCCGGCGTCAGGAGCCGCCGTTCCGGCAGTGATCCGCCCCGCCTGCCGCGGAAAGCGGCCGACGGGGCGGATCGTGGGGGCGTGTCAGGAGCCGACGCTCACCGTGAAGCGCCGCGGGTTGCCGTCGTGCGCCGCCCCCGACACGTCCGGCTCGCCGTCCGGGCGTACGTCGTCGTAGGGGAACGCGTAGCCGATCGGGGAGTTGGCGTGGACGACGCGGGACCAGTGGTTCGTCACCCCGCCCTTGTAGTAGTCCGCCACCGTGGTGCCGTTGGGCTGCTGCGGGTGGCTGAGCATGATCGAGCGGTTGAAGCCCGCCGCGATCCTGGCCAGCAGCGCCTTCTTCTCGTCGGAGTCACCCGGGTTGTTGGTGAAGGGGCCGTGGTTGCAGGTGAAGATGTCCTTCGACGTCGGCTTGACGAACGTGTGCCCGCCCTCGAAGGTCAGCGTGTCCCCGCTGACGCGGCCCGCCAGCGCGCCCCGGCCGCCCTGCAGGTCGATCTTCAGGTCGGTGGAGCGGTACTTCTCCCAGACCTCGTCGATCTGTGCGGTGAACAGATCGCGGAACGGCATCTCGTTCGGCCGGTCGAAGAACGGTGCCATCAGGTTCTGCGGCGAGACGACCCGAAGGACCTGCCCGTCGTCACCACGGGTGACCAGCTTGTCCCAGGGCTGCCCGTCGGCGGCGGCCTGGGCCGTGAGGTCGTCGGCTATGCGCTGGACCGCGCCGTCCGGGAGCGGGGCCACCGTGTGCGTGGCGTCGCCCTCCAGGGTCAGCCCGATCGGCAGCGCCGTCACCAGGTCGACGTAGCTGATGTTCGCGTACAGCTGTTGCGGGTTGAAGGTGAACTCGCAGAACGACCAGGTCCTGCCGTAGTTCGGGTCGGTGGGCGTCGCGAAGGCCGGCTCGACCAGGGACGGCCCCGGGTTGAGGTAGAAGTCCAGCTTGTCGTCCCGTACGAAGTAGACCCTCGCGCCGTACATCTGCGGCAGGGTCAGGGTGACGGGCCCGGCGCCGGCGGCCTTCAGCGGGATGGCGCAGTCCACCGGCAGGGGGGTCTGCGGGGCGCCGGGGGAGTCGGGGCGGTAGACACTGCCGTCAGGGCGCAGGAGCACCCAGCGGTCCGTGCCCTGCTCGTGGCCGGTGACGTACGCGTGGACCGTGCCCGGCAACGACTTGTTCTCGAGCGCCAGTTCACAGGTCTCGGCAGCGGCCGACGCACGCGGGCTCAGGGCGCTGCCCCAGAGGGGGTAGGTGAGCGCCGTCGCGGAGGCGGCGGCGCCCGTCAGGAACATTCTGCGCGAAATCACGAAGGAACTCCCGAGGTGTGGGGGTCGCAGACAGGGGTCACGTGTGGTGCGGGGAGGTGGAGCAGTGGGGGGCGTCTGCGGTGCGCACCACTCTCGCGACGCCTTCGGTGGCCGTCAAGACTTATGTCTGAGAGCGCTCTCAGAATGTCGGCGTTCTTCACAACTCGACGCCGCCGGACGCGTTTTGGCCACGCCTGGTCGAGCGCCGGCTGCGCGGAGTGAACAGGAACTGAACGCGAACGGAGGCCCTGAGGGCGCCCGGTCACCCCAGGGCGGCCGGACGGGGACCGCGGGGGATGTGATCCTGGGGGGTGACCCCCTGCCATTGTGGTGCGTCCGGTCGCCCGCCCCGGTGGATCCGCGGCGTGGCGTGTGGGCCGGTGTGTGGCGGGAGACACACATTCCGCTTTGTCGGAGCCCTACAACGCGGAAGCCGCGTGAGCTGGCGGATGGGCTGCATGGTGCAGGACTTCTGTCAGGTGCCACCAGGAAACGGGGCAGGAGACTGTCCGGTGTGGACGGCAGGGTTTGTGCGGTCGGGTTCGTAGGGTCGACGTATGACCGTTGTGGACGAAATCCCGGGCGAGCCGAGTGACACGCGTGGCCGGGTGGCCGAACTGCTGGCACTGCGCGAGCAGGCCCGGCGTGGACCGAGCGACCGGGCGACCGAGGCGCAGCACGCCAAGGGCAAGCTGACGGCCCGCGAGCGCATCGAGCTGCTGCTGGACGAGGGATCGTTCAAGGAGGTCGAGCAGCTGCGCCGGCACCGGGCGACCGGCTTCGGCCTGGAGGCGAAGAAGCCGTACACCGACGGTGTCATCACCGGCTGGGGCACGGTCGACGGCCGGACGGTCTTCGTCTACGCGCACGACTTCCGGATCTTCGGCGGGGCGCTGGGCGAGGCCCACGCCACGAAGATCCACAAGATCATGGACATGGCCATCTCGGCCGGCGCCCCGCTGGTCTCGCTGAACGACGGCGCCGGAGCCCGTATCCAGGAGGGCGTCAGCGCGCTCGCCGGATACGGCGGGATCTTCCAGCGCAACACCCGCGCCTCCGGTGTCATCCCGCAGATCAGCGTGATGCTCGGCCCGTGCGCCGGTGGCGCGGCGTACAGCCCGGCGCTGACCGACTTCGTCTTCATGGTCCGCGAGACCTCGCAGATGTTCATCACCGGACCGGACGTCGTCAAGGCGGTCACCGGCGAGGAGATCACGCAGAACGGCCTCGGCGGCGCCGACGTGCACGCCGAGACCTCGGGCGTCGCGCACTTCGCGTACGACGACGAGGAGACCTGCATCGCCGAGGTCCGCTACCTGATCGGGATGCTGCCCTCGAACAACCGGGAGAACCCGCCGGTCGTACCGAGCGACGACCCCGCCGACCGGCGCGGCGACGTCCTCCTGGACCTGGTCCCGGCCGACGGCAACCGTCCGTACGACATGCACAAGGTCATCGAGGAGCTCGTCGACGACGGCGACTTCCTGGAGGTCCACGAGCGCTGGGCCCGCAACATCGTCTGCGCCCTGGCCCGGCTCGACGGCCAGGTCGTCGGCATCGTGGCCAACCAGCCGCAGTCGCTGGCCGGCGTCCTGGACATCGAGGCGTCCGAGAAGGCCGCGCGATTCGTCCAGATGTGTGATGCGTTCAACATTCCCCTCGTCACTCTGCTGGACGTACCCGGCTTCCTGCCCGGCGTCGATCAGGAGCACGGTGGGATCATCCGGCACGGCGCGAAGCTGCTCTACGCGTACTGCAACGCCACCGTGCCGAGGATCTCGCTGATCCTGCGCAAGGCCTACGGAGGCGCGTACATCGTCATGGACAGCCAGTCCATCGGCGCCGACCTCACCTACGCGTGGCCCACCAACGAGATCGCGGTGATGGGCGCCGAGGGCGCCGCCAACGTCATCTTCCGCCGTCAGATCGCCGACGCCGAGGACTCCGAAGCCATGCGGGCGCGCATGGTCAAGGAGTACAAGGCGGAGCTGATGCACCCCTACTACGCGGCCGAGCGCGGCCTGGTCGACGACGTCATCGACCCCGCCGAGACCCGCGAGGTACTGATCGCCTCGCTCGCGATGCTCCGCAACAAGCACGCCGACCTGCCGTCCCGCAAGCACGGCAACCCTCCGCAGTAGTCGCGGCCGCAGCGGCGGCCCCCGCCCGCGTTCCGACCACCTGCCCAGAAGACGGAGACCATCCATGAGCATCACTCCCGCCGAGTCGGTCCTGCGTGTCGAGAAGGGCCAGGCCGGCCCCGAGGAGCTCGCCGCCATCACCGCGGTTCTGCTCGCCCGCGCGGCCGCCCAGCCCGACGCACCCGCCCACCGAGGCCGCAGCACCGCCGGATGGCGCCGCCTGGAGCGCACCCCCGGCTTCCGTGCCCCGCACAGCTGGCAGGGCTGAGAACGGCTGCTGAGGCCGTTCCGGCCCCGTACGGACGAAGGCCCCGTACTCCTTCCGAGGAGTACGGGGCCTTCGTCGTGCGGCGGCGGGATCAGCGCAGGCGAGCCATCAGTGCGTGCTCGACCAGGGTGATCAGCGCGCTCTTGGCGTCCGCCCGGTGCCGGGCGTCCGTCGTCAGGATCGGGGTGTCCGGGCCGATCTGGAGTGCTTCGCGTACTTCGTCGGGAGTGTAGGCCTGGTGTCCGTCGAAGCCGTTGAGGGCGATGACGAAGGGGAGGCCGCTGTTCTCGAAGTAGTCGACGGCGGGGAAGCAGTCGGCGAGGCGGCGGGTGTCGACGAGGACGACGGCGCCGATGGCGCCGCGGACCAGGTCGTCCCACATGAACCAGAAGCGGTCCTGTCCGGGGGTGCCGAACAGGTAGAGGATCAGGTCCTGGTCCAGGGTGATGCGTCCGAAGTCCATGGCCACCGTGGTGGTGGTCTTGTCCCCGGTGTGAGTCAGGTCGTCGATGCCCGCGGACGCGGACGTCATCACGGCTTCGGTGCGCAGCGGATTGATCTCCGAAACGGCACCGACAAACGTGGTCTTACCCACGCCGAAGCCCCCTGCCACCACGATCTTCGCCGAGGTAGTGGAGCGGGCCGCTCCGCCGCTAGAGCTTGCGAAGTCCACTGAGCACCCTTTCGAGCAGTGTCACATCTGGTTGGCCGCCGGCGGTCTCGTCGCCGCCGGGCTGATGGATAGCGACGAGTCCGGCCTCGGCCAGGTCGGCGACGAGGATCCGGGTAACGCCGAGAGGAATCGAGAGCAGGGCCGATACCTCGGCCACCGACTTGATCTCGATGCAGAGCCGGCAGATCCGCTGGTGCTCGGGCAGCTGCCCTTGCAGCCGGGACGGATCGGCCGTTGTGCTGACCAGCGCCTCGATGGCGAGCTGGTACCGCGGTCGTGTCCGGCCGCCGGTCATGGCGTACGGACGGACCAGCGGGTTGTGTACCGCGGGCTGCGCGGGTTCCGGGGCCTGTCGCTGGACCGGCTGGATGCGCGACGGCGGGGCCTCGTACCGCTGCGGCTGCTGCTGGTCGTGCTGCGGCTGCGGGTAGTGCGGCTGCTGCGGCCACCCGGGCCCGGACTCCTGCTGCCAGTCGCCGCCCTGTGAGTGCTGCTGGGGCTGCTGCTGCCGCCAGTCGCCGCCCTGCGGGCCCTGCTGCTGCCAGTCGCCGCCCTGAGAGCCCTGCGGGGGCTGCTGGTAGGGCGGGTATGGCTGATACGGCTGATAAGGCTCTTGCGTGCCCTGTCTGCCGGGCACGGAGGGGATGTCGAAACGGTTGTCACCCTGCTCACCCGGAACCTGCTGACCGCCCTGGTACGGGTGCCCGCCTGTGGGTGCTGTCACGTTTCCTCCTCCGACTACCGGTCGCCGTCCCAGTGGTGCCGCGCCACCGCACCTTATGGCGCGGTGACGAGAAACGCACTGTCTGTCTATTAGTTAAGAAGACTTCCCTGGAGTTCGGCACGGAGATCTGGGGTAAGAACACTTCCTGCACGGTCTACGAGAAGTGCCATTTCGTACCCAACCAGACCGATATCGGCATCCGGGTGGGCGAGAACGGCGAGTGAAGATCCGTCAGAGATGGACATGATGAAGAGGAATCCTCGCTCCATCTCCACAACGGTCTGATTCACGGCGCCGCCCTCGAAGATCCGCGAGGCACCCGCGGTGAGCGACGTCAGACCGGAGGCGACAGCCGCCAGCTGATCGGCACGGTCACGTGGGAAACCCTCGGACATCGCCAGCAGGAGTCCGTCGGCGGAGACCACCACCGTGTGCGACACCCCGGGGGTGTTGTCCACGAAGTTGGTGATCAACCAGTTCAGATTCTGCGCCGCCTGGCTCATCGGGCTCACACTAACGCTCCTGGTTGTAGGTATCACTTGTCTCCGAACCCGCGGTACGTCCCCGCAGGACACCACGGCGCAGGTTGCTCAACCTGCCCCGCACGTCCTCGGGGGCGCGGGAGACCTGTGGGCCGCCCTGCTGGGTCTGCTCCGCCGTGCCCTCGATCAGATTGGCCTTGGGGACGCGCCGGGGAAGGCCGGAAGGGGTGATTCCGCCCGCCTTCGGATCCCGCAGCTTCTCGGCCCGCTCCCAGCGCTCGTCGTTCGCCGAACGCCAGTCGTCGGGGCCGTCCCCGTCGGCCTGCTGCGTCTGCGACTGGTCCTGCGACTGGTCCTGCTGAGGCCGCTGCCGCTGCGCCGGCGCGGCAGGCTGATCGTTTCCGCGGCCGCTGGGCTGCCAGTGCTGCTGGCCCGCACCGCGACGCGGGAGACCCGCCTCGGTCAGGTCGTGACCGGGATTCGGGGTGGGCCCGGGGCGGTCGAAGCCTACGTGGTCCTGTGTCTCGGCGGGAGCGCTCGGCACAGATTCAGCCTCGGGCTGCGCCAAGGGCTCGTAGGCCCCCTGGTAGCTGCCCTGCTCCGCCCATTCGCCCTGCTGGGGGCTGTCGTTCCGGGGGGCGAACTGGTCGGCGTACTGCTCCTGCTGACCGGCCGGAGCGGCGTACGAGGCGTCCGTGTAGCCGTTCTGCTGCTGTGGATCCTGGTAGCCGTTGCCGGCGTACGGGTCGTAGCCGCCCTCGTAACCAGGCTGCGCGTACTCCTGCTGTCCCTGGGCGTACTGCTCCTGCGTGAACTGCTCCGGCGAGTAGGCCTGCTGCTGCCCGGCCCCGGCGTCCTGGTACGGCGGACGCTCGCCGCCCGACTGCGCGTCGAGCGCCGCCCGGCGCTCCTCGCGCATGAGCGAGCGGTTGACGGGGTCCAGCTGCGGGGAGTCCGCGACCGAGGTCTCGTAGCGCGAGTCGTCGAAGCCGAGCTCCGCCGCCGTACGCATCGAAACCTGCTGCGGCATCGGCTCGAACGACTGCTCTTGCTGCTGCTCGGGCATGATCGAGGAGACGGTGAAGTCGTCCTGCGGCACACCCTCGCCGCCGCCACCATGGGTGATCGCGTCCGGCAGCATGACCAGCGACGTGGTCCCCGCCTGCTCGCCCGAGGGGCGCAGCTGGACCCGGATCCCGTGCCGGTCGGCCAGCCGGCCGACCACGAACAGGCCCATCCGCTGGGACACCGCGGCGTCCACGGTCGGCGGGTTGGCCAGCTTGTGGTTGATGTCCGCGAAGTCCTCGGCGGTGAGGCCGATGCCCTTGTCGTGGATCTCGACCATGACGCGGCCGTCGGGCAGCCGGGTCGCGGTGACCCGGACCTTGGTCTGCGGCGAGGAGAAGGTGGTGGCGTTCTCCAGCAGCTCGGCCAGCAGGTGCACGAGGTCGGTTACGGCCTGGCCGTGGATCTCGCTCTCCGGCACACCGGTGAGCTCGATGCGCTCGTAGGACTCCACCTCGGAGGAGGCGGCCCGCAGCACGTCGACCAGTGGCACCGGCTGGTTCCAGCGGCGGCCGGGCTCCTCGCCCGCGAGGACGAGGAGGTTCTCGCCGTTACGGCGCATACGGGTGGCCAGGTGGTCCAGCTTGAAGAGGCTCTCCAACTGGTCCGGGTCGGCCTCGTTGTTCTCCAGGCCGGTGATGAGGGTCAGCTGACCCTCGATGAGCGACTGGTTACGGCGCGACAGGTTGGTGAAGATCGCGTTGACGTTGCCCCGCAGCATGGCCTGCTCGGCAGCGAGCCGGACGGCCTCGCGGTGCACCTGGTCGAAGGCGCGGGCGACCTCGCCGATCTCGTCCTGGCTGTTGATCGGGATCGGCTGCACCCGGGTGTCCACCCGGCCCGGCTCGGTCCGCGACAACTGGTCGACCAGCATCGGAAGCCGCTGCTCGGCGATGCCGAAGGCGGCGGTACGCAGCCGGCGCATGGAGCGACTCATCTGGCGGGCCATGAGCCCGGCGATGATGAAGGCGGCCAGCAGCGCGATGATCACGATGGCGGCGTTGACGACGGCGTCGTTCCGGGCGTCGGTCGAGATCTGCGCCGCCTCGGCCACGGCCTTGTCCACCAGCTCGTTCTCGACCGTGGTGTAGCCGTCGAACTTCGCGGTGGCGGCGGCCATCCAGGTCTCGGGCGTGATGCCCTTGGCCTTCAGCTCGTCCGGCTGCTTGCCCTGGCCGATCTGCTGGGCCATCCCGTCGAAGACCGAACCGTCGATGCTCGGAGGCGCCACGAAGGGCTTGCCCGCGGCCTTGGCCTGCGCCTCGGCGGCCTTCAGCTGCTTGGCTCCCTCGGCGGCCTTGCCGGCCATGACTTCCTTGAGCCGGGCCGCGTCGGCCTCCGTGCCACCGGAGACGAACTCACCGATGGCGATCTGCTCCAGGTAGTTGTACGAGCTGAACGCCGTGACCTGGCCGTTGAAGTTGCGCTCCTCCTGGCTCGGCCGCACCAGCAGATGCATGCCTATGGAGCGCTGAAGCGATTCAGCGGCCTTGGCCAGCTCGATCGCGTACACGGTCCGGCCGTAGCTGGTGATGTTGCCGGTACCCAGGCCGAGCTCGTTGGAGAACTCCATCAGCGAGTGCTGGACCTTGGTGTAGCCCTCTTCCGTCTTCACCGGGTCCATCGCCTCGGCGTAGGCGGCCTTGCGCAGCTCGGGGAGCAGCGGCTCCTCCACCTTGAACAGCTTCAGGCGGCGGTGGAGGCCTTCCTTGTCCGGCATGTTCTGCACGGCGGCGTCGAACTTCGACGCGGCGCTGTCCGTGGTGGCACGCACCTTCTCCACCTCGGCGGCGGTGCGCTTGTTGGACAGCAGGGGCTGAGCGGTGAGGTCACGCTCGTTGAGCAGCGCCTGTCCGTACGCCGCGGCCGCGCGGACGACCAGAGCCGTCTTCTCGGCCTCCTGGGCCTCGTTCCAGGTGTCGACCGACCCCTTCACCTGGAAGCCGCCCATGATCAGGCCGACCAGCGCCGGGATCAGGAGAATCGCGTTCAGTCGGGTGGGCACCCGCCAGTTGCGCGGTGTCAGCCGGCTGGTGCTGCCACCGGCCGGTTCCGCCTCGGACGACGTGCCCGCAGGCGGAGACACCGCAGCGCGCGGCGGCGGCGTGAAGTTGCCCCGCTCCGGCTGCGCCGCGGAGCCCTCGTTGCTTCGCCTCACTCGACCAACAACCTCTCGGCGTCGGCACCTACGTTGTGCCGGATTATCGTTCAGGGGCTGTACCACTGGGTAGTTCGAGGCATTGCAGCACGCGGACCGGGCGCGTTCCAAACAGTCGGAGCGCGCGATTCGGAACGAGACGGGCGTCCGATAAAACGGGCATAAAGAGCGAGCCCCGCCAAAAGGCGAGGCTCATGTGAGCGCAGCGGTACCGATCGTGCGCGTCGGGTATCGATGAGGACCCAGATCTCTGTCGAAATGTTATGAACACGGGGGCGGATCGTGTCAAAGGACACAGGCCGCCCCCGAGCGACTACAACAACTTCCGTAGATCACTAAGAACTTGCGGCTACTTCAGCCGGGCCATCAGTGCGTGCTCGACCAGGGTGATCAAGCCGCTCTTGGCGTCCGCGCGGTGCCGGGCGTCCGTCGTGATGATCGGGGCGTCGGGGCCGATCTGGAGTGCTTCGCGTACTTCTTCGGGTGTGTAGGGCTGGTGTCCGTCGAAGCCGTTGAGGGCGATGACGAAGGGGAGGCCGCTGTTCTCGAAGTAGTCGACGGCGGGGAAGCAGTCGGCGAGGCGGCGGGTGTCGACGAGGACGACGGCGCCGATGGCGCCGCGGACCAGGTCGTCCCACATGAACCAGAAGCGGTCCTGTCCGGGGGTGCCGAACAGGTAGAGGATCAGGTCCTGGTCCAGGGTGATGCGTCCGAAGTCCATGGCCACCGTGGTGGTGGTCTTGTCCCCGGTGTGGGTCAGGTCGTCGATGCCCGCGGACGCGGACGTCATCACGGCTTCGGTGCGCAGCGGATTGATCTCCGAAACGGCACCGACGAACGTGGTCTTACCCACGCCGAAGCCCCCTGCCACCACGATCTTCGCCGAGGTGGTGGCACGGGCCGTACCCGTACCGCCGCTAGAGCTTGCGAAGTCCACTGAGCACCCTTTCGAGCAGTGTCACATCCGGCGCGCCGCCGGCCTCTCCGTTGCCCGGCTGGTGGATGGCCACCATGCCGGCTTCCGCCAGGTCCGCCACGAGGATCCGTGCCACACCCAGGGGCATGGACAGCAGGGCCGACACCTCGGCCACCGACTTGACCTCGCGGCACAGGTGGCAGATCCGCTGGTGCTCGGGGAGCAGGGTCCCCAGGTGGGCGGGGTCCGCTGTGGTGCTGACCAGTGCCTCTATCGCGAGCTGATAGCGCGGCCGGGTCCGGCCGCCGGTCATGGCATAGGGACGGACCAGCGGCTGGTCGCCTTCACCGTCGTACGAGGCGTGGTGCAGGGCGCCGTACGGATCAGGTGAGGCGGGTGGCGGGGTCATAAATCCTCCGGGCGTGACAGCAGGGTGTCGGCTTGCCGTCTGAAGGTGGCCGGTGGGGAGCTGTGTCGGCCGGACGGGTGAGGGTTTTGAGTAGTACCTGGGTGGATCGCGTCAATTGGCTGCCGCATGGCCGTCTAGTGGAGCAGACTTCCTTGTAGTTCGGCACGGAGGTCAGGGGTGAGGACGGTCCCCGCGCGGTCGACGAGAAGTGCCATCTCGTACCCGACCAGACCGATGTCGGCGTCCGGGTGGGCGAGAACGGCGAGTGAAGATCCGTCAGAGATGGACATGAGGAAGAGGAAACCTCTCTCCATCTCCACGACCGTCTGGCTCACGGCGCCGCCTTCGAAGATCCGGGAGGCACCCGCGGTCAGCGACGTCAGGCCGGAGGCGACAGCCGCCAACTGATCGGCGCGGTCGCGCGGGAAACCTTCGGACATCGCCAGCAGCAGGCCATCCGCGGAGACCACCACCGTGTGGGACACCCCTGGGGTGTTGTCCACGAAGTTGGTGATCAGCCAGTTCAGATTCTGCGCGGCCTGACTCATGGGGCTCAACTAACGCTCCTGCTGGTGAGTGGGGCCGAGTTGGAAACTGCCGGTAGACGGGCCGGTGTTGGCCTGTCGTCCCTGCTGGATGCCCCGGCGGAGATTGGTCAGACGGCCGCGTACGTCATCCGGCGCACGCGAAACCTGAGGTCCGGACTGATGATTCTGCTGCTGAGCAGTGCCCGGCACCAAATTGGCACGTGGGACACGGCGGGGCAGTCCGGACGTCGTGATCCCGCCGGCGGCGGGCTTCTTGACCCGCTCCGCCTGCCGTACGAGTTCGTCATTGGGCGAAGCGCGCCATGAACTGGTCGCGCCCGTGTCCGCCGCACCACGCTGCGGCATGGGCGGAGGCGTGGTGCCGTCGAAGGGCTGAGAGGAGGCCGGTGCCTGCGGCTCGGCAGCGGGCGGCATCTGGCCGTCCTGCTGCGCACCGTGGAACCAGTTCGTCTCCAGATTGTCGAACAGCGGCGTACGCCCGTCACCGGGACCGGCCGGAGGCAGCGCCTCGGGCTGCTGCGGCAGCGCCGGGCGGTGCGGCTCACCCGCGAAGGGGGCGGGCGGACGCGGTGCGCCGAAGTCGGTGTTGTCGGGGTGGCGCGGTGCGGGTGCCTGCGGGCGCTGCGGGGCCTGGGCACCGTAGCCCTGGTCCTGCTGCATCGGGGCGTTGAAGTCGGGGCGGGCGAACTGCGCGGTGCTCGCCGGGTCCGGGGCCTGCGGGAACTGGGGCGCCTGCGGGGCCGAGAAGTCCGGGCGGGCGAACTCCGCGGTGGCACCGGGGCCCTGACGGTCGTCCATCGGCGGACGCTGGTTCGGCGGGCTGAACGACTGGTTCGGGCCGGAGGTGCCCGGCCGGGCGAACCGGCCGTTGTCGTATTCCTCGTGCCCACGCGGAGCGTCCGGCTGCGTACGCCGGGGAGCACCCTGCTCCTCGACGCCCCAGCTCGTGTTCTGCGGGCGCTGCGGCTGCGGGTTGCCGCCGGGCAGCTCGGCCCGCGGTCCGCCGGAGGGCGGCAGCTGACGGCCGGGGCCGCCCTGGTTGCCCTGGGGCTGCTGCTGCGGAGTCCGGGGCGTGGGCGCACCGGAGTGACCGAAGAGGTTGGGCCGCCCCGAGTCCGTACCGGCCGAGGGGTTCTGCGGGGGCCGTGCTCCCGCACGGGCACCACCGGCGAAGGCACCGGCGAGGCCGCCGCCCTGACGCGGGGCGTCGGGCCTGCCGGGCAGACCGGCACCCTGCTGGCTGTTGCCCAGCGGACCGGGGCCCTGCTGGCCCGGGCCCTGCTGGTTGCCCTGCTGCGGCTGACGCGGTCCGCCGTCACGTGAGGGCAGCGCGGCCCGCGGAGCCGAGCCCGCACCGACCTGGCCGCGCGGGGCGGACCCGCCCAGCCCCTTGGCGGGAGCCGACGCGGAACCGTCGAGGCCGGGACGCTGACCGCCCGCGGCGGGAGCGCCACCGCCGGCGAGGAGCCCGCCCGGGGCGCCGCCCTGCGGGCCCTTGCCCTGCTGGCCCGGCTTCGGCGGCAGCTTGCCACCGTGCGCGACCTCCATGGGCAGCATGACCAGCGCGGTCGTGCCGCCGGAGTCGGAGGGCCGCAGCTGGATACGGATGCCGTGACGCAGGGACAGCCGGCCGACCACGAACAGACCCATGCGGCGGGACACCGAGACGTCCACGGTGGGCGGCGAGGCGAGCCGCTCGTTGATCGCGGCCAGGTCCTCGGGGGAGAGGCCGATGCCGGTGTCGTGGATCTCGACGAGCACACGGCCGTCGGGCAGCGCGTGGCCGGTGACGCGGACCTTCGTCTGCGGAGAGGAGAACGACGTGGCGTTCTCCAGCAGCTCTGCGAGGAGGTGCACGAGGTCGTTGACGACGCGGCCGGCGACCTCGGTGGCGGGCACCGCGGCCAGTTCGATGCGCTCGTACTGCTCCACCTCGGAGGCGGCGGCGCGGAGCACGTCGACCAGCGGCACGGGCCGGGTCCAGCGGCGGCCGGGCTCCTCGCCCGCGAGGACGAGGAGGTTCTCGCCGTTACGGCGCATACGGGTCGCGAGGTGGTCGAGCTTGAAGAGCGAGGACAGCTGGTCGGGGTCGGCCTCGCGGGACTCCAGCTCGGAGATGAGCGAGAGCTGGCGCTGGATGAGGCCCTGGCTGCGGCGCGAGAGGTTGGTGAACATCGCGTTGACGTTGCCTCGCAGCAGCGCCTGCTCGGCGGCCAGACGGACCGCCTCGCGGTGCACGTCGTCGAAGGCCGCGGCCACCTGGCCGATCTCGTCCCGGGAGTGCACACCGACCGACTCGACGGAGGTGTCGACGTCCTGCGGGTCCGTCTCGGAGAGCTGCCTGACGAGCTCGGGCAGCCGGTCCTGGGCGACCCGGGTCGCGGTCTCCTGCAGCCTTCGCAGCGAGCGGATCATGGACCGTGCCACGACGAAGGCGCCGACCAGCGACACACCGAGGACGATGAGGATGATCGCACCGTTGAGGATCGCGTCGCGCCGCGACTCGTCACGGAGCTCGCGGGCCTTGCTCTCCATCTCACCGAGGAGCGTCTCCTCGATGGTCTTCATGGCCTGGATCTTGTTGGAGCTCTGGTCGTACCAGTCCATGTACGTACGGGTCTTGCCGCTGCCCTCCATGCCGAGAGGGCTGTCGAGCACCTTCTTCGCGTACATGTCGGCGGCGGTGATCTCGGGATTGCCGTTGTCCAGCGGGGCCAGCAGCTCGGCGGAGCTCCTGCCGGTGGACTCGTAGGTCGTCTCGAAGGTCTTGAGGGTCGTGCTCGCCTTGTTGAGCGCGTTGCGGCCGAACGCCTGGTCGTTGTCGTTCAGGTGCGCCTTGGTGCCGTCGCCGCCCGGCAGCGCCGCGGCGATGATGGCGCGCTCGACGGAGGCGTACTCCTTCGAGGAGGAGAAGGCGGCCAGCGCACGCGTCCGCTTGATCATCTCGGGGTTGCTGGTGGCCTGCGCCATGTCCTGCGAAAGGCTCAGCAGCGAGGTGATCAGCTGGCTGTACTGGTCGACCGTGTTGAGACTCGGGCTGTCGCCGGCGTACGCGTCCTTGCGGATGCTGGTGATGTTGCCCAGCTGGTTGCCTATCTGGCTGACGCTCGCGTGGATGCTGTCCAGCGCCGCGTCGCCCGGGGAGTTGCCGATCTCGTCGGTGGCCTCGAAGAAGGCGGCCTTGGCACGGTCCGTGCGCTCACGGGGCTGCGTGACCTTGTAGTCGGTGGCCTTCACGCCGGTCGACAGCGGGCCGGCCGACCTGTCGCGCTCCTCCTGGAGCGCGTTGGCGAGCGCGGTCGCCTTCTTGGTCATCTTGGTGAGCAGCTGCATGTGCTCCAGCTGGTCGATGTCGTTCATCGACTCGTTGATCCGCAGCCCGCCCAGGGTGGTCGCCGCGACCACGGGGAGAGCGAGCAGGGAGACCAGACGCGTGCTGATGCGCCAGTTACGCAGGGCCACGCGTGAGCCGGCGGAGGTGGGGCCGGCCGCCTTGGGGGGCGCCGAGGCCTCCACACTGCCGGAACTCGTCGTGCCGGAGCGCTGCGCGCGGTTGCCGCCGTCTCCGGCCGCACCGGGATTCTGGGCGTGCTGGGGCGAGGAACCGCGGTCGTTCCCGCCGCGCGGCTCCTGATCCGCCGGGGTGTCCCCTCGGCCCTGGCGGGGCTGGGGCGACCCCATGCCATCCCTCTTGAAACGTCCCTGCACTAGCGTCGCAACCTCTGGACCAGGCGTCCCTCCGCGCGGTTGCCCGGCGGGACGGTGTCGGCGTCGTGGGGCGCTGGACGCGCCCCATGGTGGTCGTGAGTGACCGGCGTACTTCCCCCTTCCGCCGCCACTCGGCGCTGCGTTGCGCCCCTGCGCGTTGGGCCTGAAACCCGCGGCGGTGCGTGGAATTCCAGCACAGTGGAGGATCTCCAACAAGGCCCGTGTACCGGGCTGTGACCTGGATGACACGGTGTGATGGCTGAGTAACAAGGCGTGGAGCGTGTTCACGGTCAAATCGGGTGGAAAGGGGTTGGCGTACGGGGAGTGCCGGGTGTCCCAGACGCCATGATCGGGAGCGGAATGAGAGATTCAGTGGTGTATTGTCTGGTTTGCATCCCATGATCAACTGTCTTTAATGAGCGTTATGTCGTCAACTTCGTGAGCAAACTCACATCATGATCGCCGCCTCATCCCGGCCGCGGTGGGGAATCGGATGTTTAGCCTGGCGCTTTACAGGGATAGCGAATCCGACAACCGGCGCGCCTCCTCCGGGCAGCGCCCCCAGCGGCAAAGGTCCACACGGCAGATGAAGACGACGATGACGTTCCGCAACATTGCCAACCCCCGGCGCACGACGCTGATGCACCTCGAGGGCGCCGAAACGCTGCAGGCGCCGGAGCTGCGGGAGCACGTCGTCGACCTGCCCACCCAGACGGCCAACCCGCGCCGCACCATCCTCATGGTCGCCCCGGTCGCGGCGGCGAAGTAGCGGCCGTCCTCCGGCCTGGCGAGGCGATAGCCTGGAGCGTCAGTCTTCAGCCAGCCAGCAAGTGAGGGGCGACAGCATCCCGTGCGCATCGCCAGGTTCTCCATCGACGGCAATGTCGCCTTCGGCGCGGTCGAGGGCGACAGCCCCGACAGCCTCGTCCTCGACATCATCAAGGGCATCCCGTACGCCGACTTCGAGCTCTCCGGGACCAAGGTCCCGCTGAAGAAGGTCCGGCTCCTGCCGCCCGTGCTCCCCAACAAGGTCGTGGCCATCGGCCGCAACTACGCGGAACACGCCGCCGAGATGGGCAACGAGGTCCCGGATGTGCCCGTCGCCTTCTTCAAGCCCACCACCTCGGTGATCGGCTCGGGCGACTCCATCGAGTTCCCCTCCTTCTCCGAGGAACTGCATTACGAGGCCGAGCTGGCCGTGGTGATCGGCCGCATGTGCCGTGAGGTCCCGCGGGAGCGCGTCAAGGACGTCATCTTCGGCTACACCTGCGCCAACGACGTCACCGCGCGTGACGTCCAGCGACGCGAGAGCCAGTGGGCCCGGGCGAAGGGCTTCGACACCTCCTGCCCGCTCGGCCCCTGGGTGGAGACCGACCTCGACCCCGGCAACCTGGCCATCCAGGCCACGGTCAACGGTGAGCAACGTCAGCTCGGCCGTACGAGCGACATGGTCCGGTCGATCGAGGACCTGGTCGTCCACATCACGGAAGCCATGACGCTGCTCCCGGGCGACGTGATCCTCACCGGGACCCCCGCAGGGGTCGGGCCCCTGCACGTCGGCGACGAGGTCGCCGTCACCATCGAAGGCATCGGCACTCTCACCAACAAGGTGATCAAGCGTGGTTAACGCCCCCGTCCGTGTACGTTTCTGTCCTTCCCCCACGGGCAACCCCCACGTGGGCCTGGTCCGGACAGCTCTCTTCAACTGGGCCTTCGCCCGGCACCACCAGGGCACCCTGGTCTTCCGCATCGAGGACACCGACGCGGCCCGTGACTCCGAGGAGTCCTACGAGCAGCTGCTCGACTCGATGCGCTGGCTCGGCCTCGACTGGGACGAGGGCCCCGAGACCGGCGGCCCGCACGCCCCGTACCGTCAGTCGCAGCGGATGGACCTCTACAAGGACGTCGCGGAGAAGCTCCTGGCCGCCGGGCACGCGTACCCGTGCTACTGCACCACCGAGGAGCTCGACGCCCGCCGCGACGCCGCCCGCGCGGCCGGCAAGCCCTCGGGCTACGACGGTCACTGCCGCGACCTGAGCGACGAGCAGAAGGCCGCGTACGAGGCAGAGGGCCGCACATCGATCGTCCGCTTCCGGATGCCCGACGAGGCGATCACCTTCACCGACCTGGTCCGCGGCGACATCACGGTCCAGCCGGAGAACCTCCCGGACTACGGCATCGTCCGTGCCAACGGCGCTCCTCTCTACACGCTCGTCAACCCGGTCGACGACGCCCTGATGGAGATCACGCACGTCCTGCGCGGCGAGGACCTGCTCTCCTCCACCCCGCGCCAGATCGCCCTCTACCGGGCGCTCATCGAACTGGGCGTCGCCAAGGACACCCCTGCCTTCGGTCACCTCCCGTACGTCATGGGGGAGGGCAACAAGAAGCTCTCCAAGCGTGACCCGCAGGCCTCGCTCAACCTCTACCGCGAGCGTGGCTTCCTGGCCGAGGGTCTGGTCAACTACCTGTCCCTCCTCGGCTGGTCGATCGCCGAGGACCGCGACATCTTCAACCGGGACGAGCTGGTCGCCGCGTTCGACATCGCCGACGTCAACGCCAACCCGGCCCGCTTCGACCTGAAGAAGGCCGAGCACATCAACGCCGAGCACCTGCGCATGCTCGACGTGAACACCTTCACCGAGGCGTGCGGCCCCTGGCTGAAGGCCCCCTTCGCCCCCTGGGCGCCGGAAGCCTTCGACGCGGCGCAGTTCGCCGAGATCGCCCCGCACGCCCAGACCCGGGTGACGGTCCTCTCGGACATCACGGCCAACGTCGACTTCCTCTTCCTGGACGAGCCCGTCGAGGACGAGGCGTCCTGGAACAAGGCCATGAAGGAGGGCTCCGACGCCCTCCTCGTCACGGCCCGTGCCGGACTGATCGCCGCCGAGTGGAACGCGGAGGCCCTCAAGGCCGCCGTCCTCGCCGCCGGCGAGCAGCACGGCCTGAAGCTCGGCAAGGCGCAGGCCCCGGTCCGCGTCGCCGTCACCGGCCGTACGGTCGGGCTGCCGCTCTTCGAGTCCCTGGAGATCCTGGGCCGCGAGAAGACGATCGCCCGCATCGACGCGGCGCTGGCGAAGCTGGCCGCGTAGGTCTGTCGCGCGGCTCTTCCGCGCACGCCGGAGGCCGGGATTCCCTTGGGGGAGTCCCGGCCTCCGGCGTGCGCGGCGTGGGACCGTCCCGGCGCATCCCCGTGCCCCGGGACGGGTAGGTTCGCCGCATGGCCATCCGCGCGGTCCTCTGGGACATCGACGACACGATCTTCGACTACTCCGGAGCCGACCGCATCGGTATGCGCAAGCATCTGGAGCACGAGGGCTGTCCCGAGGGGTATGACGGCCTGGAGCGTGCCCTCGACGCGTGGAAGGCCATCACGGATGTGCAGTGGGCGCGCTTCGCCGCCGGGGAGCTCGACTTCCAGGGGCAGCGCCGGGAGCGCGTACGCGCGTTTCTCGGGCGGTGGCTGAGTGACGCCGAGGCCGATGACTGGTTCGGCCGGCACGCCGCCCACTACGAGGCCGCGTGGGCGCTCTTCCCGGACACCCTGCCGGTCCTGGACCGGCTGGCGGGGAGCTTCCGCCACGCCGTCCTGTCCAACTCCAGCATCCACAACCAGGACCGCAAGCTGCGCGCCCTCGGGGTGCGGGACCGCTTCGAGGCCGTGGTGTGCGCCGTCGAGCTGGGTGTCTCCAAGCCGGACGCGGGAGCGTTCCACGCCGCCTGTGCGGTGCTGGAGCTCGACCCGCGCGAGGTGGCGTACGTCGGCAACGAGCCCGACATCGACGCGGGCGGCGCGGTGGCCGCGGGACTGACGGGGATCTGGCTGGACCGCGAGGGGCGGGGAGGGCGTCCCGAACTCGTGCGGATCACCGGTCTGGACGAGCTTCCCGGCCTGCTGGTGGGCGATACCCGTTTTGGAGCGCCGGACACCTTCAGGTAATGTTCTTCCTGCGCCACCCGGGCGGGCCGAAAGATCCGGCCGGGAAGCGCAGACAGAAACAGAGCCCTCAGGGGTTGCGTTTCAGTGGGCTATGGTGTAATTGGCAACACTACGGTTTCTGGTACCGTCATTCTAGGTTCGAGTCCTGGTAGCCCAGCGTAAGACCGAAGTAACAAGCCCCCGTTGTGTAGCGGCCTAGCACGCTGCCCTCTCACGGCAGTAGCGCCGGTTCGAATCCGGTCGGGGGTACAGATCCTTCCCGCGAGAACACCTGGGTCGCACCCACGTTTTCGATGCAGGATCGCTAGGGCCCCCGTTGTGTAGCGGCCTAGCACGCTGCCCTCTCACGGCAGTAGCGCCGGTTCGAATCCGGTCGGGGGTACTTGTCACACTATGGGCTATGGTGTAATTGGCAACACTACGGTTTCTGGTACCGTCATTCTAGGTTCGAGTCCTGGTAGCCCAGCGCAAGTCAGCAGTAAACAAGCCCCCGTTGTGTAGCGGCCTAGCACGCTGCCCTCTCACGGCAGTAGCGCCGGTTCGAATCCGGTCGGGGGTACAACACGGCAGTACAGTAAGGCCCTTCACTTCGGTGGGGGGCCTTCTGCGTGCGTGCGCAACGCCCATGTCCCTTGCGGGACAGGTGACTTGGGCCGCCACGACGCTGGGGCGGCCGGAGGGGACGAGGCGGGTCGGGTCAGCCCGTGCGGCGCAGCGCCTCGCTCAGCCTCGCGGCCGAGTCGATGATGGCCTGGGCGTGCATCCGGCCCGGGTGGCGGGTGAGCCGCTCGATCGGCCCGGAGACGGACACCGCGGCGACCACCCGGTTCGACGGCCCGCGGACCGGGGCCGAGACCGAGGCCACGCCCGGCTCGCGCTCGCCGATCGACTGGGCCCAGCCCCGCCGCCGTACGCCGGAGAGGGCGGTCGCCGTGAAGCGGGCACCCTGGAGGCCCCGGTGCAGACGCTCCGGTTCCTCCCAGGCCATCAGGATCTGTGCGGAGGAGCCCGCCTTCATCGTGAGCGTGGAGCCGACCGGCACGGTGTCCCGCAGTCCGGACAGCCGCTCCGCCGCCGCCACGCAGATCCGCATGTCGCCCTGCCGGCGGTAGAGCTGCGCGCTCTCGCCGGTGATGTCCCGCAGATGTGTGAGTACGGGTCCGGCCGTCGCCAGGAGGCGGTCCTCGCCGGCCGCGGCCGCGAGTTCCGCGAGCCGGGGGCCGAGAATGAAACGGCCCTGCATGTCCCTCGCCACCATCCGGTGGTGTTCGAGTGCCACGGCCAGTCGGTGTGCCGTGGGCCGTGCGAGCCCTGTCGCCGCGACCAGCCCGGCGAGGGTGGCCGGACCGGACTCCAGGGCGCTCAATACCAGAGCTGCCTTGTCGAGAACGCCGACGCCGCTAGAGTTGTCCATACGACGATACTCGCGTCTCACTCTGTGAAACGCAAGTTCAATTTTCCCCGGAAGTTGCGAACCTGTACAGGCGGCCGTACAACGGCCCGCAGCCACCGCCCCGCTCGGGGGTCAGGACGGCGGCACCCGAAATCTCTAGTTGGGCCGGCGACGACGCCGGCCGGAGGGAAAGCGATGGGTAGGACACTCGCGGAGAAGGTCTGGGACGACCACGTCGTCCGGCGCGCCGATGGCGAGCCCGACCTCCTCTTCATCGATCTGCACCTGCTGCACGAGGTGACCAGCCCGCAGGCGTTCGACGGTCTGCGCCAGGCCGGCCGTCCGGTGCGGCGGCTCGACCTCACCATCGCGACCGAGGACCACAACACCCCGACCCTCGACATCGACAAGCCGATCGCCGACCCGGTCTCCCGCGCCCAGCTGGAGACCCTGCGCAAGAACTGCGCGGACTTCGGCGTCCGGCTGCACCCGCTGGGTGACGTCGAGCAGGGTGTCGTGCACGTGGTCGGCCCGCAGCTCGGCCTGACCCAGCCCGGCACCACGGTCGTCTGCGGTGACTCCCACACCTCCACCCACGGCGCGTTCGGAGCGCTGGCCTTCGGTATCGGCACCAGCCAGGTCGAGCACGTCCTGGCCACCCAGACGCTGCCGCTGGCCCGCCCCAGGACCATGGCGATCACCGTCGAGGGAGAACTCCCCGACAGCGTCACCGCCAAGGACCTCATCCTGGCCATCATCGCCCGGATCGGCACCGGCGGCGGCCAGGGTTACATCCTCGAGTACCGCGGCCCCGCCATCGAGAAGCTGTCGATGGAAGCCCGGATGACCATCTGCAACATGTCGATCGAGGCCGGCGCCCGCGCGGGCATGATCGCCCCCGACGAGACCACCTTCGCCTATCTGCGGGGCCGTGACCACGCCCCCGAGGGCAAGGACTGGGACGCCGCGGTGGAGTACTGGAAGACGCTGCGCACCGACGACGACGCCGTCTTCGACGCCGAGGTCGTCATCGACGGCACCGCACTCGCGCCGTTCGTCACCTGGGGCACCAACCCCGGCCAGGGTGCGCCGCTGTCGGCGAACGTCCCCGACCCCGCTTCGTACGAGGACGCCTCGGAGCGCCACGCCGCCGAAAAGGCCCTGGAGTACATGGGGTTGACCGCCGGCCAGCCGCTGCGCGAGATCGACGTGGACACCGTGTTCGTAGGTTCGTGCACCAACGGGCGCATCGAGGACCTGCGTAACGCGGCCTCGGTCCTGGACGGCCGCAAAGTCGCCGACGGCGTACGGATGCTGGTCGTCCCGGGTTCCGTCCGGGTCGCCCTGCAGGCCGTCGAGGAGGGCCTGGACAAGGTCTTCACCGCCGCCGGCGCCGAATGGCGGCACGCGGGCTGCTCGATGTGCCTCGGCATGAACCCCGACCAGCTGGCCCCCGGTGAGCGCTCCGCCTCCACGTCGAACCGGAACTTCGAGGGCAGGCAGGGCAAAGGCGGCCGTACCCACCTGGTCTCCCCGCAGGTCGCCGCCGCCACCGCCGTGCTGGGCCATCTGGCCTCGCCCGCCGATCTGTCCGACGTCCGTACGCCCGCCGGAGTCTGAGAGTCATGGAAGCATTCATCGCACACACCGGCCGGGCCGTCCCGCTGCGCCGCAGCAACGTCGACACCGACCAGATCATCCCCGCGCACTGGCTGAAGAAGGTCACCCGCGACGGCTTCGAGGACGGGCTCTTCGAGGCCTGGCGCAAGGACGAGAACTTCGTCCTCAACCGCCCCGAGCGCAAGGGCGCCTCGGTGCTGGTCGCCGGTCCCGACTTCGGCACGGGCTCCTCGCGTGAGCACGCCGTCTGGGCGCTGCAGAACTTCGGCTTCAAGACGGTCATCTCCTCGCGCTTCGCCGACATCTTCCGCGGCAACTCCCTGAAGAACGGTCTGTTGACCGTCGTCCTCGACCAGCGGGTCGTCGACAGGCTCTGGGAGCTGACCGAGGCCGACCCCACGGCCGAGGTCACCGTCGACCTGGAGAAGCGGCAGGTCCTCGCGGACGGCGTCACGGCCGACTTCGAGCTCGACGAGAACGCCCGCTGGCGACTGCTGAACGGGCTCGACGACATCAGCCTCACTCTTCAGAACGAAGCGGACATTGTGACTTACGAGGCGGCCAGGCCGTCCCACAAGCCCCGCACAATTGACGTCTGAGCAGCGCTTTTCCCGAACTGCGCCCCCTGTCTGCCGACAGGGGGCGCAGTCGCTTGTTGAGACCCCCTCGGGCGACAACTCGCCCCAGATGGCACAATCGGTGCATGGAACGCGACAGCCAACTCGAGCTCTATGGCCAAGTCGCCGACCGACTGAAAGAAGCGCACGCAAAGGTGCGCGCACTGCAAGTCCCGGAGGGCGTACGGATGGCGCTGTCCCGGAAGCTGCTGGTCGTCACGGCCGCGGCTAAGCACGATCTCCCAGGCGCGGCAAGGCGTCTGGACCGGTTGATGAAGGACCTCGATGAGGGCCGATTCCCCGAAGGTGACTGACTCTGCGGAGAGCGCAGCGGTCGACTTCGTTGCGGCACTAGGGTGATTAGCCCGTTTCGTGTTTGATTTGCGGTATATATCTGCCTAACGTGCGAAAAAGCCTGAACAGTTTCGTTCCGGGCAATGTCTCCGAAGGGGAAGACGTGAACAAGGCGCAGCTCGTAGAAGCGATTGCCGACAAGGTCGGTGGCCGCCAGCAGGCCGCAGACGCTGTCGACGTGGTACTCGACGCGATCGTCCGTGCGGTTGTCGCGGGAGACCGTGTCTCGGTCACGGGCTTCGGCTCGTTCGAGAAGGTCGACCGCCCCGCCCGGTACGCCCGCAACCCGCAGACGGGCGAGCGCGTACGGGTCAAGAAGACCTCCGTGCCCCGTTTCCGTGCGGGACAGGGGTTCAAGGACCTGGTGAGCGGCTCCAAGAAGCTCCCCAAGAACGACGTGGCCGTGAAGAAGGCTCCCAAGGGCAGCCTCTCGGGCGGTTCTTCCACCCGTACGACGGCGAAGGCGGCAGCGAAGAAGGCCACCGCCAAGAAGGCCACCGCCGCCGCCAAGAAGACCACGGCGGCCGCGAAGAAGACGGCCCCGGCCAGGAAGGCCACGACCGCCAAGAAGGCCACCGCCACGGCCAAGAAGACCACGTCGGCGGCGGCGAAGAAGGCGACCCCGGCGAAGAAGGCGACGGCGACCAAGAAGGCCGTCGCCGCCAAGACGGCGCCCGCCAAGAAGACCACGGCGAAGAAGGCGCCCGCGAAGAAGACCACGGCACGCACGACCACAGCCAAGAAGGTCACCGCACGCAAGAAGTGAGACCGAGCACCGCTCGTTCCTCATACGCGCCGGGCCGGGCTCCCCTCGGGGAGCCCGGCCCGCGGGCTGTTCAAGGGCCGTTTCAGAGCGTCTGCAACGTCACCAGGGTGATCCGCAGCGAGGCACCCTCGCCCTCGGTCTCGATACGCACCCGCTGCCCCGGACGCAGCAGCCGCAGCCCTCCCGCGTCGAACGCGGGTGCGTCGAAGTCCACCGGGGTGCCGTCGTCGAGCAGCACGCTGCCGGTGCGGGTCTCGGAGTCGTACGTGAACGAGGTCGCCTGCATGCGCGGCAGCCTATCGCTCGGCGGCAGGCACCGCCGGGGCCGTCAGCTCCGCGGTGAACCGCCCCACGCCCAGCGCGAGCGCCGCGCCCAGATCGTCGCCCGTGTCCACGTCCCTGCGGACCGAATCAAGGCCCGGCAGGGTGACCTCCACCGCCCCCGACGCCAGGTGCCGCACCCGTGACGCCCCTCCGAAAGCCGGCCCCAATTCCGTCCCGGGCGACGCGGAAAGAAATGTGGTGCCGATTCCCTGCGCATCACTGATGAATGTGCGGGGAAATGCGGCGGAGAATTCGAGCACCCGCGCCAATTCGTCGGGACGCAGGGCGGGCAGATCCGCGTTGAGCACGGCCACCGCCGCGTCCCCGCGCCGCACCCGCACCGATCGCGCACCGTGCCGCAGTGCCGCGTTGAGCCCGGCCGCCGGGGTGTCGGCCACCGTGCGCGCGCCGAGCGCGGCCAGCGCCGCTCCGGCCACCGGGTCGTCCGTGACGACCACCACATCCCCCACCGCCCCGCAGGACAGCGCGGCCGACACGGTGTCCTGGGCGAACGCCAGGGCCAGGCGCGGACGCAGATCCCCGCCCACCGCCCGGCCGAGCCTGCTCTTGGCCCGTGCGAGCGGTTTCAGCGGGACGACCAGGGACCAGGGGCCGGTCGGGTCGGTGTTCGTGGCGATCTCCCCCTCCGTACGCGTCAGCCCATATTCTCCCCTGCCGGTACGACAACCCGGAGGTCCGCCCCCACGGGTGAGGCGTACGGTGTTCTCCACACAGCAGGGGCCCGGGGCAGGACAGCACCGCCACGAGCCGCACAGCAGCTCGTTTCCTAGAGGAAGGCGTCCGAGTGTCCCGCCGCAGAATCGGCTTCTGGTACCGCCTGGCGGCGGTCATCGCGAAACCGCCCCTGGTGGTTCTGTTCAAGCGGGACTGGCGGGGAATGGAACACATTCCGGCCGATGGCGGATTCATCACCGCGGTCAATCACAACTCGTATCTGGACCCGTTGTCGTACGGGCATTTTCAGTACAACACCGGACGCGTGCCACGGCTCCTCGCCAAGGCCGGACTGTTCAGGACACCCTTTGTCGGCATGATCCTGCGTGGCACCGGGCAGATCCCCGTGTACCGCGAGACGACCAACGCACTCGACGCCTTCCGGGCCGCCGTCGCCGCCGTCGAGCGTGGCGAATGCGTCGCCTTCTATCCGGAAGGCACGCTCACCCGCGACCCCGACATGTGGCCGATGGCCGGCAAGACCGGCGCCGCCCGCGTCGCGCTGATGACCAAGGCCCCGGTCATCCCCGTCGCCCAGTGGGGCGCCAACCTCGCGATGCCGCCCTACGCCAAGGAGAACAAGCTCCAGCTGTTCCCCCGCAAGACCCTGCGGGTGCAGGCCGGTCCGCCGGTCGACCTCTCCCGCTACTACGGCCTGGAGCCGACCCCCGACGTCCTGCGTCAGGCGACCGAGACCATCATGGACGCGATCACCGCCCAGCTCGAGGACGTACGCGGTGAGAAGGCCCCCGTCGAGCTCTACGATCATCGCAAGGCCCGCGCTGAACAGCGGCGCAAGGCAGAAGGCAAGGGAAAGGGAACCACGTGACGCACCCCGTAAAGGCGGCCGTCTTCGGAACCGGCTCATGGGGTACGGCCTTCGCCGTGGTCCTCGCCGACGCCGGTTGCGAGGTCACCCTCTGGGGCCGTCGCGCGGAGGTCGCCGAGGCCGTCAACACGACCCGTACGAACCCGGAGTACCTGCCGGGCGTCGAGCTGCCCGCCTCGGTCCGGGCCACGACCGACCCAGCCGAGGCGCTGCGCGGCGCCGACTTCGCGGTCCTGGTCGTGCCTTCTCAGACCCTGCGCGCCAACCTCGCCGACTGGGCGCGGCATCTGGAGCCCGGCACCGTGCTCGTCTCCCTGATGAAGGGCGTCGAACTCGGCACGGCCAAGCGGATGAGCGAGGTCATCCAGGACGTCACCGAGGTCGGCCCGGACCGGATCGCCGTCATCACAGGCCCCAACCTCGCCAAGGAGATCGCCGAACGCCGCCCCGCCGCGGCTGTCGTCGCCTGCGCGGACGAGGACGTCGCCCGTCGCCTCCAGGCGGCCTGCCACACCCCGTACTTCCGGCCGTACACCAACACCGACGTGGTCGGCTGCGAGCTCGGCGGCGCCGTGAAGAACGTCATCGGTCTCGCCGTGGGCATCGCCGACGGCATGGGCCTCGGCGACAACGCCAAGGGCTCGCTCATCACGCGCGGCCTCGCCGAGACCACCCGGCTGGGGCTCGCCATGGGCGCCGACCCGCTCACCTTCTCCGGACTGGCCGGACTCGGCGACCTGGTGGCGACGTGCTCCTCACCGCTCTCGCGCAACCACACCTTCGGTACCAACCTCGGACGCGGGATGACGCTCCAGGAGACCGTCGCCGTCACGAGCCAGACCGCCGAGGGCGTCAAGTCCTGCGAATCCGTGCTCGATCTGGCGCGCAGGCACGGTGTCGACATGCCGATCACCGAGACGGTCGTCGGCATCGTCCACGAGGGCAAGCCGCCGGTGGTCGCGCTCAAGGAACTGATGTCGCGCAGCGCCAAGCCCGAGCGACGCTGACTCGAGCCCTACCAGCAGGTACGCTCGTCGCGATATGAGCAGCCAGAACCTCCCCCAGAGCCCTGAGAGCCCGCTGAGCTCCGAGCAGAGCTCCGAGCCGGGCCGTAAGCCGCGTGTGGCCGTCGTGTTCGGCGGCCGGAGCTCCGAACACGGCATCTCGGTCGTCACGGCCGGTGCCATCATGAGTGCCATCGACCGGACGAAGTACGACGTCCTGCCGATCGGCATCACCAGGGACGGACGTTGGGCCCTCACGTCCGACGATCCGGCCCGCATGGCCATCACGGACCGGCGAGTGCCCGACGTGGACCAGCTGGCGGAGTCCGGGCAGGGCGCCGTGACGCTCTCCGTCGACCCCGGCAACCGGGACGTCGTCGTGGGCGAACCCGGTTCGGTGCCCACGGTCCTGGGTGAGGTCGACGTCGTCTTCCCCATGCTGCACGGCCCCTACGGCGAGGACGGCACGCTCCAGGGGCTCCTGGAGCTCTCCGGTGTGCCCTACGTCGGCGCCGGTGTCCTGTCCTCGGCCGTCGGCCAGGACAAGGAGTACATGAAGCGGGTGTTCACCTCCTTCGGGCTGCCGGTCGGCCCGTACGAGGTCGTCCGCCCCCGGGAATGGGAGTCGGACCGCCCCGCCGCCCGCAAGCGCGTCATGGAGTTCGCGGCCGAACACGGCTGGCCGCTCTTCATCAAGCCCGCCCGCGGCGGCTCCTCCATGGGCATCACCAAGGTCGACGACGCCGCCGGGCTCGACGAGGCGATCGAGGAGGCCCGTCGGCACGACCCGAAGTTCCTCGTGGAGTCCCTGCTGCGCGGCCGGGAGATCGAGTGCGGCGTGCTGGAGTTCGAGGACGGGCCGCGGGCCAGCGTGCCCGCGGAGATCCCGCCCGTCACCGCGCACGACTTCTACGACTTCGAGGCCAAGTACATCGACTCGGCGGCCGGCCTCGTTCCCGCGCCGCTCACCGAGGAGCAGACGGCCGAGGTGCGGCGGCTCGCCGTCGAGGCCTTCGAAGCGGCCTCCTGCGAGGGTCTCGTGCGCGCCGACTTCTTCCTCACCGAGGACGGCACGTTCGTCATCAACGAGATCAACACCATGCCGGGCTTCACCCCGATCTCCATGTTCCCCCGCATGTGGCAGGCGAGCGGTGTGGAGTACCCGGAGCTGGTGGACCGGCTGATCACGGCCGCGCTGAACCGCTCCACCGGTCTGCGCTGACCTCTGGGGGCCTGGTGGGCCTGGTGGGCCTGGAGTGCCTGGAGGACCTTGAGGACCGGGACCGCCCCCGCGCGGGCCGGGCCTCAGAGACTGCCGGGTACCGTCTTCTCCACCGGCTCGGCGAACGCGGACAACGGGGTGATGTCGTGGGCGTACTCCGTCCCGAGCGTGACCTCGACGTACGCCTTGCGGTAGGTGGTCGTGAACCGCGGGCCGGTGTCATCGGGCTGTTCCAGCAGCCAGTTGACGCCGTCCGCGTCGACGGCCTCGGACTGGGAATCATCCATCTTCGCGGGCCGGGGGACGCCGCAGCGCAGTACGATCGCCCCGTCCCCCCAGTCGGCGGTCAGGTCCGAATCCGGCGAGGGATCACTCCGTTCCAGCCCGGCGACGGTCTCCGGCAGTTCCTCGTGCAGCTTCTCGCAGTACCCGGCGGCCTCCGACGACGGCGTGGGAACCGCCACCGAGGGGCCGGAGGAACAGCCCGCCGCCATCAGGACGAACAGGGCGGCGGGCGCAGCGAGAACGCGGGATCTGGGGGACCGGCGGCGGGTGTGAGTCACCGGACCAGCGTAGACAGGGGTCAGAGGTGGACGACCGGGCAGGTCAGGGTACGCGTGATGCCGTCCACCTGCTGGATCTTGGCGACCACCATGCGGCCGAGTGCGTCGACCGTGTCGGCCTGCGCGCGCACCACCACGTCGTAGGGGCCTGTGACGTCTTCTGCCTGGATCACTCCCGGAAGCTTTGCGATGGTCTCGGCGACGGTCGACGCCTTGCCCACCTCGGTCTGGATGAGGATGTACGCCTGTACCACGGAACCTCCAGGGCGGCCACGAGGATCATGTGGGGGAAAGGGACGCCACGTTATCGCGTTGCCTCGGGCCGCGGGGAGACCTGCGGGCCGGTTGACGCCCTCAGCGTGGCGTACGCACCACAGAAGTTGACGTATCTCTTGACGGTACCGACAGCAGTTGGGGCTCGCGACCGCAAGCCCACCGGTGCGGAAGGGGGGACAGTGATGCCTGCACGTCCCGGGGCCACCGGCTCCCGTGGGCCGTCCGCCCATGGTCCGGGCCGCCGGCCGCTGAAGCAGCCCGGACAGGTGTCCGGTGCGATAGATGAGAGGTGAGACTCGGTGAAGGGAACCGTGGGCGAGTTGGGGGAGTTCGGGCTCATCAGAGAGCTCACTTCCCGGCTCACCACCACTCCGGCGGTACGGCTGGGACCCGGCGACGACGCCGCGGTCGTGGCCGCTCCCGACCGCAGGGTCGTGGCCAGTACGGACATCCTGCTGGAAGGGCGGCACTTCCGCCGCGACTGGTCGACCGCGTACGACGTCGGCCGCAAGGCCGCCGCCCAGAACCTCGCCGACATCGCGGCCATGGGCGCCGTGCCCACGGCGCTGCTCCTCGGCCTCGTCGTACCGGCCGACCTGCCGGTCACCTGGGCCGGCGAGCTGATGGACGGACTACGTGACGAATGCCAGGTCGCCGGTGCGGCCGTGGTCGGCGGCGACGTGGTCGGCGGCGACACCATCACCGTCGCGATCACCGCGCTCGGCGACCTGCGCAACCACGAGCCCGTCACCCGGGCCGGCGCCCGGCCCGGCGACGTCGTGGCCGTCACCGGATGGCTCGGCTGGTCCGCGGCCGGATTCGCCGTGCTCTCCCGGGGGTTCCGTTCCCCGAGGGCGTTCGTCGAGGCGCACCGGCGCCCCGAACCGCCGTACCACGCGGGCCCCGCGGCGGCCGGGCTGGGCGCCACGGCCATGACCGACGTCAGCGACGGGCTCGTCGCCGACCTCGGTCACATCGCCGAGGCCAGCAAGGTCCGCATCGACCTGCGGTCCGGGCTCATCGACATCCCCTCGCAGATGTCCGACATCGGGCAGGCCGTCGGGGTCGACCCGCTGCAGTGGGTGCTCACCGGGGGCGAGGACCACGCGATCGTGGCGACGTTCCCGGCCGACGTGAAGCTCCCCGCACGCTGGAAGGTCATCGGGGAGGTCCTCAAACCGTCGGCGCTGCCCCAGGTCACCGTCGACGGGGCGCCCTGGACGAGCAAGGGCGGCTGGGACCATTTCGGATCCATCGAGGACGCCCAGTAGATTCCGGGGCATGACCGCAGCTGCCCCGATACCGCCCCGTGTCCTCACCGTCGCCGGATCCGACTCCGGCGGCGGTGCGGGCATCCAGGCCGACCTGAAGACGATGCTGGCCCTCGGCACCCATGGAATGAGCGTGCTGACCGCGGTGACCGCTCAGAACTCGCTGGGCGTGCAGGGGGCCTGGGAACTGCCGGCGGACGCCGTACGCGCCCAGTACCGCAGCGTCGTCGACGACATCGGAGTCCAGGCGGTGAAGACCGGCATGCTGTCCTCCGCCGCGCTCGTCGACCTCGTCGCGGAACTCCTCGCGGGCACCGGCGCACCCGTCGTCGTCGACCCCGTCGGAGTCTCCAAGCATGGGGACGCGCTGCTGGCCGCCGAGGCCCTCGACTCCGTACGCACGAAACTGCTGCCCGTCGCCACGGTCGCCACCCCGAATCTCGACGAGGTGACGCAGCTCACCGGCCTCACCGTGACCGACGAGCCGGGGATGCGCCGGGCGGCGGCGGAGATCCTCGCGTACGGACCGCGCTGGGTGGTGATCAAGGGCGGCCATCTGCCCGGCGAGGCCGTGGACCTGCTGACGGACGGCAGTGAGGAGCACTGGCTGCGCGCACCGAGGCACGACAACCGGCACACCCACGGCACCGGCTGCACCCTGGCTTCCGCCATCGCCTGCGGACTCGCCCGTGGCCAGGACGTACCGACGGCCGTGCGGGGCGCGAAGGAGTACGTCACCGGCGCGATCCAGGGCGGCTTCGCGCTGGGCGGCGGGATCGGCCCCGTCGACCACGGCTGGCTCGTACGCCCGGTCCGCTGACGCAGAGCACAGCAAAAAGCCGGTCCACCGAGGTGGACCGGCTTTTTGGGCAACCGGAAGGCTGCGCTACGACGGGGACGTCAGCGCGCGACCTTGCCGGCCTTGATGCACGAGGTGCAGACGTTGAGCCGCTTCGGCGTCCGACCGACCACGGCACGCACGCGCTGGATGTTGGGATTCCAGCGACGGGACGTACGGCGGTGCGAGTGCGAAATGCTGTTGCCGAAGCTCGGCCCCTTGCCGCAAACGTCGCAGTTGGCAGCCACGGGTCACTCCAAAGACTTCAGATGCACTTACAGTGAATTCCGGCACGCCGGAATCATTTTACTGAAGTGGCGGTACCGGGGGAATGGCCCGACTTTCGTCGGGCAACCGAAGCAGCATACAACGACTGCGTCGGAGGTACGAAACTACCATGGCTCCCCGGGCACTCCGTCCCGCACCTCTGCCCGGCGGACCCGTGGACGACGGCTACCCTGCGGTGCAGCCAGCCCCCCACGGCCGCCCCCAAGGAGGACCAACGGTGCCGCAGTTCCCCGACGATCTTGACGCCGTCGCGGTGCGCACCTGGTGCTCACTGGCGCTGGAGGCCCTGGGCCGGGAGCGGGCGGCCATCGACGCCATCAACGTCTATCCCGTCGCCGACGGGGACACCGGCACCAACCTGTATCTGACCGTCGAGTCGGCGGCCGCCGCCGTCGAAGCGGTCTTCGCCGCCCACGAGACCGCCTCCACCGTGCCCGCCCCCGCCGACGCCGTGCGGGCCATGGCGCACGGCGCGCTGATCGGCGCCCGGGGGAACTCCGGGACCATCCTGGCCCAGCTGCTGCGCGGCATGGCCTCGGTGCTGTCCGACTCGGGCGACGCGCCTCACCTGCGGACCGCGCTGAAGGAGGCCGCCGCGGCGGCACGGCTGGCCGTCGCCCATCCCGTCGAGGGCACGGTGCTCACCGTCGCCACCGCCGCGGCCGAGGCGGCCGGGGCCACGGACGGGAGCGCCGGCCTCAGGGACGTGGTCGAGGCGGCGTACGAAGGGGCGCGCGCGGCCCTGGCCGCCACCCCCGGCCAGCTCGCCGTCCTCGGGCGCGCGGGCGTCGTGGACGCGGGCGGGCAGGGACTGGTGACCGTGCTCGGCGCACTGCTGGAGGCGGTCGGCGGACGGGCGCGGGAGCGCGCCGTCATGCCCGCACCCGCCGTCCTGCCCCTGACCGGCGACTGTGCGGACCCGGACCCGGACGGCGGGCCGGCCTTCGAGGTCATCTACCTGCTGGAGGCTCCTGACGACGCGGTCGCCCGGCTGCGGAGCCGGCTGGACGCCCTGGGGGACTCCCTCGTCGTGGTCGGCGGCGACGGCCTGTGGAACGTCCACGTCCATGTCGACGACGCCGGGGCGGCCGTCGAGGCCGGGGTCGAGGCCGGCCGGCCCTACCGGATCCGGATCACCCACTTCGCCGCCGACCGGGGCACGGCCCACCGGGAACCCGCCCAGCGCGCGGTCGTCGCGGTGGTACCCGGCGACGGGCTCTCCGGACTGTGCGCGGAGGCCGGGGCGACCACCGTGCTGGCCCGCCCCGGCGAGCCGCCCGCCAGCGGCGAACTGGTCGACGCCATCAGGCGGGCCCACGCGCGCGAAGTGGTCCTGCTGCCCAACGACGCCCAGCTGCGCCACACAGCGGCCGCGGCCGCCGAACAGGCGAGGAGCGAAGGCATCCGCGTCGCCCTGGTCCCCACCCGCGCCGCGGTCCAGGGCATCGCCGCGCTCGCCGTCCACGAACCCGGCCGCAGCTTCGACGAGGACGTCGTCGCCATGACCTCGGCGGCCGGCGCCACCCGGTACGCCGAACTGGCGGTCGCCGAACGGCAGTCGTGGACCATGGCGGGCATCTGCCAGGCCGGCGACATCCTCGGCCTGATCGACGGGGACGTCGCCGTCATCGGAGCGGACGTCCCCGGCACGGCCCGCACGGTCCTGGACCGGATGCTGTCGGCGGGCGGCGAACTCGTCACCCTGATCCTCGGGGAGGACGTGCCCGAGGCCCTGGCCGACGAGCTGAGCGACCACATCCGCGAGGGCTACCTGGCTGTCGACACGGTCTTCTACCGGGGCGGCCACCAGGCGGCACCCCTGCTGATCGGCGTCGAATGACACGTCGCACTGCGCTGCGCCCGGCACCATCTGTCAGTGGCGTGGTGTGCAATGGACCGCGTGTCCGCTTTCGATGAACCTCTCAAGAAGCTGCTCGGCGGAGCCACCGCGAAGGTGATGGCCGAACACCTCGACCTGCACACGGTCGGGGATCTGCTGCACCACTACCCGCGGCGCTACGAGGAGCGGGGCCGTCTCACGGCGCTCACCGATCTCCCGTTGGACGAGCACGTGACGGTGGTCGCCCAGGTCGCCGACGCGCGGATCATGATGTTCAACAACGGCCGCGGGAAGCGCCTGGAGGTCACCCTCACCGACGGGAGCGGCAGGCTCCAGCTGGTCTTCTTCGGACACGGCGTCCACAAGCCCCACAAGGAACTCCTCCCCGGCCGGCGGGCGATGTTCGCGGGCAAGGTCTCCGTCTTCAACAGGAAGACGCAGCTCGCCCACCCCACGTACCAACTCCTCGACGCGAAGGACAGTGACGAGGCCGCGGATGTGACCGAGGCCGTCGACGCCTTCGCCGGGCAGCTCCTGCCGATCTACCCCGCCTGCAAGCAGCTCGACTCCTGGCGGATCGCCAAGGCCGTCGACACGGTCCTGCCCAGCGCGCAGGACGCCGTCGACCCGCTGCCCGCGACGCTCCGGGAAGGACGCGGATTCGTCCCGCTGCCCGAGGCCCTGCTCAAGATCCACCGCCCGCAGACCAAGGCGGACGTCGCGGCCGCGCGGGACCGGCTGAAGTGGGACGAGGCCTTCGTCCTCCAGGTCGCGCTCGCCCGCCGCCGTTACGCGGACACCCAGCTCCCCGCGGTGGCCCGCAGATCCGTCCCCGGCGGACTGCTCGACGCCTTCGACGCCAAGCTGCCCTTCACCCTCACCGAAGGCCAGCAGAAGGTCACCGGAGAGATCTTCGGCGACCTGGCGACGGAACACCCGATGCACCGGCTTCTGCAGGGCGAGGTGGGGTCGGGGAAGACGATGGTCGCCCTGCGCGCGATGCTCACCGTCGTCGACGCGGGCGGCCAGGCCGCGATGCTCGCCCCCACCGAGGTGCTCGCCCAGCAGCACCACCGGTCCGTCACCGAGATGATGGGCGAGCTCGCGGAAGGCGGCATGCTGGGCGGCTCCGACCGGGGCACCAAAGTGGTGCTGCTCACCGGTTCGATGGGCGTCCCGGCCCGTCGGCAGGCGCTGCTCGACCTGGTCACGGGCGAGGCCGGGATCGTCATCGGCACCCATGCGCTGATCGAGGACAAGGTCCAGTTCCACGACCTCGGTCTGGTCGTCGTCGACGAACAGCACCGCTTCGGAGTGGAACAGCGCGACGCGCTCCGCTCCAAGGGGAAGCAGCCGCCCCACCTGCTGGTGATGACGGCCACACCCATTCCCCGTACGGTCGCGATGACTGTCTTCGGGGACCTGGAGACCTCCGTCCTGGACCAGCTTCCCGCCGGCCGCTCGCCCATCGCCAGCCATGTGGTCCCCGCCAAGGACAAGCCGCACTTCCTCAGCCGCGCCTGGGAACGCGTACGCGAGGAGGTGGAGAACGGCCACCAGGCGTACGTCGTCTGCCCCCGCATCGGGGACGACACCGACGAGGCCCCGGAGAAGGGGAAGGGGAAGAAGCAGGCCGACGCCCCGTCGGCCGACGACGCCGAGAAGCGGCCGCCGCTCGCCGTGCTGGAGATCGCCGAGCAGCTCGGGAAGGGCCCGCTCACCGGGCTCCGCATCGAGGTGCTGCACGGCAGGATGCACCCCGACGACAAGGACGGCGTCATGCGCCGGTTCGCCGCCGGCCAGGTCGACGTCCTGGTCGCCACCACCGTCATCGAGGTCGGGGTGAACGTCCCCAACGCCACCGCGATGGTGATCATGGACGCCGACCGCTTCGGTGTCTCCCAGCTGCACCAGCTGCGGGGCCGCGTGGGGCGTGGCTCGGCCCCCGGCCTCTGCCTGCTGGTCAGCGAGGCCCACGAGGCGAGTCCCGCCCGGGCCAGGCTCTCCGCGGTCGCCGCCACCCTCGACGGCTTCGAGCTGTCCCGGATCGACCTCGAACAGCGGCGCGAGGGCGATGTCCTCGGCCAGGCGCAGTCCGGGGTCCGCTCCTCTCTGCGGGTGCTCAGCGTCATCGACGACGAGGAGGTCATCGCGGCGGCCCGGGAGGAGGCCGTCCGTGTCGTCGCGGACGACCCCGGGCTCGAGCGGCTGCCGGAGCTGCGCATCGCGCTGGACGCCCTGCTCGACAAGGACCGGGAGGAATACCTCGACAAGGGGTGACCGGGCGGATCCCCGGTGACGCCATATCGTGGGGAGCACGGCACACGTCCCCTCCTGTGTGCCACCCGCGACCCGAGGAACGTAAAGCCCATGACCCGCGTGATCGCCGGCTCGGCCGGCGGACGCCGCCTGGCCGTCCCGCCCGGCACCGGCACCCGCCCCACCTCCGACCGTGCGCGCGAGGCCCTGTTCTCCACCTGGGAAGCGCTCCTGGGCACGCTCGACGGCATCCGTGTCGCCGACCTGTACGCCGGTTCCGGCGCCGTGGGCCTGGAGGCGCTCTCGCGCGGAGCGGCCCACGCGCTGCTCGTGGAGGCCGACGCCAAGGCCGCGCGCACCGTCCGTGACAACATCCGCACCCTCGGTCTGCCCGGCGCCGAATTCCGTGCGGGCAAAGCCGAACAGATCGTGACGGGACCGGCGCCTTCCGAGCCGTACGACGTGGTTTTCCTCGACCCGCCGTACGCCGTCACCGATGGCGATCTTGGGGAGATCCTCCTCACACTCCGTGCTCAGGGGTGGCTCACGGGCGACGCTCTCGTCACGGTGGAACGGAGCACCAGAGGCGGGGAATTCAACTGGCCCGACGGATTCGAGCCACAGCGGGCGCGTCGCTACGGCGAGGCCACGTTTTGGTACGGTCGCGCCGCCTCTACGTGCGAAGACGCACGATGAACGCACCGGAGAGCGAGGGAATCACGTTGCGCCGCGCCGTCTGTCCGGGGTCGTTCGACCCCATCACCAACGGACATCTCGACATCATCGGACGAGCCTCGAAGCTGTACGACGTCGTGCACGTCGCAGTGATGATCAACCAGTCCAAGAAGGGCCTGTTCACCGTCGACGAGCGGATCGAGATGATCCGTGAGGTCACGGCGGACTTCGGCAACGTGGAGGTCGAGTCCTTCCACGGCCTGCTGGTCGACTTCTGCAAGCAGCGCGACATCCCGGCGATCGTGAAGGGTCTGCGGGCCGTCAGCGACTTCGACTACGAGCTGCAGATGGCCCAGATGAACAACGGCCTCTCGGGGGTCGAGACGCTCTTCGTGCCGACGAACCCGACCTACAGCTTCCTGTCGTCCTCCCTGGTCAAGGAGGTCGCCACCTGGGGCGGCGACGTGGCGCACCTGCTGCCGCCGACGGTCCACGAGGCCCTGGCGGAGCGTCTCCGCCAGCAGTGATGTGCTGACGGTCCGTCACCAGGTGTCGGACGGGAGGCGACTGGCCTTACAGTCGTCCCGTCCGTCTCCAACAGCAGCAGAGAGTGGCGAGCACACGGTGGACGTGCAGAAGAAGCTCGACGAGATCGTCGAAACGGTCGGGAACGCCCGCTCCATGCCCATGTCGGCCTCCTGCGTGGTCAACCGGGCCGAACTGCTCGCGATGCTCGAGGAGGTGCGCGAGGCCCTGCCCAACTCGCTGGCCCACGCCGAAGAGCTCATCGGCGGTCGTGAACAGCTCGTCGAGCAGGCCAGGCAGGAGGCCGAGCGGATCATCGAGTCCGCCCGCGCGGAACGCGGCTCGCTGATCTCCGGCACCGAGATCGCCCAGCGTTCCCAGGCCGAGGCGGACCGTATCCTGTCCGAGGCCCGCAGGGAGGCCGACGAGGTGCGGGGCGAGGCCGACGAGTACGTCGACAGCAAGCTCGCCAACTTCGAGGTCGTCCTCACCAAGACCATCGGCTCCGTCGACCGTGGCCGGGAGAAGCTCCTGGGCCGCGGCGAACGTGCCGACGAGCAGGGCTACACGGACCCCGACTTCGCCGAGGCGCCGGAGCGCAGCGCCGACCCCGAGACGCTCCGCCGGCGTGCCGACGACTACGTGGACACCAAGCTCGGTGCCTTCGAGGCAGTCCTCGCCAAGACCCTGGAGGCCGTGGGCCGGGGTCGCCAGAAGCTGCACGGCCGGGTCGCCACCGACGACCTCGGCGTGCACATGGCCGCCCAGGACGCCGCGGGCGGCCACCAGCACACCAGCGACGAGGACCACTGGGCCGGCCTGGCCGAGATCGCCACCCCCGAGCCGCTCCGGAGCCCTCAGCAGCCCTCCTACCAGGAGCCGGCGCAGCCGGGCTACGCGCCGGTGGCGGACTACCAGGCCCCCGTGCAGAGCGGCTTCCCGGCGCAGACCCAGCCCGAGCCGCAGTACGCGCAGACGTACGGCTACCAGGACTCGCAGCAGCCCCAGGACGGCTACGGCTACCAGCAGCAGCCCGACCCGTACGCCGGATACCAGCAGCAGGCGTACGACCCGAACCAGCAGCAGGGGTACGGCTGGCCGCAGCAGGCCCAGGCCCCCGCGCAGCAGGGTGAGAGCGCGCTCGACGAGACCAGCCTCTTCGACACGAGCATGATCGACCTGGAACAGCTGCGCCGCTACGAGCAGGGCCGCTGACCGGAGCGGCCCGTACCGGATTGGGAGCTGGGCGGTACGTCCAGTATCCTGGCTCTTCGGTCGCGTGTATGTCCGCGATCCCGGCTGCCCTCTTCCCTTCCGGACAGGGGCGGCCCACCCGAAGCCGCACCACGCACATGATTTTCGAAAGCAGGAAAAGCCCTGAACGGCCACCTCGACCACCGAAACCCCCTCGTGTTCGATACGCGCGAGCTGGGTCGGCGTCCCGGTGCCATGAAGCGGCTGACCCGCTCGGTGGAAGCCCCTGGTACGCCGGTCCTCGGGATCGACGGGGTCATCGGTGTGCCGGAGAAGGCGCCCGTGGCGCTGGACCTCCGCCTCGAATCCGTCATGGACGGGGTGCTTGTCACAGGCACCGCCCGTGCGACGGCCGAGGGGGAGTGCGTAAGGTGTCTGGAGCCGCTGACCGTCAAGGTCGAAGCGGACTTCCAGGAGATGTTCTCGTACCCTGACGCCGATGACCGGAACCGCAGCAGGACCGCGGACCCGGTCGACGACGCCGAGGACGACGAGGACAGGTTCTTTCTCGAGGACGACTCGTTCGACCTCGAGCCTGTGCTGCGTGACGCGGTGGTGCTCGCACTGCCGCTGCAGCCGGTGTGCAAGGAGACCTGCGCCGGTCTGTGTTCCGAATGCGGAATCAGGCTGGACGAGAATCCGGATCACCACCACGATGCCGTCGACATCCGTTGGGCGGCACTGCAAGGACTCGCCGACACCGTTCAGGACGGCGAGAAGGACAACATGGGCGGCGCCGAACCTGGCGTCGACGAGAAGCAGGAGAAGTAGCCGTGGCTGTTCCGAAGCGGAAGATGTCGCGCAGCAACACGCGCCACCGCCGGTCGCAGTGGAAGGCTGCGGTCCCCACCCTGGTTTCGTGCGAGCGTTGCCAGGAGCCGAAGCTCCAGCACATTGCGTGCCCGAGCTGCGGCACCTACAACAAGCGCCAGGTCCTCGAGGTCTGAGCGGCTGGTGAGAGGCCCGATGTCTGAGTTGTCCAGCGCCAAGAAGCAGGCAGACAACGTCAACACAGCCTCGTCCCACACGCTTCTGGAAGGGCGGCTCGGGTATCACCTCGAGTCCGCCCTTCTGGTGCGTGCGCTGACCCACCGTTCGTACGCATACGAGAACGGCGGTCTGCCCACCAACGAGCGGCTCGAATTCCTCGGGGATTCGGTGCTCGGCCTGGTGGTCACGGACACGCTGTACCGCACCCACCCCGACCTGCCCGAAGGCCAGCTGGCCAAGTTGCGGGCCGCGGTGGTCAACTCGCGTGCACTTGCGGAAGTGGGCCGCGGCCTCGAACTCGGCTCCTTCATCCGGCTCGGCCGTGGTGAAGAGGGCACGGGTGGCCGGGACAAGGCTTCCATCCTCGCCGACACCCTTGAAGCGGTGCTCGGCGCCGTCTATCTCGACCAGGGCCTCAGCGCGGCCTCGGAGCTGGTCCACCGGCTCTTCGACCCGCTGATCGACAGGTCCTCCAACCTCGGAGCCGGCCTGGACTGGAAGACCAGTCTCCAGGAGCTCACCGCGAGCGAGAGCCTCGGAGTCCCCGAGTACCTCGTCACGGAGACCGGCCCCGATCACGAGAAGACCTTTACTGCTGCTGCTCGCGTCGGTGGTGTCTCGTACGGCACCGGCACCGGCCGTAGCAAGAAGGAAGCGGAGCAGCAGGCGGCGGAGTCCGCCTGGCGCGAGATCAGCGCCGCCGCGGAAGCACGGGAGGCCGCGGGCACGTCCGCGCCCGACGGAGGGGTCGCCGACGTCCCTGCCGACCCGTCGCCGCACTCGGACGCAGCTCCGGCCTGAACGATCCGGAAGCCCCTCGGTGCCTCGTCGGCACCGGGGGGCTTTCGCTGTCCCGTCACGTCCCCTGCCCCGCTGTGTCCCCGAAGGAGTACCCGCCGTGCCCGAACTGCCCGAGGTCGAAGTCGTGCGGCGGGGTCTGGAACGCTGGACCGCCGGGCGCACCGTCGAGGACGTCGAGGTCCTGCATCCGCGTGCGGTCCGCCGCCACCTCGCGGGCGGCGGCGACTTCGCGGCCCGGCTCCGTGGCCTGCGCTTCGGTACGGCGATGCGCCGCGGCAAGTACCTCTGGGTCCCCCTCGACGAGGCGGAGTCCTCACTCCTGGGCCACCTCGGGATGAGCGGTCAGCTGCTCGTGCAGCCCGAGTCCGCCGCCGACGAGAAGCACCTGCGGATCAGGATCCGTTTCGACGACGCACTCGGCACCGAGCTCCGCTTCGTCGACCAGCGCACCTTCGGCGGGCTGTCGCTGCACGAGAACACCCCTGACGGCCTGCCCGATGTCATCGCGCACATCGCGCGCGACCCCCTCGACCCGGCTTTCGACGACACCGCCTTCCACCTGGCGCTGCGCCTGCGCCGTACGACGGTCAAGCGGGCACTGCTCGACCAGTCCCTGATCAGCGGCGTCGGCAACATCTACGCCGACGAGGCTCTCTGGCGCAGCCGGCTGCACTACGAGCGGCCGACCGCGACCCTGACCCGCCCGAGGACGGCGGAGCTGCTCGGCCACGTCCGGGACGTGATGCGGGAGGCCCTCGACCAGGGCGGCACCAGCTTCGACAGCCTGTACGTCAATGTGAACGGGGAGTCCGGTTACTTCGACCGGTCGCTGGACGCGTACGGACGCGAGGACGAACCCTGTCACCGCTGCGGTACGCCGATGCGCCGACGGCCATGGATGAACCGCTCCAGCTACTTCTGCCCGCGCTGCCAGCGTCCGCCGCGGATCAGCTGAGGTCCCCCGCTCAGGCCTCGTGTGCCACGTCGTACCGGCTTCGGGCCTCCACGACCGCGGGCATCCGGCTCTCGACGAGCTGGATCAGGTCCATCAGCCGGCCCGCGACCTCACGGCCGAGCGCCGTCAGTTCGTAGTCGACGCGCGGCGGATTGGTCATCCGGGCCTCCCGGTTCACCAGCCCGTCGCGCTCCAGCGCGTGCAGTGTCTGGGAGAGCATCTTCTCGCTGACACCGTCGACCCTGCGGCGCAGCTCGTTGAAGCGGGCGCCGCTCTCGTACAGCGCGCCCAGGGTCAGACTGCCCCAGCGGCCGGTGACGTGTTCCAGGGTTCCGCGTGAGGGGCACTGCCGTGAGAACACGTCGAACGGCGACTGCTCGACGTCCCGTACGGACTCTGTTCCCGTCTCACCCATGCGTCCCAGCTTACGCCTGTGCAGCGCTCACTCCAGGTGAGCGCTGCACAGGCGTAAGGGTTCGGGACGGCAGAGGGATCAGAAGCCGAAGTCCTGCGTCCACCAGGGGCCGCCGGATCCGAGGTGGACTCCGACGCCGAGCGTCTTGTAATCGCAGTTGAGGATGTTTGCGCGGTGACCGTCGCTGTTCATCCAGGCGTCCATCACGGCCTGCGCGTCGGCCTGTCCACGGGCGATGTTCTCGCCGCCCAGACCCTGCACCCCGGCTGCGGCGGCACGGTCCCACGGGGTCGCCCCGTCGGGGTCGGTGTGGCCGAAGAAGTCGCGGGCGGCCATGTCCTCGCTGAAGTCCTGGGCGAGCGCGGTCAGCGAGGCGCTGGTGGTGACGGGGCTGCAGCCGACCTTCGCGCGCTCCTGGTTGACCAGGGCGAGTACGGCGGCCTGAGCGGTGGGGGCGGAGGGGCTCGTCGGGGCCGGAGTCTCCTGGCTCGGCGCGGCCGACGAGGGCTTCGGAGCGTCCGGGGTCTTGGTCGCAGGGCGGGACGACGTGCTCTTCTTCGGCACCGGGGCAGGTGCCTTCGTCCGCTCCGGTGTCCTCGTCGCCTTCTTCGAGGCAGTGGCGGACGGCTTCTCGCTCGTCTTCCCGCTCGGGGAGGCCGAGGGGGACTTCGAGGGGGCGGTGGAGCGGCCGGAACCCCGGTCGGCCTCGGCGGAGGCGGAGGCCGACGTGCGGCCGGTGGGCTCGGCGGAGGACTCGCCCTGGGTCAGCAGGTCGGGAGCGCCGCCCGCGCGGACCTGGTCGGCGGCCCCGCCATCGCTGACGCTGTAGCTGTCGCCGCCGGGCAGCAGACCGGAGGCGACGGCGACCGCTCCGACGGCCACGGCGGCGGACACGCCGAGAAGCCCGGCGCGCACGGGTATGCCGGATCGCTTCTTCCGGCGGGCGCCGCGGCGCCCGCCCTCCGCGTGTGCCGCGTGCTGCTCAGCGGCGGGGGCCGCGCCTGCGCGTCGATGCCGTCCCATGCGCTGTGCCTTCCTCGTGGTCCGGACGCCGTTCCGACGTCACCGTATGCAAGATCAAACTCACCCGTTCGGGTGAAGCTATTGCGAGGGGACCTTACGCCATGGCGGATTGGGGCGGTGTGCTCCTTGGCCAATTGGCCGGTTAGCGTTCGGGCATGAACGAAGACGCACGACTCGTCGTCTGGGTGCGCGGTCGAGTACAGCAAGTAGGTTTCCGCTGGTTCACCAGGGAAAATGCCTTGGAGATCGGAAACATCACCGGCTTCGCCCTCAATCTCGACGACGGCCGGGTACAAGTGGTGGCCGAAGGGCCGCGTGAGAATTGCCACCGCCTGCTCGACTGGCTCGGCTCCGCCGACACACCCGGCCGCGTGGATGGTGTCACTGAGATCTGGGACACGCCTCGCGGAGGATATGAGGGATTCGCGATCCGCTGACCCCGGTGGGGAGAAAGGGTCGGATCCATGGCGTGTACGTGGGTGCGGCGAGCGGTGGCAGGGAGGGCGGGGGAGAGCCCCGCACCCGAAATGACCTGCGAAAGAGGCCGGCGTATGGACATGGTTGCCAAGAAGCGCACGCCGTGCCAGGCTGCGGCATTGACGAAGATCTCCACGCCCTTCGGGACCCACGGAAGAGCCGCGCCCCATGATCGTCAGGCCGCGCGCCCCCGGGACACCCGCCCTGTCGGCGTGTGATCGTGTTGACCGTCAAACTTTTTGGTGAGACGCTGAAAACCCCGCGCACCTTAGCTGTTCGGCAGGGCTGGTGACAGCAGAACAGCAGTGAATACAGAGCACTGCCGAGCGCCGCGGGTGCGATTCCCTCACGACCCACACCGCATCCGGTCGGTCACTCAGTGTGGAGGACCATCAATCATGGCAAAGGCGCTTCTCGGTTACGTCGGCGGTTCCGACCCGCGACTCCTCGCCGAGATGCGACGGCTTCAGAAGCGCGTCCAGGACCTGGAATCCGAGCTCGTACGGATCCAGGACGAAAATGACGCGCTCAACGCCGCCGCTCAGCACCAGGAGTCGCTGCTCGACAGCATCGACATCGACGTACCCCAGGCGGAGCCCGCGCTGACCTGACCTCAAGGCCCTGCCGGGGCCGGTCGGGCCGCACGCCAGCCGCTCGGGACAACCATCGAAGTCTTCGTCACGGATCGTCGTCCGGAACACCGAGGATTGCTCGTGATCCGGTGCGTCGCGATCCGTTACGCAAGACTGTGTTCGGATGACTGCACAGCAGAACCGTGCAGGATTTACCAGGGACGCTTCGGCGTCCCTTCTTTCTTTCCCCCTGGACCGCCCCCGGCCTATCGCCCTTCGCTTACCGTCTGATGTGCCCTGCGCCTTCATCAGCGAAACCGAGAGTGAAAGGTAGAGTCCGGCGGCGTGCACCTCAAGGCTCTGACCCTCCGTGGTTTCAAATCGTTCGCCTCCGCCACGACCCTGCGGTTCGAACCGGGGATCACCTGTGTCGTCGGTCCCAACGGTTCGGGTAAATCCAATGTGGTGGACGCGCTCTCCTGGGTCATGGGCGAGCAGGGGGCCAAATCCCTGCGCGGCGGCAAGATGGAAGACGTGATCTTCGCCGGTACGACGGGAAGGCCGCCGCTGGGCCGTGCGGAAGTGTCGCTGACCATCGACAATTCCGATGGGGCGCTGCCCATCGAGTACGCCGAAGTCACGATCACCCGGATCATGTTCCGCAACGGCGGCAGCGAATACCAGATCAATGGCGACACCTGCCGGCTGCTCGACATCCAGGAACTCCTCTCGGACTCCGGAATCGGCCGCGAGATGCATGTCATCGTCGGCCAGGGCCGCCTGGACTCGGTCCTGCACGCCGACCCCACGGGGCGCCGCGCTTTCATCGAAGAGGCCGCGGGTGTGCTCAAGCACCGTAAGCGCAAGGAGAAGGCGCTGCGGAAGCTGGAGGCGATGGGTGCCAACCTCGCCCGTGTCCAGGACCTCACCGACGAACTGCGGCGCCAGCTCAAACCGCTGGGCCGGCAGGCCGCCGTGGCCCGCCGGGCCGCTGTCATCCAGGCCGACCTGCGGGACGCCCGGCTGCGGCTCCTCGCCGACGACCTGGTGCGGCTGCGGGAGGCGCTGCGCGGCGAGATCGCCGACGAGGCCGCCCTCAAGCGGCGCAGGGAAGGGGCGGAGGCCGAGCTGAAGGCGGCACTCGCCCGTGAGGCGGACCTGGAGGACGAGGTACGCCGGCTGGCGCCGCGGCTGCAACGGGCCCAGCAGACCTGGTACGAACTCTCGCAGCTGGCCGAGCGCGTGCGGGGCACGATCTCGCTCGCCGACGCCCGGGTGAAGAGCGCCACCGCCGCTCCGGAGGAGGAACGGCGCGGGCGGGACCCGGAGGACATGGAGCGTGAGGCCGCCCGGATCCGTGAGCAGGAGGCGGAACTGGAGGCGGCACTCGAAGCGGCGGAGCACGCCCTGGAGGACACGACCGCGCACCGGGCCGAGCTGGAGCGGGAGTTGGCCTCCGAGGAGCGCAGACTCCGGGACGCGGCCCGGGCCATCGCCGACCGGCGTGAAGGCCTCGCCCGGCTCAACGGGCAGGTCAACGCCGCCCGCAGCCGGGCTGGTTCGGCGCAGGCAGAGATCGACCGACTGGCCGCGTCGCGCGACGAGGCGCAGGAGCGCGCGGTCGCGGCCCAGGAGGAGTACGAGCAGCTCAGGGCCGAGGTCGAGGGCCTGGACGCGGGCGACGCGGAGCTGGCGGAGCAGCACGAGGCCGCCGGACAGGAGCTCGCCGGGGCGGAGGCTGAGCTGAGCGCGGCGCGTGAGGCGCTCACCGTGGCGGAACGCAGCCGCGCGGCGGTGTCCGCCCGGCACGAGGCACTGTCGCTGGGGCTGCGGCGCAAGGACGGCACCGGGATGCTGCTCGGGGCGGGGGACCGGCTCGCCGGACTGCTCGGGCCGGTCGCGGAGCTGATCACGGTGGCCCCGGGGCACGAGGTCGCGGTGGCCGCCGCGCTGGGCGCGGCCGCCGACGCCGTCGCTGTGACCGATCCAGCCACGGCGGCGGACGCGATCCGTCTGCTGCGCAAGCAGGACGCGGGGCGTGCGGCGCTGGTGCCGGGGGGCGCACGGGCCGGGCAGGTCCCCGCGCAGGGCCAGGCCACGGAACAGCTGCCGGAACCCGTCGGCGCCGCTGCCGGCCAGGTCCCGGGGCAGGCGACCGGGACGGAACACGGTCCCACGGCCGTCACGGTCACCGGCACCTCCGGTGCGGGTCCCGCAGCCGCCGGCACCGGGGCGTGCGCCGCGCCCGCCGTCGCCGGCCTGCTCCAGGGGCCCGCCGAACTGATGGCGGCCGTACGGCGGCTGGTGCGCGACATGGTCGTCGTCGGCACCCTGGAGGACGCCGAGGAACTGGTCGCCGCCCACCCCGGGCTGACCGCCGTCACCGCCGAGGGCGACGTGCTGGGCGCCCACTTCGCGTACGGCGGATCCGCCGGGGCGCCCAGTCTGCTGGAGGTCCAGGCCTCCGTCGACGAGGCCGCCGCCGAACTGGCCGAGCTCGCCGTCCGCTGCGAGGAACTCGCCTCGGCCCAGCGCGCCGCGGCCGCGCGGCGCGGCGACGGCGCCGCCCGGGTGGAGGCGCTGGGGGAGCGCCGCCGGGCCGCGGAGCGGGAGAAGTCCGGGGTGGCGCAGCAACTCGGCCGGCTGGCCGGGCAGGCCCGTGGCGCAGCCGGGGAGGCCGAGCGGATGACCGCTGCCGCCGCCCGGGCGCAGGAGGCGCTGGAGCGGGCCACAGAGGAGGCCGAGGAACTGGCGGAACGGCTGCTGGTCGCCGAGGAGACCGCGGTCGAGGAGGAGCCCGACACCTCCGTGCGGGACCGGCTCGCCGCCGACGGCGCCAACGCGCGCCAGACCGAGATGGAGGCCCGCCTCCAGGCCCGTACCCACGAGGAACGGGTGAAGGCGCTCGCCGGACGGGCCGACGCCCTCGACCGTGGGGCCCGGGCCGAACGCGAGGCGCGTACCCGGGCCGAGCAGCGCCGTGCCCGGCTGCGCCACGAGGCCGCCGTGGCCACCGCCGTGGCCTCGGGCGCCCGGCAGCTGCTCGCCCACGTCGAGGTCTCGGTCGTACGGGCGGACGAGGAACGCACCAGGGCCGAGGCCGCGAAGGCCGGGCGCGAGCGGGATCTGACGGCCGAACGCGGCCGCGGCCGTGACCTCAAGAGCGAGCTCGACCGGCTCACGGACTCGGTGCACCGGGGTGAGGTGCTCGGGGCCGAGAAGCGGCTGCGCATGGAGCAGGTGGAGGCGAAGGCGCTGGAGGAGTTCGGCGTCGAGCCGTCCGGCCTGGCCGCCGAGTACGGACCGGAACAGCTGGTGCCGCCGTCTCCCGCGGCGGAGGGCGAGGAGCTCCCGGCGGATGCGGAGCATCCGCGCAACCAGCCGAAGCCGTTCGTCAGGGCCGAGCAGGAGAAGCGGCTGAAGGCGGCCGAACGGGCCTATCAGCAACTCGGGAAGGTGAATCCTCTCGCCCTGGAGGAGTTCTCGGCGCTGGAGGAACGGCACAAGTTCCTCTCCGAGCAGCTCGAAGACCTGAAGAAGACCCGGGCCGATCTGATGCAGGTGATCAAGGAGGTCGACGAGCGGGTCGAGCAGGTGTTCACGGAGGCCTTCCGGGACACCGCGCGCGAGTTCGAGGGCGTCTTCTCCCGGCTCTTCCCGGGCGGCGAAGGCCGTCTCGTCCTCACCGACCCGGACAACATGCTGACGACCGGTCTCGATGTCGAGGCACGCCCGCCGGGGAAGAAGGTGAAGCGGCTCTCGCTGCTGTCCGGCGGCGAGCGATCCCTTACGGCCGTTGCCCTGCTGGTCGCCATCTTCAAGGCCCGGCCGAGTCCGTTCTACGTCATGGACGAGGTCGAGGCGGCGCTCGACGACACCAATCTGCAGCGTCTGATCCGGATCATGGAAGAGCTCCAGGAGAGCTCCCAGCTCATCGTGATCACGCACCAGAAGCGGACCATGGAGGTCGCCGACGCGCTGTACGGCGTCTCGATGCAGGGTGACGGGGTCTCCAAGGTGATCAGCCAGCGGCTCCGCTGACCTTCCGGTCACCGATTGACGGGCAGTCACACGCTCTTTACCTAATCTTCAAGACTTCAACGCACCTTTTGGGTGCTCATGGGTACTTGTGAGGAGCATCTTGAGGTGAGCTCGAGTCTTGACTTCGAAACTTGAACGAATAACCTCGGCAATGTTGTTTTTACCTTCAAGTGGTGGTCGGCTGGAAGTTGTGCGCCACTGGGAGGGCTCACCCCCCACGCCTGACGTCGCGGCCAGGTACCAGGAGTTCATGTGACCAGCACAGCGCGCGGACCGGAGTCCGGAGCCCGGGAGGCCCACCCGGACCATCTCGGCCATGTCATCTTCATCACCGCAGCCGCAGCGATGGGCGGCTTCCTCTTCGGCTACGACAGCTCCGTGATCAACGGCGCCGTCGAGGCCATCCGGGACCGCTACGACATCGGGTCGGGGACGCTCGCACAGGTCATCGCCATCGCTCTGATCGGCTGTGCCATCGGTGCGGCCACGGCGGGACGTATCGCCGACAGGATCGGCCGTATCCGCTGCATGCAGATCGCCTCGGTGCTCTTCACCATCAGCGCCGTCGGATCCGCGCTGCCGTTCGCCCTCTGGGACCTCGCCATGTGGCGGATCATCGGCGGCTTCGCGATCGGCATGGCCTCGGTCATCGGCCCGGCCTACATCGCCGAGGTCTCGCCGCCCGCCTACCGGGGCCGGCTCGGCTCCTTCCAGCAGGCCGCCATCGTCATCGGCATCGCCATCTCGCAGCTGGTCAACTACGGCATCCTGCAGCTCGCCGACGGCGACCAGCGCGGCGAGATCGGTGGCTTCGAGGCCTGGCAGTGGATGCTCGGTGTGATGGTCGTCCCGGCGATCCTGTACGGGCTGCTGTCCTTCGCGATCCCCGAGTCGCCGCGCTTCCTGATCTCCGTCGGCAAGAAGGACCGGGCCCGGAAGATCCTCGAAGAGGTCGAGGGCAAGAACGTCGACCTCGACGCGCGCGTGGGCGAGATCGAGACGGCCATGCGCCGTGAGCACAAGTCGAAGTTCAGCGACCTGCTCGGGAGCCGCTTCGGCTTCCTCCCGATCGTCTGGGTCGGTATCGGCCTGTCGGTCTTCCAGCAGCTCGTCGGCATCAACGTGGCGTTCTACTACTCGGCGACGCTGTGGCAGTCCGTCGGCATCGACCCGACCGACTCGTTCTTCTACTCGTTCACCACGTCGATCATCAACATCATCGGCACCGTGATCGCCATGGTCCTGGTGGACCGGGTGGGCCGCAGGCCGCTCGCGCTCATCGGATCCGCCGGTATGGCCGTCGCCCTGGCGTTCGAGGCCTGGGCCTTCTCCGCGGACCTGGTCGACGGCAAGCTGCCCAGCACCCAAGGTGTCGTGGCCCTGGTCGCGGCCCATGTCTTCGTACTCTTCTTCGCCCTGTCGTGGGGTGTGGTGGTCTGGGTCTTCCTCGGCGAGATGTTCCCGAACCGGATCCGTGCCGCCGCGCTCGGTGTCGCCGCCTCCGCGCAGTGGATCGCGAACTGGGCGATCACCGCCAGCTTCCCGAGCCTGGCCGACTGGAACCTGTCGGGCACCTACATCATCTACGCCTGCTTCGCCGTGCTCTCGATCCCCTTCGTGCTCAAGTTCGTGAAGGAGACCAAGGGCAAGGCGCTGGAGGAGATGGGCTAATCCCCGCTGCCCCTCTCCTCGACCCGCTGCCCCGGTCCGGCCCATGCCGGCCCGGGGCAGCGTCCCGTCGTGCCGCCCGCCCGCCCGTCCGTCCGCCGCCCGTCCGCCGACAGGGCGTCAGAACCGGGCCGGTGCGCTGTCCCGGCCGGCAGCCGGGCGCGGCAGCACCGCGTACATCCCCGCCGCGACCAGGACCGTGACGGCCCAGCCCAGCCCGTGACGCCCGATCCAGCTGTCGGCGAGCGGGCCGGTGAACCACCCGACGTCGGTGCACAGCAGCCCCGCCACGAGTGCTGCACCCCAGGCGCCCATCGCCTGCCGGCTGAACCCGGCGGCGTACCAGTAGCCGCTGCCGGGCGTGGTGTCCATGAGAGCCGCGGAGTCGTACGTACGGCCGAGCAGCAGATCGACGCCGAAGACCCCGATCCAGGCGGAGAAAGTCACGCCGAGCAGGGTCAGGAACGAGAGGAAGGTGTCGATGAAACTCGTCGCCACCATCATCAGCGTTCCGCCGAACAGCAGGCTGATCGCCGCGTTCACCCCCACGGCCCAGGCGCGGGGGACCGCGAATCCGAGCGTCTGCGCGGTGAAGCCGGCGGAGTACATCGACATCGCGTTGATCAGCGCCATGCCGACGACGGCCGTCAGGAGGTACGGCACCGAGATCCACCTCGGCAGCAGCTCGCCGATGAACGCCACGGGATCCTTCGTGACCGCCAGGCGCGGCGAGCTCACGGCCATCACCGCACCCATCATCACCATCGGCAGAACCGTGACCAGGGCCCCGCCCACGGTCGCGCCGACCATCGCCCGGCCGGACGCCGAGCGCGGCAGGTAACGGGCGAAGTCCGGCGCCGAGGGAACCCAGCTGATGCCCCCGGCGGCCAGCGTCCCGATCCCCGCGATCATCATCGCCGCCGGACCCGGTGGCCGGTCCAGGACGGTCCGCCACGGGGTCGAACCGATCAGATCGACCAGGACGAGGAGACTCGCGCCGCCGAAGAGCCAGACGGAGACCCGGGAGCACATCCGCAGGGCCCGGATTCCGAGTCCGGACACGAGGAAGCTCGCGGTGACGAAGGCCGTCAGAGTCACCAGGGTCAGCGTGTGGGTACTCCGTACGCCGAACAGCAGGGCGAGCACCGCCAGCATGGCGTAGGAGCCGGTGACCGCGTTCACGGTCTCCCAGCCCCAGCGGGCCACCCACAGCAGGGCGCCGGGGAAGAGATTGCCGCGCTGTCCGAAAACCGCCCTGGACAGGGCCATCCCGGGCGCGCCGCCCTGCTTGCCCGCGATCGACACGAGGCCGACCAGCCCGAACGAGAGCACGGGGGCCGTGACCGCCACGGCCAGCACCTGCCAGAAATTCAGCCCGTTGAAGACGGTGAGCCCTGCTCCCACGGTCAGCAGCAGCACGGTCATGTTGGCCGTCACCCAGGTGGGGAGGAGGGCGCGGACCCGGCCGGTGCGCTCGTCGTCGGGGACGGGGTCCAAGCCGCGGTTCTCCACGGGCAGAAGCGTACCTTTATCCCCAAACGTGGCATACCACTTCCACGGTCGGCGCCCGTCGTCCTCCGCAACCGCGCCGGATCACGGTCGTGGCCGATACTGGACGCGTTATGGAAATCGTCATCCTTGCTGTAGTCATCGCCCTGGTCGCGGTCGGCCTGATCAGCGGGCTCGTGGTCAGCAGCCGCAAGAAGAAGCAGCTGCCGCCCTCGGCGCCGTCGAGCACGCCGACCATCACTCCTCCCGCCGAGCCCCGTGTCGGCGAGGAAGCCGAGACGCCGCGCGACGAAGCGCGGCGCCCCATCGAGGAGGTCGGTCTTCCCGGCGCCGGGACTCCCGTCGAGGAGACCCCGGTCGTCATCGAGCCGGAAGTCCCCGAGCTCGAAGTCCCCGAACCCACCGCCGGCCGTCTGGTGCGGCTCCGCGCCCGGCTCGCCCGTTCGCAGAACTCCCTGGGCAAGGGGCTCCTCACGCTCCTGTCCCGCGACAACCTCGACGAGGACACCTGGGAGGAGATCGAGGACACCCTCCTCACCGCCGATGTCGGTGTCGCCCCCACGCAGGAGCTGGTGGAGCGGCTCCGCGAGCGGGTCCGCGTCCTCGGGACCCGTACGCCCGACGAGCTGCGCACCCTGCTGCGCGAGGAGCTCGTCACCCTGCTCGGCCCCGACCTCGACCGTGCGGTGAAGACGGAGGGCGGCGACGCCACGCCCGGCGTCGTGATGGTCGTCGGGGTCAACGGCACCGGCAAGACGACCACGACGGGCAAGCTGGCCCGGGTGCTCGTCGCCGACGGCCGCAGCGTCGTGCTCGGCGCCGCCGACACCTTCCGTGCCGCCGCCGCCGACCAGCTCCAGACCTGGGGCGAGCGCGTCGGTGCCCGGACGGTGCGCGGCCCCGAGGGCGGCGACCCGGCGTCGATCGCCTTCGACGCGGTGAAGGAAGGCATCGCCGAGGGCGCCGACGTGGTGCTCATCGACACCGCGGGCCGCCTGCACACCAAGACCGGCCTGATGGACGAGCTCGGCAAGGTCAAGCGGGTCGTCGAGAAGCACGGGCCGCTCGACGAGATCCTGCTCGTCCTCGACGCCACGACCGGGCAGAACGGCCTCGTCCAGGCGCGCGTCTTCGCCGAGGTGGTCGACATCACCGGCATCGTCCTCACCAAGCTCGACGGCACCGCCAAGGGCGGCATCGTCATCGCCGTCCAGCGCGAGCTGGGCGTCCCGGTGAAGCTCATCGGGCTCGGTGAGGGCCCGGACGACCTGGCACCGTTCGAGCCGGGTGCCTTCGTCGACGCGCTGATCGGCGACTGACCGGCGTACCCCCGCGGACGTGTGAAGGGCGGTGGACCCGAGAGGGGTTCACCGCCCTTCGGCGTTCAGCAGCGGTGGCATGTATAGGCGAGGGTGCCCAGCAGCAGCCGGGCCTGCGGGGGAGCGGCGGCGGTGTCCGGAACCGGCGGACGCAGCCAGCGGACCGGGCCGAGGCCACCGAGGTCCGACGGGGGAGCGGTGACGTACGCGCCGCGGCCGAGGGCCCGCAGATCAAGGTCCGCGTCGTCCCACCCCATGCGGTAGAGCAGCCCGGGCAGTCCCGCCGCGGCCCCGGGGGCGACGAAGAACTGCGTCCGGCCGGCCGGCGTCACCGCCACCGGTCCCAGCGGCAGCCCCATCCGCTCCATACGCACCAGCGCGCGTCGGCCGGCTGCCTCGGCGACATCGAGTACGTCGAAGGTCCGGCCCACGGGAAGCAGCAGTGAGGCGCCCGGTACCTCGGCCCAGGCGTCCGCGGCCATGCCGAGCGTGGCGCCCGGTGGCACCTCGCGGGCGAAGTCCAGTGGATGCGCGCCGGGGGCCGCGCACGCGGTGTCGCCGCACGAGCAGGCACCTGCCGCGGCGCGTGCGCCCGGAGCCACTGCCCAGCCCCAGAGTCCTGTGTACTCGGCCACCTCGGTCGCCCCGGCCGCACGGCGGTGGCGCCGCGTGCCGGACCGCATCTCCCGGATGCCGCCGATCGTGAAGCCCATGTGCCCTCCAACGGGTGCGACTCACCGGTGGTTACGACCCGGAGTCCTCGGCTCTCCGGCGGACTCCGTGCGCCGCCGATCCGCCGGCGCACGGGATGGCGTCGCAGGCGTGCGCGATGTCGATTCCGCGCCCCTGAATGCTTCACTCCGCTCGCTGCCGGTCACGGCCTGTCAAGTGAAGCGCGGACCGCGTCGAACGGGTTCACTCGAAGGGGTGGCGAATGGTGGCGTTTCCGCAAAGCCCCTCGCCGGAGCAGTGATCGTAGGATTACTGTGGGTACTCGAACCTGCAATTGCATCTGCAGTTGAGTATGCCTCGGGCAACCCGCTGATCCGTTTGATGGTGGGCAACGTCAGTACGGACGGCACAGGGGCACGGCATTCTGATAGAGGTTCGCGCGACAGGTGTCGGCGGGATGGGGGCGTTCCAGTGAGTGGCAGTGGCGCAGGCGAGACGAATGCCGGAAAGCGCCCCAACGGGCAACTGGGATCGTGGTTCGTGCGCAGCGGCTGGTCGAAGGGCGAGCTCGCCCGCCAGGTGAACCGGCGGGCACGCCAGCTGGGCGCCCACCACATCAGCACCGACACCTCCCGGGTCCGCCGCTGGCTCGACGGCGAACAGCCCCGCGAACCGATTCCGCGCATCCTGTCCGAGCTCTTCTCCGAGCGCTTCGGCGCCGTCGTCTCCGTCGAGGACCTCGGACTGCGCACCGCCCACCAGGCGCCCTCGGTGTCAGGGGTCGACCTGCCCTGGGCGGGACCGCAGACCGTCGCGCTGCTCAGCGAGTTCTCCCGCAGCGACCTCATGCTGGCCCGGCGCGGTTTCCTCGGCAGCTCCCTCGCCCTGGCCGCCGGCCCCACCCTCATCGAGCCCATGCAGCGCTGGCTGGTGCCCGTCCCCCGTTCGGGGGAGCCGGAGCAGGAGCTGCCGACCGCGGAGAGCCGGCCCTCGCGCCTCTCGGGTCCCGAGCTGGACCTCCTGGAATCCACCACGGCGATGTTCCGTCAGTGGGACGCCCAGTGCGGCGGAGGGCTGCGCCGCAAGGCCGTCGTCGGCCAGCTCCACGAGGTCACCGATCTGCTCCAGGAGCCGCAGCCGGGGGCCACCGCCAAGCGCCTGTTCCGCTGCGCGGCCGAGCTGGCCGAGCTCGCGGGCTGGATGAGCTACGACGTGGGCCTCCAGCCCACCGCCCAGAAGTACTTCGTGCTCGCGCTGCACGCCTCCAAGGAGGCCGGCGACAAGCCGCTGGGTTCGTACATCCTCTCCAGCATGAGCCGCCAGATGATCCACCTCGGCCGGCCCGACGACGCGCTCGAACTCATCCATCTCGCCCAGTACGGCAGCCGCGACTGCGCCACCGCGCGGACCCAGGCCATGCTGTATGCGATGGAGGCGCGCGCCTACGCCACCATGGGCCAGCCGAGCAGGTGCAAGCGAGCGGTCCGGATGGCCGAGGACACCTTCGCCGACGCCGTCCTCGACGACGAGCCCGAGCCCGACTGGATCCGCTTCTTCTCCGAGGCCGAACTGCACGGCGAGAACGCCCACTCCTACCGCGACCTGGCCTATGTCGCCGGCCGCAGCCCCACCTACGCCTCGCTCGCCGAGCCCGTCATGGCCCGTGCCGTCGAGCTCTTCGGCGAGGACGACGAGCACCAGAGGTCCTACGCGCTCAATCTGATCGGCATGGCCACCGTGCATCTCCTCAAGCGCGAGCCGGAGAAGTCGACCGTCCCCGCCACCAGGGCCCTGAGGGTCGCCAAGAAGGTCAGGTCGGAGCGCGTCAACACCAGGCTCCGCAAGACCGTCGACACCGCTGCCAGGGACTTCGAGGACGTTCCCGAGGTCGCCCGGCTCACCGACCTGCTCACCGAGCAGCTCCCGGAGACCGCCGAAGCGGTCTGACCGGGCCCACCGCCACCGGCCGCGACGGCCGCCCCGTACCACCCGACTCGGCTCCCCCATCGCCAGGTCAGCGGGTCGCCGTCGTGGCCGGTTCACGTTTCCGGGCGTTCCAACCGCACCGTATGCGGCGCAGGCAGCATGGTAGGCAGCACACCGGGTCCGACACCCCCGGTTCATCGGTACGTAACACGTGGGGCTCCTTCGTCACTGCGGTGAAACACCGTGCGGCATCCGTGGAAACCGTGCTGCGCGAATCTCATGGCGCATAACCGGCCCGCACCTTTTCACCGTGGTCCCGCACCCCCGCACGTGGCCGCACCGACGACGAGGAGACGCCGATGCCCCCAGGCATCACGACGCTTGCCGCAGACGCCCCGGAGCTGTCTGCCGCCAACACAGGGTTCATGCTCATCTGCTCCGCGATGGTGATGCTCATGACCCCGGGTCTGGCCTTCTTCTACGGAGGCATGGTCCGCGTCAAGAGCACCCTGAACATGCTGATGATGAGCTTCATCAGCCTCGGGATCGTCACGGTCCTGTGGGTGCTCTACGGATTCAGCCTCGCCTTCGGTACCGACGTCGGCTCCGTCATCGGCTGGAGCTCGGACTTCGTCGGCCTCAGCGGGATCGGTGTCACCGAGCTCTGGGACGGCTACACCATCCCGGTATACGTCTTCGCCGTCTTCCAGCTGATGTTCGCCGTGCTCACCCCCGCCCTCATCAGCGGCGCCCTCGCCGACCGCGTCAAGTTCACCTCCTGGGCCCTGTTCATCACCCTGTGGGTCACCGTCGTCTACTTCCCGGTCGCGCACTGGGTCTGGGGAGCCGGCGGCTGGCTCTTCGAGCTGGGCGTGATCGACTTCGCCGGTGGCACGGCCGTCCACATCAACGCCGGTGCGGCGGCCCTCGGCGTGATCCTCGTCATCGGTAAGCGGGTCGGCTTCAAGAAGGACCCGATGCGGCCGCACAGCCTGCCGCTCGTCATGCTCGGTGCCGCCCTCCTGTGGTTCGGCTGGTTCGGCTTCAACGCCGGCTCGTGGCTCGGCAACGACGACGGTGTCGGTGCCGTCATGTTCGTCAACACGCAGGTCGCCACCGGTGCGGCGGTCCTCGGCTGGCTCGCCTACGAGAAGATCCGCCACGGCTCCTTCACCACCCTGGGTGCGGCCTCCGGCGCCGTCGCGGGCCTCGTCGCGATCACCCCCGCGGGCGGTGCGGTCAGCCCGCTCGGCGCCATCGCGATCGGGATCATCTCCGGTGTCCTGTGCGCCATGGCCGTCGGCCTCAAGTACAAGTTCGGTTACGACGACTCCCTGGACGTCGTCGGCGTCCACCTCGTCGGCGGCATCCTCGGCTCCCTCCTCGTCGGCTTCTTCGCCACCGGCGGAGTGCAGTCCGACGCCAAGGGCCTCTTCTACGGCGGCGGGCTCGACCAGCTCGGCAAGCAGGCCGTCGGTGTCTTCGGGGTCCTCGCGTACTCCCTGGTCGTCTCCGCTGTCCTGGCGTTCATCCTGGACAGGACGATCGGGATGCGGGTCAGTGAGGACGACGAGATCTCCGGCATCGACCAGGTCGAGCACGCCGAGACGGCGTACGACTACAGCGGCGCCGGCGGCGGCGCGGCCCCGCGCACCTCGCCTCCCGCCCCCGGCGGCACGGCAGCCCCGACGAACAAGAAGGTGGACGCATGAAGCTCATCACCGCAGTCGTGAAGCCGCACAGGCTGGACGAGATCAAGGAGGCCCTCCAGGCCTTCGGCGTCCAGGGCCTCACGGTCACGGAAGCCAGCGGGTACGGGCGGCAGCGCGGACACACCGAGGTCTACCGGGGCGCCGAGTACACCGTCGACCTCGTACCGAAGATCCGTATCGAGGTCCTCGTCGAGGACGAGGACGCCGAACAGCTCATCGACGTGGTCGTCAAGGCCGCCCGGACGGGCAAGATCGGTGACGGCAAGGTCTGGAGCGTCCCGGTCGAGACCGCGATCCGCGTAAGGACCGGGGAACGCGGCCCGGACGCACTCTGACCGACGGTTCCTGTGAACGGAAAGGCAACTGGGTGACGAGCACCGAAGTGACCACCGGATCCGAGGACTCGGGACCCAGCGGCTATGCGGCGGCCCGGCTGCGCCTTCTCCAGGAGGAGGCGCGGTCCGGGCCGCCGCGCCGTGCCGCGCTGGCACGGCTCACCGACGACTGGCTCACCGGGCTGTTCAGCGCGGCCGCCGAGCGGGCGGGCGTCCGCGGCGCCGCCCTCGTCGCCGTCGGCGGATACGGGCGGGGCGAGCTCTCCCCCCGCAGCGACCTCGACCTCCTGCTCCTGCACGACGGCACCGCCGACGCCGGAGCCGTCGCCGCCCTCGCCGACGGGATCTGGTACCCCGTCTGGGACCTCGGCCTCGCCCTCGACCACTCCGTGCGCACCCCCGGCGAAGCGAGCAGGACCGCCGGGGAGGACCTCAAGGTCCAGCTCGGACTGCTCGACGCGCGCCCCGTCGCCGGAGACCTCGGCCTCGTCGCGGGACTGCGGACCGCGATCCTGGCCGACTGGCGCAACCAGGCCCCCAAACGCCTCCCCGCCCTCGACGAGCTGTGCCGCGAGCGGGCCGAACGGATGGGCGAGCTCCAGTTCCTCCTGGAACCCGATCTCAAGGAGGCCCGCGGCGGTCTCCGGGACGCGACCGCACTGCGCGCCGTCGCAGCCTCCTGGGTCGCCGACGCCCCCCGCGAAGGCCTGGCCGAGGCCCGCCGTACGCTCCTCGACGCCCGCGACGCCCTCCACCTCACCACCGGGCGGGCCACCGACCGCCTCGCCCTGCAGGAACAGGACCAGGTCGCCGAGGCCCTCGGTCTCCTCGACTCCGACGCCCTGCTGCGCCAGGTGTACGAGGCCGCCCGCACCGTCTCGTACGCCACCGACGTCACCTGGCGCGAGGTCAACCGCGTGCTGCGGGCCCGCTCCGTACGCCCCAGGCTGCGGGCGATCCTCGGCGGCGGTGCCAAGGCCGCACCGGAACGCACCCCGCTCGCCGAGGGCGTCGTCGAGGCCGACGGCGAAGTCGTCCTCGCACGCACCGCCCACCCCGAACGCGACCCCGTGCTCACCCTCCGGGCCGCCGCTGCGGCGGCGGAGGCCGGGCTGCCGCTCTCCCGTCACCTCGTACGCCATCTGAGCACCGCGGTCCAGCCGCTGCCCGTGCCGTGGCCCGCCGAGGCCCGCGAAGAGCTCGTCACCCTGCTCGGCGCCGGCGAGTCCACCGTGGGCGTCTGGGAAGCCCTCGAAGCGGAAGGCATCGTCACCCGCCTGCTGCCCGACTGGGAGCGGGTCCACTGCCGTCCGCAGCGCAACCCCGTCCACACCTGGACCGTCGACCGGCACCTCGTCGAAACAGCCGTCCGCGCCTCCCACCTCACCCGTCGCGTCGGCCGCCCCGACCTCCTCCTGATCGCCGCGCTGCTCCACGACATCGGCAAGGGCTGGCCCGGGGACCACTCCGTCGCAGGCGAGGTCATCGCCCGCGACATGGCCACCCGGATCGGCTTCGACGAGCAGGACGTGGGCGTCGTCGCCACACTCGTACGTCACCATCTGCTGCTCGTCGAGACCGCCACCCGGCGCGACCTCGACGACCCCGCGACCGTCCGTTCCGTCGCCACGGCCGTGGGCAGCGCATCCACCCTGGAACTGCTGCACGCGCTCACCGAGGCCGACGCCCTGGCCACCGGCCCGGCCGCCTGGAGCTCCTGGCGGGCCTCCCTCGTCACCGACCTGGTCGGACGCGTCGCCGCCCTCCTGGCCGGCGAGGAGCCCCCCGCACCGGAGCCGCTCGCCCCGAGCGCCGAGCAGGAACGTCTCGCCGTCGAGGCGCTGCGCACCGGCGAGCCCGTCCTCTCCCTGCACACCCGGCCCGAGCCGGCCTCCGAGGACGGCGCCCCCGAACCGGTCGGCGTCGAACTCCTCATCGCGCTGCCCGACCGCCCAGGCGTCCTGCCGGCGGCGGCCGGGGTCCTCGCCCTGCACCGCCTCACCGTGCGCGCCGCCGACCTGCGCGCCGTCGAGCTCCCCACCGAGCTGGGCGAATCGGCCGGCCTGCTGCTGCTCAGCTGGCGGGTCGCGGCCGAATACGGATCCCTCCCGCAGGCCACCCGGCTGCGTGCCGACCTCGTACGAGCCCTGGACGGCTCCCTGGACATCCGGGCCAGGCTCGCCGAACGCGAGGCCGCCTACCCACGGCGGCGCGGAGTGAAGGCCCCGCCCCCCAGGGTGTCCGTGGCGGCGGCGGGATCACGTCTGGCCACGGTGATCGAGGTCCGGGCCCAGGACGCCCCGGGGCTGCTGCACCGGATCGGCCGGGCGCTGGAGCAGAGCGCGGTACGCGTGCGCAGCGCCCATGTCTCCACGCTCGGAGCGAACGCCGTGGACGCCTTCTACGTCACGGACGGCGACGGTGAACCACTGCGCCCGGAACGCGCCGCGGAGGTGGCCAGGGAGGTCGAGAAGGAGCTCGGCTGACCCGCCGGCCCAGGCCCGTTCGTCACGAGAAACGGGCGAGGGCTTTGCGTTCTCCGGGGTCCGGATACCCTGGAGGACGACTGACCTGCCCCGCCCCCGACCCTGAGGACCGACGAGCGCCGTGTTCGATACTCTCTCCGACCGCCTTAGCGCGACTTTCAAAAACCTCAGGGGCAAGGGCCGCTTGTCCGAGGCGGACATCGACGCCACGGCTCGCGAGATCCGTATCGCCCTGCTCGAGGCCGATGTCGCCCTTCCCGTCGTCCGCGCGTTCATCGCCAACGTCAAGGAGCGGGCGCGCGGCGTCGAGGTCTCCCAGGCGCTGAACCCGGCCCAGCAGGTCGTCAAGATCGTCAACGAGGAGCTCGTCGGCATCCTCGGTGGCGAGACCCGGCGGCTCAGGTTCGCCAAGAACCCGCCCACCGTGATCATGCTCGCGGGTCTGCAGGGTGCCGGTAAGACCACCCTCGCCGGGAAGCTCGGTGTCTGGCTGAAGGCACAGGGGCACTCCCCGCTGCTCGTCGCCTGTGACCTCCAGCGCCCCAACGCCGTCAACCAGCTGAGCGTCGTCGCCGAGCGCGCCGGCGTCGCGGTCTACGCGCCGGAGCCGGGCAACGGCGTGGGCGACCCGGTCGAGGTCGCCAAGGACTCCATCGAGTTCGCCAAGTCCAAGGTCCACGACATCGTCATCGTCGACACCGCCGGCCGGCTCGGCATCGACGAGGAGCTGATGCGGCAGGCCGCGGACATCCGCGACGCCGTCAGCCCCGACGAGATCCTCTTCGTCGTCGACGCGATGATCGGCCAGGACGCGGTCAACACCGCCGAGGCCTTCCGCGACGGCGTCGGCTTCGACGGCGTGGTCCTCTCCAAGCTCGACGGTGACGCCCGCGGTGGTGCCGCCCTGTCGATCGCCCACGTCACGGGCAAGCAGATCATGTTCGCGTCGAACGGTGAGAAGCTCGAGGACTTCGACGCCTTCCACCCCGACCGCATGGCCTCCCGCATCCTCGACATGGGTGACCTGCTCACCCTGATCGAGCAGGCGGAGAAGACGTTCAGCCAGGAAGAGGCCGCCAAAATGGCCTCCAAGCTGGCGTCGAGCAAGGGCAAGGACTTCACGCTCGACGACTTCCTGGCGCAGATGGAGCAGGTCAGGAAGATGGGCTCCATCTCCAAGCTGCTCGGGATGCTGCCCGGCATGGGGCAGATCAAGGAACAGATCAACAACATCGACGAGCGTGACGTGGACCGCATGGCCGCGATCATCAAGTCGATGACCCCGAAGGAACGCGCCGAACCGACGATCATCAACGGCTCACGCCGCGCCCGTATCGCCAAGGGTTCCGGTGCCGAGGTCTCCGCGGTCAAGGGCCTCATCGAGCGGTTCTTCGAAGCCCGGAAGATGATGTCGAAGATGGCCCAGGGCGGCGGCATGCCCGGGATGCCGGGGATGCCCGGCATGGGTGGCGGCCCCGGCCGCCAGAAGAAGCAGGTCAAGCAGGCCAAGGGCAAGCGCAAGAGCGGCAACCCGATGAAGCGCAAGGCCGAGGAGCAGGCCGCTGCCGCCCGTCGCGAGCAGGCGGCGCAGGGCGGCGCGCTGGGTCTGCCCGCCCAGGAGGACCAGAACTTCGAACTGCCGGACGAGTTCAAGAAGTTCATGGGCTGACTGGCCAGGCACACGGACGAAGGGGCGCCCTGCCGGGGCGCCCCTTCGCCTTGCCGTTACGACACGCACACCAGATAGCGGAAGACGTTCGGCATCCACACCGTGCCGTCCGGCCGCAGATGCGGATGCAGGGCTTCCGCGACCTCCTTCTCCACCTGGGAACGGTCCGTCGCCCGTATCGCCGTATCGAACAGTCCGGTCGACAGCAGGCCGCGTACCGCGCTGTCCACGTCCGCGTAGCCGAACGGGCAGGACACCCGGCCCGAGCCGTCCGGCTTGAGCCCGGCCCGTGCCGCGACCTCCTCCAGATCGTCCCGCAGCGCCGGCCGCCAGCCGCTCCCTGAGCGCGGGGCGCGCGCCGACTCGGTGAGCCGGGCCGCCACCCGAAGCACCGGGGCCGTGGCGCACCGCTCGGGTGGCCCCCAGCCGGCCAGGACCACCGTGGCGCCTCGCACGGCGTGCGGCACCGCGCCGGCCAGCGCGGGCGCGAGCCCGTCGGAGTCTCCGGCCGCGCAGCCGATCGGCTGGAAGGCGGTCAGCAGGTTGTACGGGGCCTCACCGGCCGGGGCGGCCGCCGGTATGCTGTCGACGAGCCTCGCCGCCCTCGGGTCCGTACGCCCCGGGCCCGCGTCCCGCCCCGGATCGGAGGCGAGACGCTCGCGGGCCAGGGCGAGCCGTTCACGGTCGGTGTCGACGCCGGTGACGCGCGCCCCGCGCGAGGCCGCGATCAGCAGCGCGAGCCCGGAACCGCAGCCGAGGGAGAGCATCCGCGTACCGGTCCCGACTTCGAGGCGCTCGTACACCGCCTCGTAGAGCGGTGCCAGCATGCGCTCCTGGATCTCGGCCCAGTCGCGGGCACGGGTACCGGCGTCCACCTGGGCGGACGAATCCGCGTACCTGTGGTGCCGGACGAGCGTAGGTGTCATGGAATGCGCCCCAATCCGCCGTGAGGTCGGTCGTGCCCGAGTGAGGTCCCCCATGTCCGTTGCTGTGTAGGTGCGCCCACAGCCCTCGTATGTCAGAGAACTCCGCATCGGCGGTCCCGTCCAGAGGCCGGACGGGGTGGGATGGCATTGCGTGCGTGCTCCGGTCGTGCGCCCCCGGGCGCAGCGTGACCGGTGCGGGCGCCGGGAACAGCACGCCTGCCGCTCGCTTCCTCACAGTCTGACCCGACACGCGGGGCGCAGCACGTCGAGCGCCCCGGCCCGGGGTCACGACCGGTGTGGGGCCGTCGCTCCGTGCCGGGTAATGTCGCCTGCGGGGCGCCCGTCCACGCCGGTGCGTACGCGTTGCTACGTACCACCTTGGTGCGAGCTGTGAGACTTCTCCGCTGATCTGCGCACCCGCCCTCGTCCGGACGCATCAAGGGCAACTGACTGGTACGTGCAAATTATTTGGGATGCCCCGGAATAGGAACACCGGAGCACTCAGGCTCGTTGTCACGACGTGAGCACGACACCACCTGTACTTGCCGCAGAGCTGGCACAGGCGTGGGCCGACATTCAGCGGTACCACCCCGAGCTGCCCGATCTTGCCGCGCCAGAGTCCCTGATCGGAGAGTCCTCGTCCGCCTGTGGCGCCGAGCTCTCCTTCGAACGGCTGCTCCATGAGGCAGTCCACGGCATCGCGGCCGCGAGAGGTGTCCGGGACACCTCCCGCGCCGGCCGCTACCACAACAGACGCTTCCTCGCGATCGCGGAGGAGCTGGGCCTCGATCATGCCGAGGAGCCCCACCCCAGCAGCGGATTCTCGCTGGTGACACTGAATCCCGAGGCCAAACGCAGGTACCGCCCCACGACGGAACGGCTGCAGCGTGCGCTCAAGGCGCACACCGTCGCCACCGCGGCGGACACGAAGCGCTCGTTCCGCGGTCCCGCCGCGCGGCACGGCTCGTCCGGGGGAGGCGTGCGGGTCAAGGCCGTATGCGACTGCGGGCGCAACGTCCGCGTCGTTCCCTCGGTCCTCGCCCAGGCTCCGATCGTCTGCGGTGGCTGCGGGAAGCCCTTCCGTATCCCGGAAGCGGCGGTCGCGGTGGGGTGACCCGATGTGGTGTGGCACAATGGCTAGCTGTACTCGACAGTCGCATAGGACCCCTCTCTCCTCCGGCTGACGCGTCCATCGGGCACCCGAGTACCGCAATCCCCACGTGGCATCTTTTGTGCCCAACCACGTCAGAGACCAGGAGACACCACTTCCGTGGCAGTCAAGATCAAGCTGAAGCGTCTGGGCAAGATCCGTTCGCCTCACTACCGCATCGTCGTCGCCGACTCCCGTACCCGCCGTGACGGCCGGGCGATCGAGGAGATCGGCCTGTACCACCCGGTGCAGAACCCCTCGCGCATCGAGGTCAACGCAGAGCGCGCGCAGTACTGGCTGTCCGTCGGCGCCCAGCCGACCGAGCCCGTCCTCGCGATCCTGAAGCTCACCGGTGACTGGCAGGCCCACAAGGGCCTCCCGGCCCCCGCGCCGCTGCTGCAGCCGGAGCCCAAGGCTGACAAGCGCGCCCTGTTCGAGGCCCTGACCTCGGACGGCGACGAGGCCAAGGGTGAGGCCATCACCCAGAAGGCCAAGAAGTCGGACAAGAAGGCGGACGAGGCGGCTGACGCTGCCGCGTCCACCGAGTCGACCGAGGCCTGAGCGTGCTCGAGGAGGCTCTTGAGCACCTCGTGAAGGGCATCGTCGACAACCCCGACGATGTGCAGGTCGCCTCGCGTGACCTGCGCCGTGGACGCGTGCTCGAGGTCCGGGTTCACCCCGACGACCTCGGCAAGGTGATCGGCCGCAACGGCCGCACCGCGCGCGCCCTGCGTACCGTCGTGGGTGCCATCGGCGGCCGTGGAATCCGTGTCGACCTCGTCGATGTGGACCAGGTTCGCTGAAAGAGTTGAACACCGGCCGGGGCCGGGGAGGGCTTTCGAGCCGTCCCCGGCCTTTGTCGTCCGTACATGACCGCCTCCTCAGTAAAAGATCACCGGGAGAAGTAGCGTGCAGTTGGTAGTTGCGCGGATCGGTCGCGCCCATGGCATCAAGGGCGAGGTCACCGTCGAGGTGCGTACCGACGAGCCTGAGCTCCGGCTCGGGCCCGGCGCCGTGCTGGCCACGGAGCCCGCCCACGTGGGGCCGCTGACGATCGAGACCGGCCGGGTGCACAGCGGCAGGCTGCTGCTGCGCTTCGAGGGCGTGCGCGACCGTACGGCCGCCGAGGCGCTGCGTAACACCCTGCTGATCTCCGAGGTGGACCCGGCGGAACTGCCCGAGGATCCCGAGGAGTTCTACGACCACCAGCTGATGGACCTGGACGTCGTCCTCGCCGACGGTACGGAGGTCGGCCGGATCACCGAGATCACGCACCTGCCGTCCCAGGACCTGTTCATCGTGGAACGGCCGGACGGCAGCGAGGTGATGATCCCGTTCGTCGAGGAGATCGTCGCCGAGATCGACCTGGAGGAGCAGCGGGCCGTCATCACTCCGCCGCCGGGCCTGATCGACGAGAGCGAGGCCGTGATCGCCTCCACGCGCGACGAGGACGCGAACGTGGTGGACGGGAGCGCCGATGCCGGGGCCGACGCCGCGCGTGACGGGAAGAAGGGCGACGCGTGATGCGGCTCGACGTCGTCACGATCTTCCCCGAGTACCTGGAACCCCTCAACGTCTCGCTCGTCGGCAAGGCGCGCGCCCGCGGCCGTCTCGACGTACACGTCCACGACCTGCGGGACTGGACCTACGACCGGCACAACACGGTGGACGACACGCCTTACGGCGGTGGCCCCGGCATGGTCATGAAGACGGAGCCCTGGGGCGAGGCCCTGGACGACGCGCTGGCCGGCGGGTACGAGGCCGGGGCGCACTCCCCGGTCCTCGTGGTACCCACGCCCAGCGGCAGGCCCTTCACCCAGGAACTGGCCGTCGAGCTCTCGGAACAGCCGTGGCTGATCTTCACTCCCGCCCGCTACGAGGGCATCGACCGCCGGGTGATGGATGAGTACGCGACCCGGATGCCGGTCATCGAGGTGTCCATCGGGGACTACGTCCTGGCCGGCGGGGAAGCCGCAGTCCTGGTGATCACCGAGGCCGTGGCCCGGCTGCTGCCCGGAGTGCTCGGCAACGCCGAGTCGCACCGCGACGACTCCTTCGCGCCCGGGGCCATGGCCGACCTGCTCGAGGGCCCGGTCTACACGAAGCCTCCCGAGTGGCGGGGGCGAGGCATCCCCGAGGTGCTGCTCAGCGGCCATCACGGCCGCATCGCACGCTGGCGACGGGACGAGGCCTTCCGTCGCACCGCTCTCCACAGGCCCGATCTCATCGAGCGTTGCGAGGCGTCCGGCTTCGACAAGAAGGACCGTGAGATGCTCTCGATCCTCGGCTGGTCCCCGGCGCCCGACGGACGATTTTGGCGCAGGCCCGAGGCCGTGGAAGAATAGGCCCGCTGTACGTCCGGTGTGCGCCCCTGCCACAGGGGGACAGACGCCCGCCCGATGTGATCAGCACCCGAACCTCACTCTCCAACCTTCCCGTCGATGACCTGTGGCATCGGCGAAGAAAGCAGACAACATGACTTCGCTGCTCGATGGCGTCAACGCCGCCACCCTCCGCACCGACCTCCCGGCGTTCCGCCCCGGCGACACCGTCAACGTCCACGTGCGCGTGATCGAGGGCAACCGCTCCCGTATCCAGCAGTTCAAGGGCGTCGTCATCCGCCGCCAGGGCTCGGGCGTCAGCGAGACCTTCACGGTCCGCAAGGTCTCCTTCAGCGTCGGCGTCGAGCGCACCTTCCCGGTGCACAGCCCGATCTTCGAGAAGATCGAGCTCGTCACCCGTGGTGACGTCCGTCGCGCCAAGCTGTACTTCCTCCGTGAGCTCCGCGGCAAGGCCGCGAAGATCAAGGAGAAGCGCGACCGCTGATTCACCTCCGGCGTCCACAGCGCGGCCGGATAGAATCCGGCTCCGATGGACACGGAAGCACAGCACACGGAGCGCGATCGCTCCTCCGGCCCCGAAGACGGGCCGGAGGAGGGGTCGCGCTTCACGCATGTCCCGGACCCTCGGGCCACGACCACGACGATGCCGATGTCGATGTCGTGGGGACGCACCGTCTTCCTGGGCATGCTCTGCACGGTCGCCCTGCTGCTGTTCAGCACGTTCGTGCTGCAGCCCTTCCTCATCCCCAGCGGCTCGATGGAGCCCACGCTGCGGGTCGGGGACCGGGTCCTCGTCAACAAACTGGCGTACCGTTTCGGCTCGGAGCCTCGGCGCGGCGACGTGATGGTCTTCGACGGCACGGGATCCTTCGTGCAGGAGACGGCGTCCGGGGAGAACCCCGTCGGCGCGCTGCTGCGCGGTGCGGCCGCGTCCCTGGGGCTGGCCGAACCCGCCGGGTCCGACTTCGTGAAGCGGGTGGTGGGCGTGGGGGGCGACCGTGTGGTCTGCTGCGACAAGCGGGGGAGGCTCGAGGTGAACGGCGCTCCGGTGGATGAGGAGTACCTGCACCCGGGTGACCACCCGTCGGAGGTCGCCTTCGACATCGTGGTGCCCGAGGGCACGCTGTGGGTGATGGGAGACCACCGCAGCAACTCACGGGACTCCCGCGACCACCTGGGTCAGCCCGGGGGCGGCATGGTGCCCGTCGAGCGGGTGATCGGACGGGTCGACTGGCTCGGCTGGCCGCTCGGCAGGATGGGCTCCCTGGAAGGCGCCGAGGCTTTCACCGGCATACGGCCGACGGACGCGCACCATGGGTAACCGGGGGCGCAAGCGGGGAGAGCCGGACACCAGCCCGCCGCTGCCCACCGGCCCGGGGCCGGCCTCGGGCCGCTCACTGCCCACGCGGGCGGAGCGGCGCAAGCTGGCCCGTAAGGTGAAACGCCGCAGGCGCCGGTCCGCGATCAAGGAGATACCCCTCCTCATCCTGGTGGCGCTGCTGATCGCGCTGGTGCTCAAGACCTTCCTCGTCCAGGCCTTCGTGATCCCCTCCGGGTCGATGGAACAGACCATCCGGATCGGTGACCGGGTGCTGGTGGACAAGCTGACCCCGTGGTTCGGTTCCGAACCACGGCGTGGCGACGTCGTCGTCTTCAAGGATCCGGGCGGGTGGCTGCAGCAGGAGAGCGCCGTCACCGAGGACCCGCCCGCCGGGGTCAAACAGGTCAAGGAACTGCTGACCTTCATCGGACTGCTCCCCTCCGAGGACGAGCAGGATCTGATCAAGCGCGTGGTGGCCCTCGGGGGCGACACCGTGAAGTGCTGCGGCGCCGACGGCAGGATCACGGTCAACGGGGTGGCGCTCGACGAGCCGTATCTGAATCCCGGCGATGTACCCTCCACGCTCAAATTCGAGGTGAAGGTTCCCGAAGGCCGCATCTTCGTGATGGGTGACCACCGGTCGAATTCCGCGGACTCGCGATTCCATCTCGACAAACCGGGGAAGGGCACGGTGTCGGAGGACGAGGTCGTGGGCCGGGCTGTGGTGATCGCCTGGCCGTTCGGGCATTGGCGCAGGCTGGAGGAGCCCGGAACGTACGCCTCCGTCCCTGACGCGGGCGTCGGAGCGACGGCTGGGGCTGCTCCGTCGAATAGTGTGTCATCCCAGGATCGCAATGGAATGATCCTGCTCCCGACCCCTGCGGAACTCCCGCTCGTTATGGGAGTGGTGGGCCTGCGCCGAATCGGGCGCGGGCGTTGGCACGGAGTGAGGAGTGGATGTGGGGGATTTGGCGGTCGGCGCACGATCCGGACACGACGAACCCGAGGACCGGCCTTCGAGCAACGGGGCCCCGGTGGAGGCGGAGAGTGACGGCGAGTCCCCGGGCGGCGGCAGTACGGCGGTGAAGAAGCCGCGGTCGTTCTGGAAGGAACTGCCGCTCCTCATCGGTATCGCGCTCATTCTCGCGCTGCTGATCAAGACGTTCCTGGTGCAGGCGTTCTCGATTCCCTCCGACTCCATGCAGAACACTCTGCAGCGGGGGGACCGGGTGCTGGTCGACAAACTGACGCCGTGGTTCGGCTCGGAGCCGGAGCGCGGAGAGGTCGTGGTCTTCCACGACCCGGGCGGCTGGCTGGACACCACCGCGACGCCCGAACCCAACGCGGTGCAGAAGTTCCTGAGCTTCATCGGGCTGATGCCGTCCGCCGAGGAGAAGGACCTGATCAAGAGGGTCATCGCGGTCGGCGGCGACACGGTCGAGTGCAAGAAGAACGGGCCGGTGACGGTCAACGGCAAGGCGCTGGACGACAAGTCGTTCATCTTCGAGGGAAACAGTGCCTGCGACGACGAGCCGTTCGGGCCGATCCATGTGCCCGAGGGACGGATCTGGGTGATGGGTGACCACCGGCAGAATTCGCTGGACTCCCGTTACCACCAGGAGCTGCCCGGTCAGGGCACGGTGTCGACGGACGAAGTGGTCGGGCGGGCCGTCGTCGTGGCCTGGCCCGTCAACCGCTGGGCGACCCTCCCGGTGCCGGGCACGTTCGACCAGCCCGCGCTGAACGCGGTGGCCGCTGCGGCTGTGCCCGGAGCACTGGGTGTAGCCGGGGCACTGCCCCTCGTGTTCTGGCGTCGCCGCAGGCTGACCCGCGGGCATACCGCCGGGTAGGGTGCCGACTCGGATCAGCGATTGTCGATCTCCGATGGGGGAGCGCTGGGATGAGTGGATCAGGACGTACGGACGGCCGCGGTCGGCTCGGCAACGCGTTGTCGAACCTGGCCGTGGCCGTCGGCTGTGTGCTCTTCCTCGGCGGGTTCGCCTGGGGAGCGGTGGTGTACAAGCCGTACACCGTGCCGACCGAGTCGATGGCCCCGACGGTGAATGCCGGCGACCGGGTCCTCGCGGAGCGGTTGGACGGCGATGACGTGCGGCGCGGTGACGTGGTCGTCTTCATCGATTCGACGTGGGGTGACGTGCCCATGGTGAAGCGGGTCGTCGGTGTGGGCGGTGACAAGGTCGCCTGCTGCGACAAGGACGGCCGGCTCACCGTCAACGGCAAGCCCATCGAGGAACCGTATCTGCGTGCCGAGGGCGCCTCGTCGCTCACCTCCGCGGACGGTGAGGCTCCGGCCTCCCCCCAGAATTTCACGGCCGATGTTCCCGAAGGCCAGCTCTTCCTCCTCGGGGACGAGCGCAGTACCTCCATGGATTCCCGCGTCCACCTGGAGGAACCGGGACAGGGTTCAGTGCCCCGCAGCGCGGTCCAGGCACGGGTGGACGCCGTGGTCTGGCCCATGAACGGGATGATCGGCCGGCCCGCGGCCTTCGCGGCCCTGCCCGGCGGCGTGTCGTCCGACGGGCCGCTCCCGCTGCAGGTCGGCGCCCTCGCGGTGGGTGTGGTGCTGATCCTGGGCGGAGCGGCCTACGGCCCGCTCGTGGCGCGCTCGGCACAACGGGGGAGCAGGCGGCCGGAGGCGTCCGCCGGTGCGTACTGAGACACGCAAGGTCGCCCGTGTGGTGCTCCTGGACCCGGACGACCGGATCCTGCTGCTCCACGGCTTCGAGCCCGAGGATCCGGACGAGAGCTGGTGGTTCACCCCGGGCGGTGGCCTGGAGGGTGAGGAGAGCCGGGAGGAGGCCGCCCTGCGCGAGCTCGCCGAAGAAACCGGGATCACGGATGTCTCCCTCGGTCCGCTGCTGTGGACGAGAATCTGCTCCTTCCCGTTCGACGGGCGGCGCTGGGACCAGGACGAGTGGTACTTCCTGGCCCGTACGTCGCAGACGGCCACCGATCAGAAGGGCCTCACCGAGCTGGAGCTGCGCAGTGTCGCAGGTCTGAGGTGGTGGACTTCCGCCGAACTTCTCGCCACGCGTGAGACGGTGTATCCGACCAAGCTCGCCGGGCTGCTGCGCACGCTGCTCGACGAGGGTCCCCCGAGTGTTCCGTTGGTTCTCGCCCCCGAAGTCGTCTAATCGGCCAGGGGTGCGGGGAGCTGACGCACAATGGGGGGACGCACGGCTGAAGGGGAACATGCCATGAGTGCCGAGGACCTCGAGAAGTACGAGACCGAGATGGAGCTGAAGCTCTACCGGGAGTACCGCGATGTCGTCGGTCTGTTCAAATATGTGATCGAGACCGAACGGCGCTTCTACCTCACCAACGACTACGAGATGCAGGTGCATTCGGTCCAGGGTGAGGTCTTTTTCGAGGTTTCCATGGCGGACGCGTGGGTCTGGGACATGTACAGGCCCGCCCGGTTCGTCAAGCAGGTCCGGGTGTTGACGTTCAAGGACGTGAATATCGAAGAGCTCAACAAGAGTGATCTCGAACTCCCGGGCGGCTGATCCCGGACGTGCTCCCCGGTGTCCCGGTTCACTCGTCCGAGTGGCCGGGATATTCACATCGTCCTGGTTGTCCACCAAGATCCAATAGATCGGGCGGTGCGCGTCACAGTCGGTGCCGGAGGTGGTGCCGATATGAACGCACGGGGGGCACTCGGGCGGTACGGCGAGGATCTGGCGGCTCGGCTGTTGGCAGACGCCGGTATGACCGTGCTGGAGCGCAACTGGCGGTGTCGCGCAGGAGAGATCGACATCGTCGCCAGGGACGGCGACGCGGTGGTCGTCTGCGAGGTGAAGGCCCGCAGGGCGGGCTCCTTCGAACATCCGATGGAGGCCGTCACACCGGTCAAGGCCGACCGGCTGCGCCGGCTCGCCGAGATCTGGCTCGCCCGGCACGGCGGCCCGCCGCCGGGCGGGGTCCGGATCGACCTGATCGGCGTGATCCTGCCCAGGCGCGGCGCCCCGGTCGTCGAACACGTGCGGGGCGTGGCCTGATGGGGTTCGCGCGGGCGTGTTCGGTGGCCCTGGTCGGCGTCGAGGGCGTGGTGGTGGAGGTCCAGGCCGATCTGGAACCAGGCGTGGCGGCGTTCACGCTCGTCGGCCTGCCGGACAAGAGCCTGGTGGAGAGCCGGGACAGAGTCAGGGCCGCGGTCGTCAATTCCGGGGCCGAGTGGCCGCAGAAGAAACTCACGGTGGGTCTGTCACCCGCCTCCGTACCCAAGGGCGGTTCGGGTTTCGACCTCGCCGTCGCGTGTGCGGTGCTCGGCGCGGCCGAGCGGATCGACCCTGCCGCCATCGCCGATGTGGTGATGATCGGGGAGCTGGGCCTCGACGGCAGGGTCCGCCCGGTGCGCGGAGTGCTGCCCGCGGTGCTCGCGGCCGCGGAGGCGGGATACCGGCACGTCGTCGTCCCCGAACAGACCGCGGGGGAGGCCGCCCTCGTGCCCGGCATCTCCGTCCTCGGCGTACGGAGCCTGCGCCAGCTGATCGCCGTCCTCGGCGACGAACCCGTGCCGGAGGAGCCGTCCGCCGACCGGGGCCGCCCCGACACGATGCTCGCCGGGCTGATGGTGCCCGGAGCGGGCCTCGGCACCGGGCTGGCCCCGCTGTCGGCCGACGGCACGGCGCACCGGCCCGATCTGGCCGATGTAGCGGGCCAGGGCAGGGCGCGCAAGGCCCTGGAGGTGGCGGCGGCGGGCGGACACCATCTGCTGCTCTCCGGGCCGCCCGGCGCGGGAAAGACCATGCTGGCCGAGCGGCTCACGGCCATCCTGCCGCCGCTCTCCCGACAGGAATCCCTCGAAGTGACGGCGGTGCACTCGGTCGCGGGCATCCTCCCGCCGGGTGAACCACTGATCAGCAGAGCACCGTACTGCGCACCGCACCACTCGGCGACGATGCAGTCCCTCGTGGGCGGGGGGAACGGCCTGCCGAGGCCGGGAGCGGTGTCCCTGGCGCACCGGGGCGTTCTCTTCCTCGATGAAGCCCCGGAGTTCTCCGGACGGGCCCTGGACGCGCTGCGCCAGCCCCTGGAGTCCGGACACGTGGTGGTCGCGCGCGCGGCCGGGGTCGTCCGGCTGCCCGCGCGCTTCCTGATGATCCTGGCCGCGAACCCCTGTCCGTGCGGCAGGCACACCCTGACCGGGGCGGGCTGTGAGTGTCCGCCCTCCGCGGTCCGCCGCTATCAGTCGCGGTTGTCCGGCCCGTTGCTCGACCGGGTGGACCTGCGGGTAGAGGTCGAACCGGTGGGCAGGGCGGACCTGATGGGGGGCGGCGGCCGTGGGGAGTCCTCGGCCGGGGTGGCCGCCCGGGTGCGGGAGGCCAGGGAGCGCGCCGCGGAGCGGCTCGCCGGCACCCCCTGGACCACCAACAGCGAGGTGCCCGGGCACGAGCTGCGGACCAGGCTGGTCACGGCGCCCGGCGCCCTGATGGCGGCCGAACGCGACATGGAGCGGGGCGCCCTCACGGCCCGCGGCCTCGATCGGGTCCTGCGCGTGGCCTGGACCGTGGCGGACCTGAGAGCCGCCGACCGCCCGGACGCCTCGGACGTCGCGGTGGCGCTGGAGCTGCGGACGGGCATTCAGCGGGGTGCCCCGATGAAGGCAAGCGCACTGTGAACGCCCTGCCGGGCCGCGGCGAGCGGGGCGGCGAGCGGGAGCGGCCGGTGTCGGCCCACGGCCTGAACACGCGGGAGCGGCTGGCGCGGGCGGCCCTCACTCGCGTGTTCGAGCCGGGGGACGAGCGCGGCGGCCGCTGGATCCGTGAGATCGGGCCCGTCGAGCTGCTGCGGCTTCTCGCCGGTACGGACGGATCGGCGCGGACGCTCAAAGGGATGACGGAGACCCGGCTCGCCGGCTACCGCTTACGGGCGTCGAGCGCCGACCCCGGGCAGGACCTGGCGGACGTATCCGCGGTGGGCGGGCGGTTCGTCTGCCCCGGTGACCGGGAGTGGCCGAGCCAGCTCGACGACCTGGGTGACGCGCGGCCCATCGGGCTCTGGGTGCGCGGCCGGTCCGACCTGCGCCTCTGGGCGCTGCGCTCGGTCGCCCTGGTCGGCGCGCGGGCCTGCACGCCCTACGGGGCGCACATGGCGGGGACGCTCGCCGCGGGGCTGGCGGAGCGGGGATGGGTCGTGGTCTCCGGTGCGGCGTTCGGGGTGGACGGCGCCGCCCATCGCGGAGCGCTGGCCGCGGGCGGGGCGACCATGGCGGTGTTGGCCTGTGGAGTGGATGTGGCCTATCCGCGGGGGCACGCCGAGCTGATCGGGCGCATCGTGGAACAGGGCGTGGTCATGGGTGAGCTGCCGCCCTCGGACCATCCGACGCGCAGCAGATTCATCCTGCGGAACAGGGTGATCGCGGCGCTCACGAGAGGCACCGTGGTGGTGGAGGCCGAATACCGCAGCGGCTCCCTGGTCACCGCGAGGAACGCGCTACGGCTGGGGCGTTTCACGATGGGGGTGCCGGGTCCCGCCACCAGCGGTCTCTCGGCCGGGGTCCATGAACTCCTGCGCGGCGAGGGTGTGCTGGTCACCGATGCGGCCGAAATCGCCGAACTCGTGGGGGAGATCGGCGAACTGGCCCCGGCCAGATGCGGACCGGTCCTGCCCAGGGACCACCTCGACGCCGCCTCCGCACGGGTGCTGGAGGCACTGCCGTGGACCGGAGTCGTGGACGGGCGTGACGTGGCCCGGGGCGCCGGGACGTCAACCGATGAAGCCCTCGGTCGGTTGTACGAACTGCACTCACTGGGGTTCGTCGAACGCGAGGGCGACGGATGGCGGTTGACGCCGGGACGGACACGCGATGAGGGCGCGCGGCGAGGCGGTACTTGACCCGGAGCATTCGGGTGAAAAGGTGATGCCGGTGACCTCGGCAGCACCGGGTCAGCCCTCCGGGGGACGGTGTGAGCGGTGACGGCCCTCGCTGTCGGCCTGTCGGAAAACAGGGAACGGCGAGGGATTTGGGTGAAATCGCACCGCGCGGTTCCCTTGTCCTGAGCGCACTGCAACACCACAGTCACGCTACGCTCACAAGGAATCCGCCCCAGCGACACGTCCCAGCACTTCACAGCAGAACGGCTCAAGGCACCACATGCCCCAGCACACCTCCGGGTCTGACCGCGCGGCAGTACCACCGGCTGCGCGTGGCACTGTGCGCCCTCCCGCCCCCTCCTCGCTCGACGAGTTGTGGCGTTCGTACAAGACCACCGGTGACGAACGGCTGCGGGAGCAGCTGATCCTGCACTACTCACCCCTCGTGAAGTACGTCGCCGGCCGGGTCAGCGTGGGGCTGCCGTCCAATGTGGAACAGGCGGACTTCGTCTCGTCCGGTGTCTTCGGGCTGATCGACGCCATCGAGAAGTTCGACATCGAGCGGGCCATCAAGTTCGAGACCTACGCGATCACCAGGATCCGCGGCGCGATGATCGACGAACTACGGGCGCTGGACTGGATTCCCCGGTCGGTGCGGCAGAAGGCGCGCAACGTCGAGCGCGCCTACGCCACGCTGGAGGCGCAACTGCGGCGTACGCCCTCGGAGGCCGAGGTCGCCGCGGAGATGGGTGTCGCCCTCGAGGAACTGCACGCAGTTTTCAGCCAGTTGTCGCTGGCCAACGTGGTGGCCCTGGAGGAGCTGCTGCACGTCGGCGGCGAGGGCGGCGACCGGCTGAGCCTGATGGACACCCTGGAGGACACCGCGGCCGACAATCCGGTCGAGGTCGCCGAGGACCGGGAGCTCAGACGGCTGCTCGCCCGTGCCATCAACACGCTCCCGGAGCGGGAGAAGACCGTGGTCACTCTCTACTACTACGAAGGGCTGACCCTCGCCGAGATCGGCAATGTCCTCGGGGTCACCGAGAGCAGGGTCAGTCAGATCCACACCAAGTCGGTGCTGCAGCTCAGGGCGAAGCTGGCCGACGCCGGGCGCTGAGCGGAGCGGCTTCGGCCACCCGACCGAGGACGTGGACCCCCCTTCGAACCGATGCCGCCGTAGAGTGGAGGCGTGCCCAGGATTCGAGCGGCCTCCGTGGCCGAGCACCGGACCATGCAGCGCGGCGCCCTCCTGGACGCCGCTCGCTCCTTGCTGTCCGAGGGGGGTACGGAGGCGCTGACCTTCCCCGCTCTCGCCGAGCGCACCGGCCTCGCCAGGTCCTCCGTCTACGAGTATTTCCGCTCTCGAGCCGCCGTGGTCGAGGAGCTCTGCGCCGTCGACTTCCCCGTCTGGGCCGCCGAGGTCGAGAACGCGATGGAGCGGGCAGACGCGCCCGAGGCGAAGATCGAGGCCTATGTGCGCCGGCAGCTCGACCTGGTCGGCGACCGGCGGCACCGCGCGGTCGTGGCCATCTCCGCGAGCGAGCTGGACGCGGGCGCGCGCGAGAAGATCCGCGCCGCGCACGGCGGGCTGATCACCATGATCATCGAGGCGCTCGCCGGCCTGGGCCACACCGAGCCGAGGCTCGCGGCCATGTTGCTGCAGGGCTCCGTGGACGCGGCGGTGCGCAGGATCGAGCTGGGCGCGGCGGAGGAACCAGGCATCGTTGCGGACACGGCCGTGGCCATGATCCTTCGCGGCGTACGGGGCTGAGCAGCGGGCCCGCGGTCCGTCTGCGGGAGCGGTACGCCGAACACCGGCAGCAGCCGGGAAGGCCCACGTCGCAGCAGTGACGGAGGCAGCAGCGACAGGGGGTCCAGATAGACGTCCCCGCGCCGCAGCCCCCAGTGCAGGCAGCCGGAGGCGCAGTGGGACGGCTCCGTCCCGACCATTCCCACCACCTGCCCCGCGACCACCTCGTCGCCCGCGGTGACCCGCGCCCGCACCGGCTCGTACGTGAAGCGGAGCGGTGGCTTCCCGCTCCCGGACACGTCGACGGAGACCACCCCGCGCCCCGCCACCGGCCCCGCGAAGGCGACCCGGCCGGGGGCGGCCGCCCGCACCGGGGTGCCCGGCGGGGCGGCGAGGTCGACCCCACGATGGCCCGGCCCGTACGGGCCGGCGGGCGGTTCCCAGCCCCGTACGACCGGTGGCCGGCCCGCGAGCGGCCAGGCACGGTCGCTTTCGGACGGCGCTCCCGCCGCGGCCATGGCGGCGGCGGGCCCCAGCAGGATCACGAGCAGCGCGGTCATCAGGACTGCCGGCAGCGCGGCGGGCAGCGGCGCAGCCGGAAGGGCGTCACGGGGTCGGCCGGCGGTTTTTCCAGGTGAGCGGCACATGACGGAAACGATCCACCGAAGGCGTGCTCCGCGGGGATCAAGGTCCGGATCTGTGGACGACCGGGAGGTTGTGGACATCGCCGTCACCCGGCACCCGGCGGGTCCCGTACACTTCTTCTGGCGATCCGGGTCACCGGGTCGACTTCGCACGCCCCGCCACCTCCCTCTCTGCGGACGGTGGCCGCGCTCCTCGGTCCCTCGTGGCACGGCGCGTCGGGGCGTCAGGCGCGACAGCAATCCTGCGGTCGCGATAACCGAGTACCTCAAGGAGTACGGCCATGGCCGTCGTCACGATGCGGGAGCTGCTGGAAAGCGGCGTCCACTTCGGTCACCAGACCCGTCGCTGGAACCCGAAGATGAAGCGCTTCATCTTCACCGAGCGCAACGGCATCTACATCATCGACCTGCTCCAGTCGCTGTCGTACATCGACCGCGCCTACGAGTTCGTCAAGGAGACCGTCGCCCACGGCGGCTCCATCATGTTCGTGGGTACGAAGAAGCAGGCCCAGGAGGCCATCGCCGAGCAGGCGACGCGCGTCGGCATGCCGTACGTCAACCAGCGTTGGCTCGGTGGCATGCTCACCAACTTCTCCACCGTCTACAAGCGCCTTCAGCGTCTGAAGGAGCTCGAGCTCATCGACTTCGAGGACGTGGCCGCCTCCGGCCTCACCAAGAAGGAGCTCCTGGTCCTCTCCCGCGAGAAGGCCAAGCTGGAGAAGACCCTCGGTGGTATCCGCGAGATGCAGAAGGTGCCGAGCGCCGTCTGGATCGTCGACACCAAGAAGGAGCACATCGCCGTCGGTGAGGCGCGCAAGCTCCACATCCCGGTCGTCGCGATCCTCGACACCAACTGCGACCCCGACGAGGTCGACTACAAGATTCCGGGCAACGACGACGCGATCCGCTCCGTCACCCTGCTCACCCGCGTGATCGCCGACGCTGTCGCCGAGGGCCTCATCGCCCGTTCCGGTGCCGCCACCGGTGACTCGAAGCCGGGCGAGAAGGCCGCCGGCGAGCCCCTCGCCGAGTGGGAGCGCGACCTGCTCACGGGCGAGAAGAAGGACGACGCCGAGGTCCAGTCCTCCGCCGAGACGGAGAAGGCCGCCGACGCCGAGCCGGTCGCCGCTGCCGACGAGCAGGCTGCCGAGCAGGCCGAGGCCCCCGCCGCCGAGGCCCCCGCTGCCGAGGCTCCGGCCGCGGACGCCGAGCAGGCCTGACACCCGTCAGTCACGGCTGAATGACGGCGGGGGCCGGTGCACTGGCACCGCCCCCGCCGTCCACCCGTAGATCTTTCAGACTTCGAGAGAGAAACAGACTCATGGCGAACTACACCGCCGCTGACGTCAAGAAGCTCCGCGAGCTCACCGGCGCCGGCATGATGGACTGCAAGAAGGCCCTCGACGAGGCCGACGGCAACGTCGACGGCGCGGTCGAGGCCCTCCGTATCAAGGGCCAGAAGGGCGTCGCCAAGCGCGAAGGCCGTTCTGCCGAGAACGGTGCCGTCGTCTCCCTCATCTCCGAGGACAAGACGTCCGGCGTCCTGCTCGAGCTGAAGTGCGAGACGGACTTCGTCGCCAAGGGCGAGAAGTTCCAGAGCGTCGCCAACACGCTCGCCGCGCACGTCGCCGCGACCTCCCCGGCCGACATCGAGGCGCTCCTCGCCTCGGAGATCGAGTCCGGCAAGACCGTCCAGGCGTACGTGGACGAGGCCAACGCCAACCTCGGCGAGAAGATCGTCCTGGACCGCTTCGCGCAGTTCACCGGCGGTTACGTGGCCGCGTACATGCACCGCACCATGCCCGACCTCCCGCCGCAGGTCGGCGTCCTCGTCCAGCTGGACAAGGAGAACGCCGAGGTTGCCAAGGACGTCGCGCAGCACATCGCCGCCTTCGCCCCGAAGTACCTCAACCGCGACGAGGTCCCGGCCGAGACGGTCGAGAACGAGCGCCGCGTCGCCGAGGCCACCTCGCGTGAGGAGGGCAAGCCCGAGGCCGCCCTCCCGAAGATCGTCGAGGGTCGCGTCAACGGCTTCTTCAAGGAAATCGTCGTCCTTGAGCAGGCCTTCGCGAAGGACAACAAGAAGTCGGTCCAGAAGGTCCTGGACGAGGCCGGTGTCAGCCTGACGCGCTTCTCGCGCATCAAGGTCGGCATCTGAGTCCGTCCGCGAACAACGGTGGACCCCGATAGGGTCTGGTGCAGTCGTCGGCCGCACCCAGCCGGACGACCGCAGATCTGACGAGGAGGCCATTGCCGCTGAGGGACAACAGACCCACCGGCAATGGCCTTCTTCGTATGTGCACGAGGAGAATTCCCATGAACAAGGGCGCGGACGCCACCCAGGGCGACCACAAACGCGACGACGGCAAGATTTCCGGCCGCTTCATGCTGAAGCTGTCCGGTGAGGCGTTCGCCGGTGGCGGCGGTCTGGGCGTCGACCCGGATGTCGTGCACGCCATCGCGCGTGAGATCGCCGCTGTCGTGCGCGACGGCGCGGAGATCGCGGTCGTCATCGGCGGAGGCAACTTCTTCCGCGGCGCCGAGCTGCAGCAGCGCGGCATGGACCGGGCGCGGTCCGACTACATGGGCATGCTCGGCACGGTCATGAACTGCCTGGCGCTGCAGGACTTCCTAGAGAAGGAAGGCATCGACTCGCGCGTCCAGACCGCCATCACCATGGGCCAGGTCGCGGAGCCGTACATCCCGCTCCGTGCCGTACGGCACCTGGAGAAGGGGCGCGTCGTGATCTTCGGGGCCGGTATGGGAATGCCGTACTTCTCCACCGACACGACCGCCGCCCAGCGTGCTCTGGAGATCGACGCCGAGGCGCTGCTGATGGGGAAGAACGGCGTGGACGGGGTCTACGACTCCGACCCGAAGGCCAACCCCGACGCGGTGAAGTTCGACGCCCTGGAGTACGGCGAGGTGATCGCCCGCGACCTCAGGGTCGCCGACGCCACCGCCATCACGCTCTGCCGTGACAACCAGCTTCCGATCCTGGTGTTCGAACTGACCACGGAGGGCAATATCGCCCGCGCGGTCAAGGGTGAGAAGATCGGCACGCTGGTGAGCGACGAGAGCACCCGGGCCTGACAGCCCCAAAGATGGACAACGGCCTGCCGGTCGGACACCGTGCAGGTGAGGACGCGACGCAGGATCCGCAGGACCCGACGATGCCGGGTCCGCTCAAGACACGCAGGAGCACGTGGTGATCGAAGAAATCCTCCTCGAGGCCGAGGAGAAGATGGAGAAGGCCGTCGTGGTCGCGAAAGAGGACTTCGCCGCGATCCGTACCGGCCGTGCGCACCCGGCGATGTTCAACAAGATCGTCGCGGACTACTACGGCGCGCTGACCCCGATCAACCAGCTCGCCTCGTTCTCGGTCCCCGAGCCGCGGATGGCCGTGGTGACCCCGTTCGACAAGACCGCTCTGCGCAACATCGAGCAGGCGATCCGTGACTCCGACCTCGGCGTCAACCCGAGCAACGACGGCAACATCATCCGCGTGACGTTCCCCGAGCTCACGCAGGACCGCCGCAAGGAGTACATCAAGGTCGCCAAGACCAAGGCCGAGGACTCCAAGATCTCGATCCGCTCCATCCGCCGCAAGGCCAAGGAGACGCTCGACAAGCTCGTCAAGGACAAGGAGTCCGGCGAGGACGAGGTCCGCCGTGCGGAGAAGGAGCTCGACGACACCACCGCGAAGTACGTCGCGCAGGTGGACGAGCTGCTCAAGCACAAGGAAGCCGAGCTGCTCGAAGTCTGATGAACGACTCTTCCCGGGGCGCCCCGCAGGGAGCCGGCTACTGGGGCGCGCCCGAGACGGGGGCCGCTCCGGCGGGTCCTGCATACGATGTGTACGGCGCCCAGCAGACTCGGCCCATGCCCATCGTGCCGGACGTTCCCGACGCAGGTAGAGACGCTGACGACCGCGACGACCGGAACAGGGACGCCGCGCGCGTCAGCGGCCCCCTGTTCCGTGACGAGAAGCCGCAGGAGCCCATGTCCACCCCGTTGCCGTCACCCCCGCCGCAGAAGAAGCGTGCGGGGCGTGATCTGCGTGCCGCCATAGGGGTCGGCCTCGGGCTCGGCGCGGTCGTCGCCGGGTCGCTCTTCATCGTGAAGGCCGTCTTCGTCGGGGTCGTCGTGCTGGCGGTGGTGGTGGGGCTCTGGGAGCTCACCTCCCGCCTCAAGGAGCGCAAGGGGATCAACGTCCCCCTCGTGCCGCTCGCCGTCGGTGGCGCCGCGATGGTGGTCGCCGGCTATGTGCGGGAGGCGGAGGGCGCCTGGGTGGCCATGGCGCTCACGGCCCTCGCGGTGCTCGTGTGGCGGATGACGGAGCCGCCCGAGGGCTACCTCAAGGACGTCACGGCAGGTGTCTTCGCCGTGTTCTACGTGCCTTTCCTGGCAACGTTCGTCGCCATGATGCTCACCGCGGACGACGGTGCGTGGCGTGTACTGACCTTCCTCCTCCTGACGGTGGTCAGCGACACCGGCGCGTACGCCGTCGGCTGGCGCTTCGGCACGCACAAACTGGCACCGCGCATCAGCCCCGGGAAGACCCGCGAGGGACTGCTCGGCGCGGTCGGTTTCGCGATGGTGGCCGGCGCCCTGTGCATGGAGTTCCTGATCGACGGCGGGAGCTGGTGGCAGGGCCTGCTGATGGGTCTCGCCGTCGCCGCCAGCGCCACGCTGGGGGACCTGGGCGAGTCCATGATCAAGCGGGACCTGGGGATCAAGGACATGGGCACGCTGCTGCCCGGCCACGGCGGCATCATGGACCGGCTCGACTCGCTCCTGCCGAGCGCGCCGGTCGTGTGGCTGCTGCTGGTGCTGTTCGTCGGATCCGGCTGAGAAGCGGTCCGGGATCGTTGGTGGGGGGCGGCGCGCGGGGGGGGCCGGCCCCCCCCCCCCCGTTAGGGGGGGGGGGGGGGGGGGGCCCCGGGGGGGTGCCGCACAGCCCCCCCCCCCCCCCCCCCCCCCCGGGGCGGGGGCACCGCCCG